>DAOMZH010000145.1:1516-15928 GCA_035437985.1 Polyangium sp. (in: bacteria) | reverse complement strand
CGGCAATCGACTCCGCAATCGCGCCCATTCGTGAATATGCTGGACAATTACCAAAGGATGCATTTTTTCTCGGTGAAATCGCTAGGTGCCATTGGATCCGCGCCATGTATGCCCACCGCCACGACCAAGACGCATCGGTCCATATCGACGCCGCGCGAAAAGCGGCGCAAACGATTGTCGCCGTCCGCGGCAACATGACCCTCGCCACACGCATCCTTTTAGCCCGCATCGAACTCGAAAGCTTGTGGAACCATTTACGAGCCAAGTCAAAGAACCAAGTAGATTACGATACCCTCTTCAATTTGATTCGCCCGGTGGTCGAACAAAAGAGCGACGAGGCAGTTATTTATGAAATCATGGCCGAAGCCTATGCCTTACGCGCCGCCATGGATGATGGTCATACTCAAGACACTGCAGTCGGTCTTCGATTGATGGACGACGCACTGAAAAAAAATCCGAGTCTGCTTCAACCTGTTGCCATTCAATCGCTCTTGCATCTGGTTGACGCAAAAAAGGCAAAAGATCGTGCCGCATCGGACACGAGTATGCAGCAATCGACCAACGCATTCGCGGAAATTTCCCGCCGCGACAAGCTCGTGGCCCTCGATTACGATTATCGACGAAACGCGCTCTTGCGTTTCTTCCAGTAACCAAGACTGCAAACCCAATCCCGCCTGCACCTCCGAGTTCCCATCTCGCGGGAAAAAATTATGCTTGGCATGAGAGCTGCTTATTGATATCGTCACACGCTCACTCATCTCGCTCATTGCTGGAGGCTCCCATGACCGCACGAAAACTGTTTTCAAGCTTCTTGTTTATCACGATTGCTTTGGCCGCCCCCGGATGCGCGTTGGAAGCTGATAGTGCCAAAGTGGACGGCGATGTTTTCTCCATCGGACTCGATACGATGGGCGGTTATCGCGATCCGACAGAATTGCCCCCCGGCAGCAGCAATGGCTGGTTGCCCGCGTGTTTCTGGAACGCGCACACTCTGAACGGCCTTCGTCAATATGCCACCAAGAGCCTCTGGACCGATCCGCAGACGGGCAACATCGAGCTTCGACCCAACGCGGACATTGATGCCCTGTCCCCGGAGTGTCGCACGCAGGCGCTGCAATACATGATTCGCTGCGCCTTGCCCCAAGACACGTACGTGGTTGATCCACAATCCGGAGAAAAGATTCAGGGCTGGCTCAGCGTCGCCCCCCGATGGGCGAACGACCGGCTCAACTCCGACGACGAATGGTGGATGACCTCGTGTCTGACCCAGCACCTCAATGGTTTTGGCGCCGAAATTGACCTCGAAGTCGACGGCGTCAAGCAAGATGCAAACTTCCAGAAGCCGGGGGCGGATGACCCCAACTTTCCGTGGCGCGACAGCCACACCTACGGCAACATTTTCGATACCGCCGTCGACGTGGGTCGAGTCATCGTTTACGCCTGCCACGACAAGAGCCTCGGCGAGCGATGCGCATCCAGCAGCGACCTCAATATGCGCATTTGCGACGACGATCCCACAATCGGATGCAACCTGGTCATTACCGGCGCGTGCGAGACGGCTTGTACATGGTCCATGACCGAGGGTGCTTATTCGTGCGGTGCAGCAGGATTCCGAACCATTGGTTCGCGCCTGAAGAGCGACGAGATGTATCGAGGCGGCGGCGCCGAGTGTCGCCGATAAAATCACGCGCTCGATAGCTGCGTCAAAACGAGACGCTACTCTTTGAATTGTAAACCACCTTCGTGACCACCGCGAATGCGTCTTCCTTCGACGCATTCGCGAAATCACGGCAATTTTCGACTGCGCTCGACATATCCAAACTGCGTTTCTCAAAGACGCAGTGCGCGTTCCGCGCGAACGCACAAAATGCATTGTCTCCGACGGCAATGTTCCGAAACGTCACATTTTATTGTGACCATAACGAAACGCTCTGCGTTCCGCAAAGACGCAGTCCGCGTTCGCCGATGACGCTCCATGACCACACGTCGTGTCGAGCCGACCACACCTATCCGCCCAATATTTTCCGCCACCACGGCGCTTTCGCCCCAGGAACCGTTTCTGCTTTGCGACTCCCCGTGTCTGCAATCGTTTCGGCAATGACTTCTGACCGCGCCACAAACTTGCGCTCCGCCGCGATTCCCACCAGATGTGCTTCCAATAAATCGCTCGATCCTTCCAATTCCTTCGTCAATGCTTCCAACAATTCTGCAGCATTGGCATATCGCGCTTTCGGATCGGATTGCATGGTTTTTTCGACGATGGCTGCGAGCGTTGGACGAACCCAAGGCGCATGCTTCAGCAGCGACGGCGGAGGGCCCGTCATGATGGCCCGCAATATTTGCATGAATGATTTTGAATCGGCGTGCGGAGGTGCCCCAGCGAGCATTGCATACATCGTCACCCCCATCGAATAAACATCGGCCCGAGCATCGACGTTTTTCGCATCTTCGAATTGCTCCGGCGCCATATAAAGCGGAGTTCCCAACATCTCGCCGCTCGACGTCATCGAATTGAGCGGAACGGTCATGCCCTGATTACCATCTTTCGATTGTCGAATTTTTGCGATTCCAAAGTCCAGCAATTTTACAACGACAGTTTCACCTTCACTTCGCGACAAAAAGATATTGTCGGGTTTGATGTCTCGATGCACCACCCCCGCGCGATGCGCCGCCGCCAAACCCGAAGATGCTTGCACCGCAATTCGTAAAGCCACTGCGGGCTCCAAGGCTCCGACCCGCTCGAGTAACGATTGCAAATCTTCCCCCCGAAGAAGCTCCATCACCTGAAAAACCACTTCTTTTCGAGGCTCTCGGGCACATTCGTACACCGCCGTCACATGTGGTGAATCGAGCGCCCCGGCAATTCGAGCTTCCTGCTGAAATCGCAATAGGTTCGGATCGTCATCGGCGAACGATTGCCCGTGCATCCATTTGACCGCCACCCGACGTCCCGAACTGACGTCACGTGCCTCATACACCATTCCCATGCCACCTTTACCGATGACACGAATGATTTCGTACTTGTCCAGTAACAGATTCCCCATATTTACCGCAAAAAGCTATACGCACCCCGCGATGAGAAGCAAGGGGCAATTTCGAGATATACAAAAAAAATCAGCGCCGACAATGGCGCGTACGGATTCGAAAAACCCACCGCGATTCCAAACTCATCCGTCTTCATCGAGAATCCGCGTGAAGTACTTTTTGCTGTCGTCACCCACCGCTTTACACAGCGCCTCGACGCGCTCGATTTCTCGACGCAACATTTTGTGGTGATTTCGATTTTGGACCTGCTGCGCCTTACCCAACATCCGAAATGCATGCTCGCGACTTCCCGTACGTTCGACTGCAATGCCCACGATGAACCCGCGCAAAGCTTCTCCGAGGTCCAAATCGAGGCATCCCCCGCGTTCTTCGATTCTTTCTGCTTCTTCCACGAAGGCAATCGCGGCGGCTTGCATGCAATCGATGAGCGACCGTTTGCCGCCCCCAGACTCGTAACTCAATGCCCGCAAAAAATGTCGTTCCTCGAGGACGATTTCGTGCGCCCCTGGCGAATGATTCATCAACGCCAATGCATACGCGCGCCGGACCACGTTGTCGAGCTGGCGCAAATTGCCCGGCCAAGTCCTTTCGGAGAGCAATCGTTCCACACCGGCCACCATGCGTATTTGCCCATCCGGAATCGATTCGCGATGCCGCCTTAGCGACATGAAATACGCCCAATCTGCAATTTCATCGCATCGTTCGTCCAAGGACGGCATTTTGACCGGTAAAACGTTGATTCGATAATAAAGATCCTCGCGAAAACGTCCCTGCGCGACCAAATCCAACAAATTGGCGTTGCTCCCGACGATGAATCGAACATCCGCCCTTTGTTCCCTCCCTGTGTCGCCCAGCGTCCGGTATTTACGAGATTCGAGCAGTTGCAAAAGCCCAGCTTGCGCTTTCATGGAGAGTTTGTCGATTTCATCAATGAACAAAGTGCCGCCCATAGCGCGCGAAACCGCTCCCGGAGCATCGCGCACGGCCCCGGTGAAAGCGCCCTTGCGCCAGCCACACAATTCGGCCATTTGCAAATCTTCGGGCACCGTAATGAGGTCCAGCACTTCAAATGGCCCCGTTTTTCTCCCTGATTGCGCGTGACACCATTGCGCCAAACGCGATTTACCCGCCCCTGTTGGACCTCCAATCAACAAGGTTTCTTCTTGCTGCGCAAACACCCGTAACATTTCGACAATGGGGGCCATGACCGTCCCCACCACGGGCAAAAGATCATCCGTGGGACATTTGGATACCGGACGCAAAGGCAAACCCACCAAATAAGGCGCCGCAATGTCGACCAGCATTTGCACATGCTCGGCCACCGGTACCGAAATGAAATCATCGCCCACGGCAATGGGACAACCCATTTCGACCGTCGCCATTCCTTCCACGACCCCACGCATCGAACGAATCGGCAAAGCTACGAAATGCGTCGTGTCTCGATTGGTCAAACGTTGCACCGTCTCGGTACTCGAAAAACCCGCGTCCGCCAATACTTCTGGTATTCCACGACTCACGGCACGCACGCGACCAATGGGTACGTCGACAACAACCGGACAAACTCGCTGCACCACCCAACGCCAAGCGCTCGCACTCGGAAGATGCATCGAGGGAGTTTGTCCGGGCTTAGGAGCCAACGCGTCGACGACGACCAGCCGCTGATAACCATCCGCCGGACGCAAATGCACCATTCCGCGCAAAATGCGGCCTGTTTTCACAAAGGGGCTCGCCGCCAACGTCGTATTCGCCGTGCTGAGCGCTTCTTGCAAGATGACCGAAGCCGCATCTTCGAAATACGTGCATTCACGCAGTTTGGTGATGAAGTCTTGCAACTGCTTTTGCTCGATCATGGCGTCCTCGGCATTCATCCAACGTCCAGCGTGCACGGGCTTGCACAAGGCGCACGTGCGTCATCAAAACGTCTCACCCATCGCCATTTTTTTCAAGATGGTTTCCGCATGATCGATCGAAATGCCTATTTTCCGCGGTAAAATTTCGGTCACTTGCCGCGACCCGCCCGAACATCTTCGCTCGCTTGAAACGTCCGCCATAAAACGTCGTCAATGGGCGGATTGCATTCGGGTTTTTGGCCTGATGGTAATCGGCGCGTCAAGCTCGACAAGTTACGCTGAACACCGCGCAGGGTCGTGTCCATGTATTGCGGAACATCGCCGTCGTACGTGACCTGAGCCGCTTGCCAAAATGCATCCACCGCGGCACAACGCGGCGCCTCGGATTGATTTTGCAGCGCCATTCGTTCATGAAGTCGCCCCAATTGATTGTACACGATCGCAAAGTCCCACGGCGTGCGCGACATCGTCAGTTCTTTGGCGGCTTCTCGATACGCCGCAATGGCTTCCAACAAAGCCCCCTCGTTCGTTTCGAGTTCGTACCAATCCGCCAAGACACTCGCCTGCATTGCCCGCAATCGCGCGCGAGAAACCGCAGCTTCTGCCGTGGGTTTGTCCGTAGTCGACACTTCTTGCAACATCGTCAGAGCTCGCCGCAGAAGAGCGACCTCCCCCGTACGCGATGCACGCGCCTGCAACGCGAGCGCCACGAGCGACTCCACTCGACCCGGCCGCGCACTCTTTTGCTCTTCGACAAGCGGCACGAGTTGCGGAAGTTCGTCACGTAAACCCAATCCCGCCAAATCCTCATAACCCGTCGCTTCAATGGCCAGCGCCAAACGGATGACCGGAAAAACCTTCGCCCATTGGTCCCTTGAAATCACCCATTCCATTTCCAAAGGAAATGCATTACCTTGCGGACGGTCACGGGAACCGGTCAAACGCAAGACGACGTCGCGTTCTGTTTGTCCTTCTAATACAAAGCCCCAAAGAATCACTCGCGCGCCCGTTTTCACGAGCCACCGCCGCGCCTCTTCGTGGTCGTGATACCCCCCGTTTTCCCGCAGTTCGGTGTTCACGATGCCGTGCAAAACCAACACCTCGGGCCCCATCTTTCCTTCTTTTTGTCGCCCCTCGCCACCCCACGCATCGAACTCACGCCGCAGTTGCGTCGTCGTATCCCCTACCCCGTCCCGATTCTCGTCATCGTCCCGAGCGAACTCGGCGACGAGCACGGAAAAACGATCCGGGTCCGCATGCGGCACCGATTGCGGCGACTTGAAAGCCGGCAAAACAGGCTTCGTCACCGGTGCACAAGCCAAACCCCCCAAGGTCAAACCAATGGTCAAACCAAAGAGGAGCAGCTTACGCAACGCCATGAATAGGAACCGTCGCGCGTTCGGGCGAAGCGGTCAAGACGGATCGTCCCTCGATGTACGACTGACGAGATGGGTTCACCCTGGGAGTAGGCATTCGAAACTGGGTTTGCTATGGTTGTCCCGTTGCGCCGTCACGACGGCGGAGGAGGATGCATGGCCAAGGGACAAGAGAAGCCCGGAAAGAACAACAAGCCCAAGCTCTCCACCAAGGAAAAGCAAGACAAAAAGAAGGAGAAGCAGGCTTCCAAAGGCAAGTGAACTGCTCTGACGCTTCACAGCCTGCCGGACTGCTGAACGCGGTTCGGCAGGCTGTCAAGTGGGAAAATGTTTCGCACTACGTCGCCGATACGGCACGGTTGCCACACCTTTTTCACGGACGTGCCGCAACGGTCAACAACGATTCCCGGACAAACTTCTCCCCATTCCACCGCATGAAGTAGTATCGCGGCGAACTGAGCGGTTCGGGAAATGTAAATCGCACTTCGAGCACTTCCCCCTCGTCATTCAACTTTTCAATGGTCGCCCGATACGGCCCCGGCTCGAACGTTTGCCCCACCCGCCACTCGTTGCTCGTCGTATAAAGACGCTCGAACACCGTGGGAAAATACGAAACGATTTTCGGCCGAATGACGATCTCGTGTTCGTTTTCCACCCGCACATCCACGCCCTCGATCGTGTACGCCAACGAATGGTAATGAATGCTCTCGCCACCCAGACCCTGGTATAGTTTGTCGAGGTACGAGAGTTGCGGGTTGTGGGTGATCGGCTTGTAATCCGATATGCCCGTAGGCAAAACGCGCCGCAAATAAAGTCCGTAAAGCGCCGTCACTTCTCGTTGATGCCAGTTCAGGAAAAACACTTCGAGTTTCTCGGGCGGCAAATGCTGATAGTCGATCGTTTCCGCGAGCGACGTCGAAATGCTCCGAAACCGCCCCTCGAACGTGCCCACCACATAAATGCAAACCTGGCACAAAACCGGCGCCAGGATTAAATGCAGCCCAATGAGCGCCCACGAAACCGCCCGATATCGTTTGTCGCGAGTCTCGTCGAATCGCTTGACGGCTTCTTCGAACACGCGCGCCACCATGTAGGCGAAACCAATCGACGGCAAAAGCAAATTACGCGGGTCCGGAAAACTCGTCGTCACGATGACTTGCCCAGCAATCATCGTCAGCACGAAAAAACGCAGCGGCCGATCCGTCTTCAACCATTTCCACGCCAGCACCCAAAAACCAATCGTCACGGCCCCGAGCAGCACCGCGGCAGCCGGATAATCACGCACCGGCGTGCTCGAAAGCACGTGCAAAGGTACGCCCGTGGCCAAAATCACGGCATGAAAAAAAGCCGAACGGAAAAAGTTCGCGGCCCAAAGTCCCGGGTTTTTCCCAGGATTCAGATAATACACCGTATTGGCGCCATGCTTGAGCACCACGAAATAAACGTAAAGAAAAGCGACACTCACGACGCCAAACGCCACGAGCCACCCCAAAAACGGACGAACTCGCGAAACCAACGATTGCCCTGGCTTTTCCGGAAAGACCACAATATGCGCCACCACGAACAAAGGCAGCACCAAACCAGATTCCTTGGACAAAAGCGCCCCCACGTACCCCAATAACGAGAGCCACGCAAACCTTGCCTGACCTTCCTCGCGATACCGCAAGAACGCCAAAAGCGAAGCGACGACGAAAATGCCCCCGATCGTTTCATTGCGATTGGCAATCCACACGATGTTCAGGGCATGCGCATCATCGAGCGCGTATACGGCCACGCCCAAGATCAACGGCCAGGCGGATTTCAAATATCGCGCTAGCAGCCGATACACGAGATAAACGTTGAGCGCGTAAAACGCAATGCTGATGAGATGCGCGGCAATCGTACTATGCCCAAAAGCTTGATACTCGAGCCAATGCGTAATCGACGGCAAGGGACGCCAAAAGTTGATCCGAACCTCGTTCGACGTCCACCACGGCGCCAAACCAAACTTCTTGAACGCAATCACCTCCTCGGTCGAACGAATCAAACCAAAAAGGTTGATTTGCTCGCGAAAGATATCCGGAAGCTGATCGAGCGCCAAACGATGGAGCCAATCGTCGGCAAAAAATCCGCAACGAATCGAAGGGACGTAAAACAACGATGTAAACAGAATGACCAGGCCAATCACGCGCTGCATCGACCACGCAGGCCCCGAATCTCGTTTCTCGTTCACCGAATTCTCCGACGCTTCAATCGTCACGACGAACCCTCGCGCAGAATGACATGTCGACCGAGCACGCGCCGTTCCCAGATCATTGCCACGACTGCGATGAGGGAAAACCCAAAGATTCGCGTGAGAAAATAAATATCGAAACGATCGAACACGATCGCCAGAGCAAAAAGATCCATGTGCAGCGCATTGCCACAATAAGCCCAGAGGCGCATGGGCGCTCGGTGCGTCTCGACGTACTCGCGGGCAAAGACCTCATCTGCAGGCTGCGTGGCGATCTTCGCCCCGAGGGGACTCAATTTTTCGAGCAATCCTTGGCGATTGCCGAGTTGCCAAACGAAAACCGTCATCAGCACGCGTTTGAATAACGAGCCGCTTTCGCGCACCTTTTGCAACGTCGCTTCGGCCCGGACGCGATCACCACCCTGGTGTTTACCGCCCGTCAAGAATCGCAAAAACAAGGCGCAATGAAAATCATACAGCATCAGGTGTTGCGCCCAAACGAAATGCGCTCCGAATCCCAATGCAGCGGCCAGGATCGGCTGACCTGTGGTTTGTCCAAGATGATAAATCGCGGCAATCGTCGTCGATATGTTGACGAAATAATCTGCGGCCCCGTCGATCGCGTGCCCCGTCTCCGACGACGTCTTCTTCACGCGGGCAATCATCCCATCGACTCCATCCAGAATCGCCGAGGCAAACATCAACCCTGCCGCGGCGAATCGTTGCGTTCCCGTACCAAACGTTATCAGGTACGCCGCCAAAAGACCGGCACAGAGGGACAGAAACGTGATCTGATTCGGCGTGATCGACGTGCGCAAAAGCGGCCGGGCTAGGACCAACTGCAACGATCGGTGAAGGTAAAAGTTAACCGGATCTTCTACGTCCGGAGACTTGATTACGTCGCTCTTCGTTAGTTTCATCGGAGTCACGAACAGTGGATCCACCACACCATACCACGTAACCGGCGGGTTCCTTTGACACGAAAAACGACCAAATGAAACCCCTTGAAAAAACATTCTCGACTGTGAATGGAGTTCACGCTGCCTCGCCGACTGCGAAACCGTGGTGGCACATGCGGTATGTCGAACATTGCGACATTGCGACATTGCGACAGAAACAACCCTCTGCTACATCATCGCGCCTTCGTCGATTCGTCGTTGCTTCACGCACGCCGATGTCGATGATAACGAGTTCTCGTCGGTCCACTCATTACCATGCGTATCGTCTATCTCACGCCAAATATCCCCGTCCCTGGCACTCACGGCGGTTCGACCCACACGACGCACGTCTACCGAGAATTGTCGAAACGCCATGACGTGCTGCTCTTTTGTCGCCATGGTTCAACCGAGAAAAACGTTCTCGCCTACGGCTTTGCCGTTGCGCCGATCTTGCAAAAAGCATTGATTCCGTATTCATTCGCCCGTGTGTACGGGGTCATCAAAGCATTTCGACCGGATGTCATTTACGAACGATACTCCGCCCAGGGCCTCGGCCCATTGCTGGGCAAAGCATTCAAGGTCCCCAGCGTGCTCATGACGCTGGATCGCGACGCGAGCAATCTATCTTTTCGAGAATCGGCCCGCATCGTCGCCACCAGCGACGAATTCATTCCCGAGCAATATCGCCATAAACTTCGAATCGTGCATTGGGGCGTGGATATCGACCATTTGACCGGACAATCTCCGGACCCAATTCGAACTCGCTACGCGCCAGAAGGGCAACGCATCGTCGTTTACACGGGCAGTTTTCCGCATTGGCATGGAGCGGACATTCTCGTATCGGTGGCCAAGAAATGGTCGGGACCTCCCGTCGTCTTTCTCATGGTCGGCGACGGGCAAGACAAAAGCCGCATGGAACGAATGGCCGAATCCGAGGGAGTTGGCGACCGGGTGAAATTCGCAGGTCAAGTGGCTCATGACAAAATCGGCGCATACATTGCCGCCGCAGATGTATGTATCGCTCCGTACGCACCATCAAGGCACCCCATTTTTCGGACACATGGGATGAATCGAGATCCGATCAAGGTGTTGGAATACATGGCGTCGGAAAAGGTGGCGATCACGATCGACACACCACGCATGCACGAGCTTTTCTGTGCAGGCTAAAACATTTTGTTGTATCCGGCCGAGAACACTGATGCGTTACATAAATTACTTTATGACGTTTTGGAGGATCGAGAATTGTGTCAGCGTGTGGCAAAAGGGGGGGCGGCGCTGGTGCGATCGCGTTACACGTGGGCGCATCATGCGCGTGAGCTGGAGGCCGCTTTTTCCGAGGCTTTGGAGGAAAGAGCGGGTGGTGGTATCAAAATTTAATAGTTACACGGGAAAATTATTTTTGATCGGGCATGAAAAATTCCTTGCCTTTCTTGTCACCGTCCTGTAACATATTGTTCGTTGACCTGACACGGAGGGTGACTGCGATGCGCGGACGAGTAAATCAGGTTCTGAAATTCATGGGACTTGCCCTGGCCGTCGTATTTTTGGGCCCCGGGGTGCAGTTGAATCCTTCGCAGGACAACTGAATCTGATACGATGCGGGCTCTTTCGAGAGTCCGCGGTCGTTTTTGATATTTGGGGCTCCAGCTCGCCTCTAGCGTCTGGCGCGCCAAACCAAGTTGAACTCTTGGGGCCGCGGAACGCACCTTGCGCCTTTGTCCGTGATGCCCATGTCGTACACCTTCCCCACTTCCCGCCTCACCTCCATCTTCATCGTCGTGCTCTGGGGCGGCTGCCAATTCATTGGCGGCCTCGATGACTTGCGTCTCGACCCAGGAGCCTCCGGTGGCGCTGGAGGCGATTCTGGAGGAGTGGGCGGCATTTCGGGTGTGTCTTCTTCGGTAAGTACAGGCACGAATGGAGTCGGCGGCGCAGATGGCGGACCTCCCGTTGCTGCTGTCTGGAGCAAACAATTTGGCGACGGTTCTGCTCAATATGTGACCGATGTGGCGGTAGACGCCGCGGAAAACATTTTCGTCGCCGGTTCGTTTGGCGGGACGCTCGATTTTGGCAATGGAATGACGCTCGTTTCCAATGTCGATCTCGATGCGTTCCTGGTCAAACTAGATCCCAACGGCGATCCAATTTGGGTCAAGAAATTTGGCGGGGCAGGTCCGGACCGGATTGAATCGCTGAGTTTGACGAAGAATGGTGATCCGGTCGTTGGCGGCTCATTTAATGGCCTGATGACCGTCGACACCAAAAACTTTTCGTACAATGGGGGACTCGACGGATTCTTGATTCGTTTTTCTAGCGCAACTGGGACGCTCGTGTGGGGCGACAGATTCGGCGACGCCCAAAATCAGCGATGTGCAGCGGTGGACGTGGCCCAGACGGCGGACGATATCCTCTGTTTTGGTGATTTTGGCGGAGTTGCCACGTTTGGAACCACTTCGATTACAAGCATGGGCGCCAATGACCTCTTCTTGGTCCGCTACACCGCGAATGGAACCGTTTCGAGTGTCATGCGTGCCGGCGATAGCGACGAACAAAGCGCAAGGAGTCTCGCCGTCAATACATCGGGGCTTGCTCATGCGGCAGCGAAGTTCGACGGAAAACTCGAATGGGGTATGCAAACCAGCGCGGGACAAGGAGACGTTTTTCTTGGACAATTCCCCACGAGCGGAATGCCCAGCTGGACATTGCGGATGGGAAATGCCAGCACCCAACAACCCAATGGTTTGTCGCTCATTCCTGGAGCTGGCAGTACGGTCTTGGTAGGTGAATTCGAGGGAGCCTGCGATTTCGGGGGCAAAGCCGTATCGAGCATTGGTGGATTCGATGCGTTCATCACCCGAGTCGATGCGATGGGGGCTGTAACTTGGATGCGCACGATTGGGGATGCGGATGCCAACCAAGGGACCGATGATCAATATGCAGCCGACGTTGCGGCAATGGGCGATGGTAATGTTTTCGTCACGGGATATGTCGCGGGCACCGTGAATTTTGGCTCGGGGCTCATTTCCGGACCTGGAGACACCGACTTGTTCGTCATGCGCCTCGATCCGTCAGGACAAACCCTCTGGAGTTTCCGCAGTGGCAGTGGCGATTCGCAATACGGTCGCGCCATTGCGTTGAGTGGCCCGGACGAACTCGTCGTCGCTGGAGATTTTCGGGGAACCTTGGACCTCGGCAATGACCCTCTCATAAACCCTGCAAGCAGCGATATTTTCATTGCCAAATTAAAACGCTGAGATTGCAGCAAAATCCTGTTGCCACGGGCGAGCTTGCAGAATCTGCAGCGGAACGAAGCGTGACATTATGTACGCGCTCGACGGATAGTTCTTGGTTTCGGCTTGCAGTTTCCCGGATTATGTGGGGTTCGGGCAAACGGGGATGGGAGGCTCTGCGGGCAGCGGTGGGGGCGGAGAATACTGCGAGGCGGACAATACGTGCGTACCCGGCTGCAACGACGATGCCGACTGTAATCTTTTCGGCGGGGGAATGATGACGTGCGAAACGAGCACGCATACCTGTATCGGGTGCATGGCCGATGATCCTTGTCCTCCGGCAAATGCGAAGCAGGCTCGTGCGTTCTGACGGGATGTGCCCAAGGTTGGAACGATTGTGACCTCGTCGCGACAAACGGATGCGAATCCGATCCGTTGGCGGATCCGTCGAACTGCAGCACCTGCGGGATGCCTTGTGCCGGATTCCCGAATGCTCAGCCGGCATGTGCCGCGGGCATGTGTGCGCTTGGCGCGTGTGTGGGAACGTTCGCGGATTGCGACTTATTGCCCGCCAATGGCTGCGAAACGGACGTCATGACCACCGCCGCACATTGCTCGACGTGCAACAACGCGTGCGTCTTGGCCAATTCCAACGAGGTTTGTCTTGCCGGCTCATGTGCCGTCGGCAGTTGTGAGTCGGGTTTTTCCGACTGCTACAATGTGGACAACGACGGATGCGAGATCAACACCCAGACCGATCCGCAAAATTGCGGCACGTGTGACAGTGCTTGTTCGCTCCCGAATTCGTCGACCAAGTGCGTCATGGGCAGCTGCAAAGTCGACGCCTGTGCGCCTCCGTTTGCTGATTGCAACCTGGTTGCGACCGACGGCTGCGAGACGAACATCAATACGAACGTGAACAATTGTGGGGCTTGCGGAACCGTCTGCATGTTGGCCAATGCCACGCCAGCGTGTTCGAACGGCGGCTGCACGATCGCCATGTGCAACGCGGGATTCGGCGATTGTGACGGAATGGCGGCGAATGGGTGCGAGACAAACCTGAACACGAGCGCCACCAATTGCGGCAGCTGCGGAGCCGGCTGCAGCACGAACAACGGGACGCCGTCGTGCATGAGCGGCATGTGCTCGATCGCGTGCAACGTGGGTTTTGCCAACTGCGACATGAACGTTGCCAACGGCTGCGAGATCAACACGACGAACAACGTAAACAACTGCGGCATGTGCATGAACAGTTGTCCACCAGCAGGTGGAACGCCGGCCTGCAACAACAGCACGTGCGGTGTATCGATGTGCGCCGGCGGTCGAGGTGATTGCGACGGAAACTCGATGAACGGGTGCGAGACGACGATCACGAACGACGTGAACAACTGTGGTGGGTGCGGCATCGCGTGCTTCGTCGCGAACGGCACACCCAGCTGCACGAGCGGCAACTGCACGATTCTCTCGTGCAATACAGGGTTTGCCGACTGCGATGGTTTGTACGCCAACGGTTGCGAAACCAATCTCCGCACGAACAGCAATTGCGGCGGATGTGGCGTTACGTGCGCGTACGCCAACGCGAATACCTCGTGCAGCACAGGCACATGCGAGATCACTTCATGCGTTGGAACGTTCGCCAACTGCGACGGCAACAAGACGAACGGCTGCGAAATCAACACGGCCACGAACACGTCGAACTGCGGCGCCTGCATGAATCAGTGCAGTTCGACAAACGGCTCGGCGACCTGCACGAACGGTTCG
>DAOMZH010000145.1:0-1416 GCA_035437985.1 Polyangium sp. (in: bacteria) | reverse complement strand
TCGGCGACCTGCACGAACGGTTCGTGCGGGATCAACTGCGCATCTGGTTTTGGCAACTGCGACGCGAACGTAGCCAACGGCTGCGAGACGGCCACGACAAACAACGTGAACGCGTGTGGCGGTTGCGGCAATGTGTGCTCGGTGCAAAACGGCACGCCGACCTGCAATGGAACGACGTGCGGCATTCAATCGTGCACCGCACCGTTCCAAAACTGCGACGGCATGTATGCGAACGGCTGCGAAATCAATACGGGCAACAACACGTCGAACTGCGGCATGTGCGGCGTGACATGCACGAACGGCAATGGGACGACGTCGTGCACGAACGGCACGTGCACGCCCACGTGCGCGATGGGTTTTGCCAGCTGTGACGGCAACCCCAACAATGGCTGCGAGACGAATACCAACACGTCCAACTTGAACTGCGGCATGTGCAACAACGCGTGCCCGTATTCCAATGGAACCGGCTCATGCCAAACTGGAACTTGCGCGCTGGTTTCGTGTAATTCGGGATATGGCAATTGCGACGGCGTTGCGGCCAATGGTTGCGAAGTGCCACTCAATACGACGTCCAACTGCGGCGTCTGCGGCACCATGTGCACCAATGGTCATGGAAGCACGACGTGCTCCGGTGGCAATTGCTCCCCCTCGTGCTCGATGGGCTACACCAGTTGCGATGGCAATGCGAACAATGGTTGCGAAACATCGACCACGACGCTGACCAATTGCGGCGGATGCGGCGTGACGTGCGACTTTGCCAATGCCAGCGAATCGTGTTCGACCGGGACGTGCACGTTCACCGCGTGCGACGCGAACTATGGCAATTGCGATGGCAATCTGACGAACGGCTGCGAAACGAATACGGCCACGTCGAATTCCCATTGCGGCGGATGCAACATGCCTTGTCCCATGGGCAAACTCTGCGCGGGCGGCACCTGCGTCGATGCGTGTCCTCTGGGTCAAGCCGATTGCGACATGAGCACCGCCAATGGGTGCGAAATCAATACGACGACGAGCGGGACAAACTGCGGCGGATGCAACATGTCGTGCACCATTTCGCAGTCGTGTTCGAGCAGCATGTGCACCGCGTGTGGGACAAACCTTCGTGATTGCAATCGAAACGGCACGGATGGTTGTGAAGTAAATGTCACGACCGATGCTTCCAACTGCGGGACATGTGGAAACGTTTGTCCAAGTCCCGCCAATGCCTCGGGCGTGTGCAGCGGGAGCACGTGCAGCGTCATGTGCAATTCGGGTTATTCGAGCTGCGACGGCAGCACGGCCAATGGTTGCGAATGCAATCGCGGTCTCTGCTGCGGGGCATCTTGCGCGCCGGCGCATCACAATGGTTTGGGACAACCATTCGACGATTGCGCGCCTCTTGGCGTGCCTGGCGACGACACCACATATTCTTTG
>DAOMZH010000144.1:0-16099 GCA_035437985.1 Polyangium sp. (in: bacteria) | reverse complement strand
CCGCTCGATCACGGAGCTCGAAGTGCTGCGTTCGATGCTCGAGATCTACAACTTCCCAGCAGTCATCGATCGGCAAGCAGCTCGAGCGAATCAACTGCGCATGCAAGCGATCAAATCGATTCGCGTACGTCCGACGGATCGGTTGTATCGCGGCGCGCCAGTGCGCGGCATCGCGACAGATATCGAACTCGACGAAGGAGGATTTGCCGGCGAAGGTGAGATGTATCTGTTCGCAAGCATCTTGAATGAAATGCTCGCTTCGTACGTATCGCTGAACTCGTTTACGCAGCTCAGTGTCACCGGGACAAACTCGCGCGTGGTGTATCGATGGGAGCCGAAGAGCGGCAGTCTCAACCTCATGTGACACCGTCTCCGGATGGTGCCGAGTTGTCGCCTGCCGAGCTGCAGGCGCGAACGCAGGCGCTTATCCTCGCCAAGGTTTCCGAGCTCGAACACAACGCTCGTCGTTACTCGTTTTTTCGTCTCGTCTACGTTCTCGAGCGCCTCTTTCCAGGTAGCGCTCCGGTCGGACAACTCGGTCCTGCAGCACAAGAACGCATTCGTCTTCGCGCAGACACGAGCCTCATCTTTGCATCGACAGACGTCAGCGAGCTGAAGCAAGAGAAGTACCCGGACGAACAGGAACGCATGCGCCTCACAGCATCGTTCCTTGGTCTGTACGGCTCGGTCTCGCCGCTCCCGACACACTTCGTCGAAGATCTCGCGCAAGAGGATTATCAGGGCGGACCGCAGCCGAAACGCGAGTTCCTCGACGTCTTCAACCACCGCCTTCTGTCGCTCTTCTATCGCTCGTTCATCAAGTACCGACACTCGGTTGGGTATCGGAAGAAGGGCGAGGATCCGTTCACACGACGTTTGCTTTGCGCTGCAGGCATCGATGGATTTCGGGATCACAAGAGCCCACTGCATCGATTTCTCTACATGCGTTATGCGCCTCTGCTCGCGTCGCGTTCGCGCTCGGCGCGAGGGCTGGAAGTGGTGCTGAAGGATCTCTTCGGCAGCATGGGTGTGGGGATCGAGCAGTTCATTGGTCACTGGATCCTTTTGGAAAAACCGCTGCGCAACAAGATTGGCGTGGCGAACTATCAGCTCGGCGAGAGTCTGACGATCGGCAAGTGGGTCTATGACGGCGCAGGGCGATTCAAGATCGTGCTGGGGCCGTTGAAGTACGACGAGTACATCTCGTTTCTTCCTGGGGGATCGAATCGACCGATCTTGAAGGCAGCGGTCGACACGCTCACGCGTGGTGCGTGTGATGCGACGCTCGAGCTGCACGTCGGAACGGATGATGCTCCGCGGTTTCAACTGGCGTCGCCGAAATCATCGACGCTTGCGCGCACGACGTGGCTTGGTGGTCCGATCGGTCAAAACTTTGTGATCCAAGTACCGCTCGACGACAAACCCAAGCCCGGTAGCGGCGAAGGCGACGAGGAAGAAGAACGTCTCGAACCGCCGCCGCTGCCGTACTAGGTCCCGCGGACAAACTGACGCGGTGCCCGGTGATTACGACCCGCGGACAAACTGACGCGGCGCCCGGTGATTACGACCCGGGGACAAACCGATACGAGGTCCGGTGATTACGACCCTCGCTTCGCGCGCTAACAAGCGCGCTACGCGAGGCTTGGTTTTCGATGGGGGCTCGCCGTTGGGTCTCACAATCTCTTTGGCTGCGCCAAAGAGACTGACCCAACGGCTCTGCCCCCATACCCCCGAGGGACAAACCGAAGCTACGTCCGGTGATTACGACCCGGGACAAGCTGGAGAGTCTGCTTTTGAATGAGCGCAAATTCCCCCTTTCCCTCGAGGGAAAGGGGGCTAGGGGGATTGGGTGCTGCGTCAGTAAACAAGCATCGAGCGCAGAGCGTTGCCCATCTCGTCGGCGACGGACTCGATGTTCTCGCCATGAACGACTTGAACGAGGAGCAAACGATGATCGCTACGCACGAGTATTTCATGTGCGTACGAATGGAAGGCGGGTTTGGCGGGAACTTTCGTCTTCACGATGTAGGTGCGCGCTTGAGCGTTGGAAGTTGCGACAGGCATACGGCGCGCGAGAATCTCGGCGCCCTGTTTTTCGCAGTCTTCCTCGTAGCGTTTTTCCACATCAGGCCAACTGTCCTCGGGGTGATCAACGCGTTCGTAGATCGAGAACAAGAATTGGCGTGGTGATTGGTACGAGATGAAGCGTTGACCGGCAGTGTTGTCGGCATCGCGCACGTACCAATCGATGGGACGAGAAAAACGCACGTCGCCTTCGAGAATTCCAACGCCTACGCGGCGCGGGAGTCTCTCGGATTCGTCGGCGTTGAGCTTCGGAAAGTACGACTCGAAGCTCTGGTTTTTATCGATGACGCCGCTTCCGTGTAGGTAAAACACGTCGTCACGTTGAGGTGCCGTGGGAGAGCCGCCACACCCATAAAGGGCGAGCGAGATCGCGCCTAGAAGCAGAGTTTTGGGAAACAGCATGGCAGTTCGAAACGGAGCGAGGTCGACGGGCCTCATCGGAGATAACTTAGGATAGCCTTGGGCCGGGGCCAAATGTTCATCCGCGAGTTTGCCCCATGTCGTTCGTTCGTTGGATAGTCACGAAGCTCGTAGCTCGTTTATGTTCCGCCAACGCTGCCCCTTCGAGGAGTGCACCGTGACGCATCTTGCAGTCGGTAACGTCATCCTGAATCGTTTTGCGACCAAGTTCGCGCCTTGTTTCCGCGTACTCGTCGCGCTTGCTCTGTCTACACCTTCGATGGCCTGCGTAGGCATCGATGCAGGTGTTGATTATCCGAGCGATGTTCCTTCACCCGAAGGAAACCTTGCTTCGCCAGATCAAGACGGCGATCCATCGATCGGTCTGAATGGGTTCGTAATCAAAGACGATGTTTGCAAAGACATCGATACCCATCCGATCACGCAGAAACTTTCACCCGACGACTTCGCGCGATTCCTCGAGGCTCGAGGCCTCAAAGTCGAACCGCGCAAAGCTCGTGACAATCTCTTCTGGTTCGACTTCCCATCAGGTGAAGCCAAAGACGGAGAACCACCGCCGTTCGTGCGTCTTCGTCTGGCCGTGCTTCGCGATCAATTTGCAGCGTCGCGCGACCTGCATGAATCGCTTTTGGATCACGGTCCTGGTTGGTGGGGATTGCGCCGATCGAATCTCGCGATCCTTGCACCTAAAACGGATCTCTCGACGGCGATGGGGTTTGCCCTCAAGCACAAGCTCGTGTGTTGGGGAATGTTCGCGTACTCGGGAACGGAAGACGTCTACGTCGTTCCTGGTCCGTACACGCAACTCTGATCCAGTTTGAACATTTGGGGCTTCGAGTTGCCTTCGGCGCTCTACGCCCCAAACCCCAACCGCAGCCGTATGGTCTGGTCGCGCGCGCATCGCGTAGACTCGACGCATGCGATTCCGTCATCTTTTCCTCCTTGCCCCATTCTCGGTCGCGTTTGTCGCGGCTAGCTTCCCCGCATGCAGCGAAGCTCCGAAGCTCGACGATCTCTGCGGATGGTTGGGCGATCCCAACAACTGCTATCGCGAACTTGCTCTCGAGTCGTTGGATCGATGCGGAGCGTTTGGAACCGACGTGCCCTTCTCCAAAGGCAGGTTCAGCGCAGCCGCGGATCGCACCAACCTCGAGACGTGCGTGCTCGATCGAGGTGGCAACATCAAGTTCGACCCAGGACTGAACCTGTCTCCCGAAGCGCCGGAAACATTTCCTCCCACCACGGTCTCGTTCATCATGACAAACAAGGACGGGACAACCTGCGGCGCTGGTACCGTCGGCCAAAACGGCACCTTCAGCATCACGTTCGATCCCGTCCCGGCCATTCCTGAAGACACGGTCTGCACCCCGAGCGACACGCAAATCTGTGGCGGAACGTTCTCCTTCAACGGCACTGCGACCTCCAACTTCGGCGTTACCTGTCCCTCGCAAGCAAGCTTCAAGTTCAGCTTCGAGCAGACCGCACGATGCGACGAAGCAAGTGAAGACGGCGGGTTGAGCGGCGAGGAAAAACTCGACCAACTGGTTCCACGCGCCGAACTTCTCGCCGACCCCGGAAGCATTGGCAACGACGGGTTCATCAAGTTCCGCGTGTTCTATCCGCTCGATGCACCGGTGACGGGTCCGACCGGAAAAGACTCGATGACAGGCACGACGATGAAGGTCGTCGAGTACTTCAACTGCGTGATTCCTGGTGCTCCAGCGACATGCATGAATGGCATGAAAGACACGGGTGAAGCGGATACGGACTGCGGTCTGAACTGCCAAAACCCCTGCCAAGACGGCGCGACGTGCGAGTTCCCGCAAGACTGCTTGAGCGGCTACTGCGCCTTCGACATGGCGGGACTCCTCAAGTGCTCGCAGAACCCCAACTGCGGCAACATGGCCAAAGACGACCTCGAAACCGACGTCGACTGTGGTGGGCCGCAATGTGACGCATGTGCGATCACCAAGGCGTGCATCTCCGATAGCGACTGCGAGACGAACAACTGCGACCCAGCAACGAAAAAGTGTGCTGCTGCGACGATCGTCGATGCTGGTACTGACTGACGGATTTGCTTAGGACACCAACAGTTTGACCACAAACGTTGTGCTGCCGAGACGCAGGCGATCGTTGTCCCGAAGCTGGCGACGATCGCCTGGAGCAAGCTTCTGCTCGTTCAAGAACGTCCCATTTCGAGAATTGTCGTCCTCGACAAACGCCTGACCTGTCGAGGGATCCGCGTACACGGTGGCGTGACGCGACGATGCACTTCCGTCCGGAATCGCGATGTCGACAGCACCTTCGCTACCGCTGCGTCCGAGCTGCGTGCGTCCACTGTGCACGGGCCAAAAGCTTCCTCCGGGATCGTTTTGGAACGTCACCAAGAAGCCGACGAGAACCTTGGGTCCTGACGCTGTTCCCGACGTACCAAGCACGGGCGGAGGAGCAATGACCTGACCCGCAACACCCGTTGGTGAAACCATCGGCGGCGGCGCAACCATCCCGGGCGGAGCAACCATCGGCGGCCCGCCCATGCCCCCACCCAATGCACCCGGAGAAACCATCGGTGGTGGTCCAGACAAACCACCTCCGGGCATCACCATCGGCGGAGCTTGCATGCCTCCACCAAGTGCACCTGGGGACATCATCGGCGGCGCTCCACCAGGCGTCACGATCGGCGGAGGTGCGGCCCCGCCAAGCTGACCTGGACCTGTGAGTCGCGGCGGAGGTCCACCGGGAACCATTGGCGGACCACCCATCTGCGGCGCGCCCATGGGCGGCGCTCCAAATGGCGGCGCAGCTCCCATTCCTGGCGGAGGACCGGTTTGCGGCGCGCCAAACCCTGGTGCTCCTCCCATGCCTGGTGGAGGTCCCATTTGCGGCGCACCCATCCCCGGAGGTGGACCCATCGGCGGCGCACCCATCGGCGGCGCACCAAAAGCTGGTGGCGCACCCATCCCCGGAGGTGGACCCATCGGCGGTGCACCCATCGGCGGCGCACCAAAAGCTGGCGGTGCGCCCATCGGCGGTGCGCCCATCGTTGGTGCTCCAAATGTTGGAGCAGCAGCGGGTTGCGGCGCGGGTTTGGCCGCTTGAGCCCACGGAGACTTCATCGGACTGTCGTCCGGTACGCCCGCGGAATAACCACCACCACCACCACCACCCATCGCAGGCGGAGGTGGTGCACCGTATCCACCACCTGGAGAAACGGGCGGAGGCGGAGCGATCCCACCTCCAGGACTCATCTTCGGCGGAGGCGGATACCCACCACCCATCGCCGGCGGTCCAGGCGATGCATATGCACCACCACCTCCACCTCCAGCACCAACAATCGGAGGCGGCGGTCCTCCCCCTCCGCCGCCCACGGACGCGCCACACATGTTGCACAGCGTGTCCGTGTCCTTGAGCATCCACTGACAGCTAGGACAGGGCTTCATCCGCTGAGCACAGTATCACTTTTTGTGACGGAAAATCGCTCGCGATCCCCATCGCTGCGAGCGTGACCGAAGCGACGAAACAAGGGCCCGACATGCGCGTCGAGCCCTTGCTCGTGTTCGAAGATCAGTTGCTTTGAAGTTGCGGCTTGTCGGCGTCCTTCTTCTCGCCGTCCGCCTTCTTCTCGGGCTCCTCGGTCGTCTCTGGCAAAGCCACCGGCATCGACTCGAGTGCTGCTTCGAGCACCTGATCCATGCGCGTCACGAAGAAGAACTGCAGTTCGTCCGTGACCTCTTTCGGCACCTCTTCGAGATCCGCTCGATTCCGCTCCGGCACGATGATGCGCTTGATGCCCGCGCGATGGGCCGCGAGGACTTTTTCCTTCAAGCCACCAATCGGAAGCACACGCCCACGCAGCGTGATCTCACCCGTCATCGCTACGTCGTGACGAACCTTGATACCTGTCAACAATGACACGAGCGCCGTGAACATCGTGATGCCCGCACTCGGACCATCCTTCGGCATCGCGCCAGCCGGAATGTGAATGTGCAAGTCACTCTTCTCGAGAAAGTCCTTCGGAACGCCGTATTTCAGAGCGTTCGACCGGACAAATGAGAGGGCTGCTTGCGCGCTCTCCTTCATGACATCACCGAGTTGCCCGGTGAGCTGCATCTTGCCCGAGCCAAACATGCGCGTCGCTTCGATGAAGAGAATCTCTCCTCCAACGGACGTCCATGCCAAACCCGTCGCGACGCCCGTATCTGCCGTCCGTTCCGCAACTTCGCTCGTGTGTTTCGGAGCGCCGAGGAACTCGTGCAGATCGTCTTCATTGTCGACACGACGCTTCGCGGTGTCTCCCTCGGCAACCTTCACCGCCACGCCACGAATGACGCTCGCGATCTGACGTTCGAGAGAACGAACCCCAGCTTCGCGCGTGTAGCGATCGATGATCTCTTCGAGCGCGCGATCGGTGATCTCGAGTTGTTCCTGCGTGAGGCCGTGATCGGACAATTGTTTGGGCAGCAAGTGTTGCTTGGCGATCGCGAGTTTTTCGCGGCGCGTGTAGCCGGGGATCTCGAGGATCTCCATACGATCGCGAAGAGGCGGAGGAATCGGATCCGCCGTGTTCGCCGTCGCGATGAACATCACGTGCGACAAGTCGTACGGGATCTCCAAGTAGTGATCGGCAAACGTGTTGTTCTGTTCGGGATCGAGCACTTCGAGGAGCGCGGCCGAAGGATCGCCACGGAAGTCGTGACCGATCTTGTCGACCTCATCCATCATGAAGACCGGGTTCACCATGCCCGCCTTCTTCATGCCTTGGATGATCTGTCCAGGCAGCGCGCCAACGTAGGTTCGTCGATGTCCGCGAATCGCAGCTTCATCGTGAACACCACCGAGCGACACGCGATGGAACTTGCGTCCCAATGCGCGCGCGATGCTGCGACCCAGTGAGGTTTTACCAACGCCGGGAGGTCCGAGCAGGCAAAGGATCGGTCCCTTCTTGTCCTGCTTGAGTTTGCGCACGGCGAGGTATTCGAGGATGCGCTTCTTCACCTTTTCGAGACCGTAGTGATCTTCGTCGAGGACTTTGCGCACGCTCGCAATGTCGAGATTGTCCTGCGTCGATTGGGTCCACGGAATGTCCAAGATCCAATCGAGGTACGTCCGGACAACCGTGTACTCCGCCGAGCCAACTTGCATCGTACGGAGACGCTTGAGCTGCTTCTTCGCGACCGTCTCGGCTTCGTTCGGAAGGTTTGCCTTGGCAATACGATCTTCGAGACCGTCGAGATCTCCTTGATCTCCATCGTCCTCGCCCAACTCTTCTTTGATCGCTTTGAGTTGTTGACGAAGTACGTATTCGCGTTGGTTCTTCCCCATCTCCTCTTTGATCTGCACATTGATGCGTTCGCGCATCTTGAGGATCTCGAGTTGGCGGGTGAGCAGGCGCAGGACTTTGCGAATGCGTTCTTTGACGTCGATCGTTTCGATGAGCTGGGCTTTGTCTTCGACGGGGGCGTCGAGATTGGCGGCCACGAGATCGGCGAGAGCTCCGGGAGCTTGGATCGAATCGATGAGCGAACCAGCTTCACGCGGAAGTTCCGGCATGAGTTGAATGACTTGCTTGGCGATGTCGCGAAGGCTCATCGCGAGCGCTTCCGCTTCGACATCTTCCGAATTCGGCTCTTCGATGCGGCGAATCTTCGCGCGCATGTACGGGGCCGTCGTGAGCACACCTTCGAGACGGATGCGCGTGAGTCCTTGCAGAATGAGCGAGTAATTTCCGGAGCTGTGTTTCAGCGCCTTGAGCACACGCGCGGCACAACCGACGGGATACAAATCCTCGGCATTGGGATCGTCCGTCGACGGATCTCGTTGCGCGAAAATCGCGATGATGGGTCCGGACAAGTTGTCGACGTCTTCAACGAGCGCGACGGACTTCTCGCGACCCACATCGAATGGGGCCACTGCTCCGGGAAACAGAACTGCATTGCGGATGGGAAGAACCGGCAGTTCGTCGCCAAACACCACCTCCTCCTCGGAGCGCGGCGGAATCGGCGGGTTTTTCTTTTCCGACATGAGACGATCTCCTCTGCGGAGCACCTGGGACGAAAGGGCCCCGCCGACCTCGGCGGCATTCGCTGAACTCGAGTCATCCACGAGATCAGCCCTGGAACGGCATTCAACGTATGTGCCCTGCGTCATTCAACAATACGGCACGTGGAACGGACCGTAGGGCAGCGGTCAACGTAGACACGACGCACGCTCCGTGCCAGGGCTGTCACGAGATTTCCTACGCGATGATGTTCGCGGCGCTCGAAGGGGCGGTCGTTGCACCATTTCCATGCAGTGATTGCAGCCTTGTCGAGCCGTCCGCGGCGGGTAAGGTAGGGATCCAAGTCCCTTTCCTCACTGCTCACACCTCGAAACGCAGCCGTCGCCATGGACGCTGCGTGGAGCACGCGTGCTCGATCCCGTCGTCACGACCCTCGCCCTTGCCGTGGGCATGTTGCATGTCCCGCTTGCGTCGCCGATGGACCCAGGACCGCGCAACGATTGCCCAGCCGACATGCGGCTCATCGTGGGATCGCACTCCGATGAAGTGCAGCATTTGTGCATCGACCCGCGAAAAGACAGCAAAGACACTCATTGCTTCGCATACGCCGAAGGTCTGACGGCAGAAGAAGGAACCGTCACTGACGTACGCGTGTGCATGGATCAGTTCGAGGCGCCCAACCAGAAGGGCAAACGGCCCCTCGTCATGCATTCGTTCCGCTCCGCCCAACGTTGGTGCGCCGAGCGAAAAAAACGTTTGTGCACCGAACAAGAGTGGGAACTCGCCTGTGAAGGCTCCGAGCACCGCCCACTCTCCTATGGCTGGGCCGTCAACAAGACAATGTGCAACAGCGACAAAAGCTGGCGGGCATTCGATGTCGCTGCGTTACGCGCCGGTGGTGAAGAAGCGCAACGCGAAATCGAGAAACTTTGGCAAGGCAGTCCGAGCGGTAAGTACTTCACGTGCGTCTCGACGTACGGCATCTACGATCAAATGGGCAACGTCGAGGAATGGGTCATCTCCCGTTCGAACCGGAAATTCCCCGGCGCACTCATGGGCGGCTTTTGGGCCAAACCTTGGACGGGTTGCAGAGGGACAAACGACGCGCACGAACCCTCGTTCGAGTTCTACGAGACCGGATTTCGCTGTTGCGCCGATCCCGGAACACTCACCGAAGTTGCCAGCTCGAGCGACGAACCCTCGACACCCAAAAAGAAAAAAAAGAAGCGGAAGTAGTTCGTCCGGGCGTTATGCACCCAAGACAAACCCTTTTGCCAACACACGACCCGACACGAGTTCGATCGCTGCTGCCGGCTTTCGTCCTTCCATCTGCGCCCGCAAGACGGACACCGATCCTTCACCACATGCGATCTGCACGCCGCTGCGATCGGCAACGATCACTTCACCCGGTGTACCCGTCGCTGTCCCAACACGCGCCGAAAGAATCTTGAGCGTTTTGCCTCCGAGCGTCGTGAAAGCTCCAGGCCATGAAGTCATGCCGCGAATGTGATCGTGTACGCGTTGCGCCGGCTTCGTCCAATCAATGCGCCCGTTCTCCTTTTCAAGGATCGGAGCCATCGTCGCTTGGTCGTGCTCTTGCGCCATCGCTTGCAACTCACCACGTACGGCTCGTTCGAGCTCGTAACGAACGACGAGCGCCGCGAGCGCTCCAAGCTCCATCGCGAGTTCGTCAGCGGTTACATCAGGACGAACCTTGGTGATGTGCTTCGTGAACACAGGTCCCGTGTCCATGCCTTCATCCATCTGCATGAGCGAGATGCCCGTTTCCGTCTCGCCATTGACGATCGACCACGTGATGGGTGCAGCACCTCGATACTTCGGAAGAATCGACGCGTGCAGGTTCATGCATCCGTGTTTGGGTGCGTCGAGTACAGCTTTCGTGAGAATGCGGCCGTACGCGATGACGAGGGCGACGTCAGCATCGACCGAGGCAATGAGCTGCGCGAACTCGGGTGTCTTCACCTTCGTTGGTTGTTCGACACGCAAACCAAGAGCGAGGGCTTTCTCTTTGACCGGTGGAGCCCGCATCTCGAGTCCACGACCTGCAGGACGGTCGGGTTGGCAGATGACGAGAGGCACTTCAGCGATCGATACGAGGGCCTCGAGCGATGGAACTGCGATGGCAGGAGTGCCGAAAAAAATAGCGCGCACGACGTAACGATGTAGCAGGTTGCGGTACGGGGACGAACCAGTTGCAACACGCCAACGTTCTGACGACGCGCGACGACGTGCTGAAAGTGGCCGAGTTCTGAGCAGTGTCAGAGGGTTCTGCTAAGCTCGTTGAAGGAGTCGAAATGTCCTTGTTCGGTCTTGGCAAACGCAGCACGACCTCGCTTCCACAAGCGACGACGTGTCCGAACATGAGCAAATGTTCCCTGTTTCCCCGCTTCAGTCTCGAGTCGGCGCTGAAGATTTGGCAAAGCTATTATTGCAATCGCAACTTCGCGACCTGTGAGCGGTACAAGAAGCTCTCGTCAGGACAAACTGTCCCGGACAATCTCCTGCCCGATGGTCGCTTCATGGGGCGTTGAGCCTCCCTAAATCCCTCCACGTTTGGGCTCGAAAGGATTGGGCATATGGACCTGAACCAGTCGATTTTCGTGGACACTTGGCCAGGTTGGGTTGGCGGTATCGTCATCAGTGCTGTCGTCGTGACGATGTTGCTGACGCGGAATCGTCAATTGGGTGTGTCGTTCTGTTACGCGTTCACGATCGATCGCGTGAACGATTGGTTCGAGTACCGAAAGAAGAAGACCAGCCCCGCTGCTGCGTTTCCTTTGCCGACTGAACCTCTACCCATGCCGGCAGGTGGGCCCGCGATGTCGGTTGCGCTCGATGCCGCCGCACCAATGCCGGAAAATCCTGCAGATTTTCCCAGTCCTGCAGACTTCCCGATGCCCGGTGAATTCCCGATGCCCGCGAGTGATTCAGGGTCGACCGTGCAAGACGAGTCTTCGTGGCCGATGGTTTTTCTTGGCGGAATCTTCTTGGGCGGCATCATCTCGGGTGTGTTGGCTCGAGCCGTTTCGGCGACACCGCTCGAACTGAATTTTGATTACGCCGGCTTCGACGCACTTTGGAAACTCGGTCCTGTTGCCAAGACTGCCGTGCTGTTTGTCGGAGGCATCCTCGTCGGATTTGGAACGCGGATGGCTGGTGGGTGCACGAGTGGTCACGCGATCATGGGTGCACCTGGTCTTCAGAAAGCGAGCATCGTCGCGATGTGCGTGTTCATGGGTGTCGGCGTTGCCGTCACGTTTCTTCTCAATGCATTGCTCTGAGGTTTGTCCATGAAGCGTTACGGACTTTTTTTGGTTCTCGGGACGGTATTCGGATTCGCTTTGAGCCGCGCGGGCGCTACGCGGTTCGACATCATTGCGGACATGTTCACGTTCAAGAATCCGCAGCTTTACTTCGTCATTGGAACAGCGTTTGTCCTGAACCTGATCGCGTTCCAAGTGTTACGACGAGTGCACCCGACAGGCCGCTACGGCATGCCGCTCAACTTGCCGGATCGCACGTTTCATCCCGGCATCATTCCTGGAGCGATCATCTTTGGATTGGGTTGGGCGATCACAGGCACATGCCCAGGGACGGCGATGGCGCAACTTGGTGAAGGCCATCTATCCGCGCTGCTCGTGATTGGTGGCGTGCTCGCCGGCGCGTGGATCTACCCGCGTGTGCACGCGCGATACTTCAGCTGGCAGGCGAGTCGTTGCGGGGAGTGATCAAGGGTTTGGCGGGTACAACTGTTTTCGTCCCAGAAAAACCTGAGAAAAACCCATACCGTATCTGTCCACCATCCGCAGCTTGGACAACACCACGCCACGGTGGTACCAAGCCACATGCTCGATCGCATAAGCGGCATCGTTCGGTCCATTCGTGAACGAGAAAATTGGTCTCTCGAAGATTTGGCATCGCGGAGTGCGGTTCCGGTCGAAGTTCTCGCCACATTGGAGAATGGACAACCAGGCATTTCCACAACGCAGCTTGGCGATCTCGCAAGCGCACTTTCGGTCGATCCATTGGCGTTGCTCCACGGTCACGAATTGCCAAGACCCACACCAAGCGTCTTTTTGCGACATCACCCAGTTCAGGACTTCGACAACCGTGACGCATTGATACTCGACGATGCTCTGGAGCAAGGTCGCCTGCTGGCAAGTCTTCGTTCCATGCTCGGCGAGCCGGCCCTTGGGCTCCAGACGCCTCAGCTCTTCGTTCAAAGAGAGGCCTCATCCGATCGCCCCGACGCTCCAGCACAGGACGGATATCAACTCGCACGAGAGGTTCGGCGCTGGCTGAACAACACAGCGGATCGACACATGGATCTGCGAGTAATGCTCGAAGAGTGCTTTGGTGTAGCTGTCGTCATTCGTCCACTGGTCTCGAGCGGCATGACCGCGGCGAGTGTTCGGTCTCGAAATACTGGCGTTATCGTACTGAATTCGAGCGATTCACAACGCCTGACAAACCCACTTCTCACGCGCGTACACCTTTGCCACGAGCTGTGCCATCTCCTCTTCGATCCTTCGAATGGCGGATTGCATCTCGTTATCGATCGGGAAACTGACAAGGCCATTCATGCTGCCGAACAGCGGGCACGCGCGTTCGCCGCAGAAATGCTCCTGCCGCGCGAAGGCTTGCTCAAATTGCTCGGCACACCGCACCAAGTCGACGTTCCCGCCGTCGCGCTCGATTTGGTGGCGCGAGCACGGAGCTACTTTGGAACGCCGCATGAAATCGCCGCCAACCACCTGTGCAACCAAAGGTTTGTCCATATTAAACTGCGCGAATGGCTCGAAGCAGAGAAGGCCGACTACCGCGGCAATCTGCCAGAAACATCATTACCACTGGCCAATGCCACGAGTTTGCATGTGGCAAACCTCGTCGAGCAAGCCCACCGTAAAACACTGATCACCGATGGTGAGGCCCGCCAAATTCTGCGACTTGATCGACTCGATCCCCTTCCGTGGAGGGATGTGCACACATGACGTACATCCTCGACACGAATGTCATTTCGTATTTTCTCCAGGCACAACGGGAAACCGAACTCTCGGACGCTGCCAACTTCTTCCCCTTGGCCATCGTGGATGAGGTGCGCAAGGAACTCGAGAATGACCCGACGCGCGGGGGAAAGAGTTTTCGAAAGTGGCTCGATAGCTCGAATATCAAAGTGCAGTCGATCTCCGTGGGTTCGGCGTCCTCCTACACACTCATTGATTTGATCCCAAAATCGAAAGGTGGCGAATCAATCGTCAAAGGTCTTGGCGAACGCGCGAGCATTGCGCTCGCGGCACACGACGCGTCCCTCGTATTCGTCACACACGATAAAAACGCCGCGTGGATGGGTTTACGAGAGTTGTGGATGCAGGGCGAACGTGTATTGCGTTTCGCCGTATTTTTGCACCGACTTTGGACCGAAAGGGCAATCGTTGACCCCTCGGTTCTCGAAGACGTCATGAAAGCAGCACACCAGACAGACGAACCTTGGCCAACGTGGTGGCCCGGTTGGTTCTCGACCATCAAGACCAAAACGTCCATCGCCACTGTCACAACGCAGTTACCAGCGTGAATCTATTCGCATTGGTCTCGGGTCGCTGTATTCACAACCGTCGTTCGTTGTGACAAACTTTCCTCACGATTCCACGAGTTCATACAACGTCGTGATCACGCCCCCGACGGGTGCCAGATCGTTTTCATTTCGACAAACTTCTCGATCCATCGCGGACTCACACACGCATCAGCGTCGAACCACGCAGCATCATCGAGCGCTCGCGAACGCACGCGCTTGACGTTTCCAATCGCCGCCTCCTCCGCCTTCTTCAAGAGCGAAGCTTCAACGCCATGAAGGTCGAGCGCCGATACATCCATGTGTTTGGCAAGATGAACTAGCAGTTCGGATGCCTTACCCGTGAGGATGTTGATGACACCACCGGGAAGATCACTCGTCGCCAACGCTTCACCAAGAACGAGCGGCGTGCGCGGATCCGCTTCACTCGCCAGCACCACCACAGTGTTGCCACTCGTGATGATCGGAAGCACTGCACCCAAAAGTCCAAGCAACACCGGACGCGCTGGAGCAATCACGCCCACGACACCCATCGACTCGGGCACCGTGAAGTTGAAGTGCGGACCAGCGACAGGATTCAAACTCGCAAACAGAGACTGGTACTTGTCCGCCCAACCGGCGTACGAGACGCACCGATCGATCGTTGCCGTCACTTCGGTCGCTGCCGCCGTCGAATCGAGTCCTCCTCGTTCGAGCGATCGCGTGAGTTCTCCGTGACGAGCTTCGAGCATCTCGGCGAGGCGATAAAGAATCTGTCCGCGGTTGTAGGCAGTACGTCCTGCCCAACCTTCCCAGGCTCCACGGGCAACGACGATCGCGTCACGCACGTCTTTGCGTGAGCCCCACGGTACGTTTTCCTTGGTCCCGCCGAGTTCCATGGGATCCGCCACTTGGATGTACCTACCCGATTCCGATCGGACAAACTGCCCACCGACGAGCATCTTGTATGCCTTGCGCACGCCTACGCGCACAGGCAGTTCGAAAACACCGTCAGTTCGAACCTGCGCACCGTTTCCGTTTTGCGCCTTTTCCTTCGCCCGTGCCATCAGTCCACCTCGAGATACGCGAGCAGTCCTTGCCGACCACCCTCGCGGCCAAACCCGCTCTCTTTGTAACCACCAAACGGCGAGCTCGGATCGAACTTGTTGTAGGTGTTTGCCCAGACAACCCCAGCTCGAAGACGCTGCGACATCCAAAAGCTCTTGGAACCTTTGTCTGTCCAAACTCCAGCCGAGAGCCCGTACATCGTGTTGTTCGCCTTCTCGATCGCTTCATCCGGCGTGCGGAAGGTCATGACACTGAGCACCGGTCCGAAGATCTCTTCGCGCGCGATGCGATGCGATTGCGACACGCCCGTGAAGATTGTCGGAGCGAACCAGTAGCCACGATCCGGGAGTTTGCACGCAGGTGAAAAACGCGTGGCGCCCTCCTCTTCCCCAGCAGCTACGAGCTCGCGAATCTTGTCGAGCTGCATCTTGGAATTGATCGCGCCGACATCGGTGTTCTTGTCGAGCGGGTCGCCTACACGCAGCGTCTGCATGCGGTCGCGCAGCTTGCGCATGAGCACATCGAACACTCCTTCTTCGACGAGCAGTCGCGAACCCGCACAACACACATGGCCTTGGTTGAAGAAGATGCCGCCGATGATTCCTTCGACCGCTTGATCAAGAGGAGCGTCCGCAAAAATGATGTTCGCTGCTTTGCCTCCAAGCTCGAGGGTCAGCTTCTTGTTTGTCCCGGCCAATGCCTTCTGAATGCGCTTGCCAACGTCGGTCGATCCCGTGAAAGCGACCTTGTCGACGTCAGCATGAGCCACGACGGCCGCGCCGGTTTTTCCGGCCCCCGTCACGACGTTCACAACGCCTGGAGGCAAGTCACACTCCTCGATGATCTTGGCGAGCAAGAGCGCGGTGAGCGGCGTCGTCTCAGCTGGCTTGAGCACACACGTGTTGCCCGTTGCGAGAGCAGGCGCGAGTTTCCAAGCGGCCATGAGCAGCGGGAAGTTC
>DAOMZH010000143.1:0-16105 GCA_035437985.1 Polyangium sp. (in: bacteria) | reverse complement strand
CGTCGGATTTGTCCGGAAAACCCCGAAATCCGATCAGGAAAAATTCACGCTCGAGCTCGTACCCAAAGGAGATTGCCTGGAAGCGCGCGTGAGTGGACACGTGCCCGAAGGCGCGCGCGTCATGCGTGTGCGCAGGCGCCTCGATGACCCGCGTCTCGCGCCAGGGAATGCGCTGCGCGCTGTGCTCGAATCTGCGGGCATTGCTGTGGATGGTCCGGTAAAACTCGGCGGCGCAAAGGAAAAACGCCTCCTTGCTGGGCACCGATCGGAACCACTTGCGGCGCTGCTTGGAGCTCTCGGAAAAGAAAGCGACAACTTCTACGCCGAGATGATTTTCAAATCGCTCGCTGGCGGCACCAAGACAGACTCAGCGAGTGCCGACGCAGCCGCTCGTGGCGTCACGAAGCTGCTCGAAGAACAGCACGTAGTTGACCAAGGGATTGTCATTAAAAACGGCTCCGGTCTCTTCGATGCCAATCGCGTGACGGCTTGGTCGACTGCGCTTCTTTTGCGTACGGCAATGCGAGACACCGCGATCGCGTCGGATTTCGTCGCGCAACTCGCGACAGGCGGCGTTGATGGAACGCTTCGCGGCAGATTTCGTTCATGGTCGAGTAAAGGTGCGGTGCGAGCCAAAACCGGCACGCTCAATAGCGTCGCTGCGCTTTCTGGTTATGTGCTCGCCCCACCTGGACGCAGTGCGGTGGCGTTTTCGATTCTTGTGACCGAGATCCCGGGCAAAGTGAGCGGTGCTCGTCCGTTGATCGACAAGGTTGTCGAAGCTGCAGCGAAGGAGATCTGGGCGGATCGTTGATCGAGCAAGCCTTGCTCGAATAGAGCGGAGTTTGCCCAGGTGGTAACACGTGATGTCAGGCGGCATGACATTCGTGTCGTGGTGTATGTAAACGAGCGACCACGTCGGTGGGGCGGGAAGTTGCTGGGGGGTTGGGAAAAAAAAGGGCGCGCCAGGGGGTTTGGCGCGCCCGATGGGCTCAGTAGTAATCGCGCATTTGCTTGCGGATTTTCACGAGCGCTTGTTCTTGCAGTTGGCGAATGCGCTCACGCGACAGGTTGTACTTGTCGCCGATTTCTTTCAGGGTGAGTTCGTCCTCGTCATCGAGGCCAAACCGCCACCGAATGATGCGCGACTCGATCGGGGTGAGCGTCGTGAGGAGTCGGCGCACTTCGTCGCTCCACTTGCGATTGGCCAAGTGGTCGAACGGAGAAAGTGCGTTTTCCTCCTGCAAGAAGTCGATGAACTTGCGTCCATCTTCGTCGCCGACGGGTCGATCGAGAGAGAAGGGGGTTTCCGCGTAGAAATCCTTCACTTTGTCGAGTTTTTCCCGCGGAACTCCGGTTTCTTTCTCGAGCTCTTCGATCGTCGGCTCATGACCCGTGCGGGCGATGATCGCTTGCGTGGCGCGGGCGACGCGGTTGTACGTGTCGAGCATGTGGACAGGGATGCGCACCGCGCGGCCTTTATCAGCGAGAGCGCGGCTGATGGCATGCCGAATCCACCACGACGCATACGTCGAGAAGCGGTAGCCACGGTTGTGATCGAAACGCTCGACGGCCTTCATGAGACCGATGTTTCCTTCCTGAATGAGGTCGATCAGGGGCAAACGGCCACGGTTGTAACGACGCGCAATCGAGACGACGAGCCGCAAGTTCGCCTTGACGAACCGGTTTTTCGCGTCGTGTTGCGACTGGAAGGTGCGATCGACGCGATCGAGGTAACGTCGATACGCATTTGACATGGGCAACGTCGGTCGAGCCGGACGCATCACGCCTTCTTCATCATCACCAATCGTGTCTTCGTCAAAGTCGGGTTCGCGCACGAGATCCCGAGCAATATTGCCCGCTCGCGCCATCCAAAGCCGATCTGAATCGGGCAAACGGATGACGGTGGCGAGTTCCGAAGCGAGCTGGGCCCACTGTTTGTCTTGTTCAGGCGCCAGCTTGTACTTCTGCTTTTTCGCGTGGCGCACGAGCTTTTGCAGCTCTTGCACTTGCGGAGCTTTGACCTCTTCTTCGCCAGCTTTGGCGACATCTTCCGCCAATGCTTCCAGGACGAACTCTGCGGCCGGCAAATACGAGAGCAACGCGACCCAGTGATCGATTTCGGTTCGTTCGACCATACGCGCCGTGTCGAGCTCTTCGTCCGGACCCATCACCGGATGCAGCGCCATGTCGCGGAAATACCGCGCCAGCATGGAGTCTCCGCCACCTTCCTCGATGTCCTTCAGCTCGCGCTCGTTGGTCGGACGGGGTGTGTCCGGACGATTTAACGGGCTGAACTCGAGATCGATGAATTCAGCAGCCGTCGGCTCCGGCTCGAGCTCCGTCGGACGTGGCGGACGCAACGCCGGCTCTTCGACGCTGTCGTCATCGAGCATGCCGAGGTCCATGTCGCTGGCCGCGATGGGCTCTTTATGAGCCGTCGAAGGTTTGGCCGAGGCGACTGCCTCTTGGTTCTCTGGCAAAACGGCAGGTTTTTCCTGAACGTCCTGCTCTTTTGCGCGGCGCTCGTTTGCTGTACCTGGACGACGTGCAGGAACAGCTGCGGAACGAAGCCGAGCTTGCAACGACGGACCGGGGCGCGACGCCTTGGCAGCACCCACGCGCGTCGTGGTCTTGGTTGAGGGGCGTTTTGCTTCCGTGCGGCGGGCGGTCGACGTGCTCATCGTGCTCTTCGTTGCGTTGGAGGTTTTTTCATTCATTTCTTCGAGGTCGCTCTTGCGAGAGTGGAAGCTCTCGCTCGAATGCAGCGAAAGCCGCTTCGAACTCGTCGTCGGTGATCCGGTGCTCGCCATGGTTGCCTCGGAAGCACCGCCCCGTGGAGGGGAGAACGGGGCAAGGTGCTCGTTGATTCCAACTGATTTGCCTCGAGGTGAACTTTCTTTGCCGAAACGACCGTTCACAGATGCAATACGTGAGGCAAGATCAGTCGGGTTTACCGGCATTTCTGCAATTTGCGTGCCGATAGCCTCTCGATGCCCTGCGAATCGTTTCGACAAGTGGGATTTCTTACGAGCTGAAACGCTGGGGGACGACGCGGCCAACACGCCACGCAAGCGTTTTCGGCTGGCGCGTTTCGCGTCGGGAGACCGACGTTTGCTTTTTTGATCGCCTTTTTTCATGGCTTTCACGCCTCCGAAAAGGAATGCCCTGTTGGGCACCCCGCATGACTCACATGTTTTCGACGGATGAAAATCGCATCTGTGAAATGACTGATTGATGCTTGCCGCAACTCATCCTTGGATGATCCATCGCCTTCGTTGCATTCATGAACGCGCACGTTTCACGCAGCGTCGGCGTGATTCGAGCAACTCACCGCCTCCGTTGCCTTTCGACGATCACGCGAGGCCCCATCCTCCAACTTTTCTTTTTCTTTTGCGGTAGGTGGGGGCCGTTTAATGCAATCGGGCAACGCCTGATTCACATACGGTCAAACTCGAACATCAGTTCAGTGTAGAAATGCACGATCGCTTGGTTTGTTTGGAACGACGGCGGCGTGCTCTCGACGTGCCCTTCAACGTACCAGGTGGCCATTCGATCCACGGACGACCACCAGCATCTTCCGGGCTATAAGGACGCCCATGGGGATGTGCAAGGGGCGCACAGCAAAGGATCTGCCGCCGTCGACGGATTTTAGAACTGCGACAGAAACCGAGGGTCGCTCTCGAACAGTAGGCGGATGTTTGGAATTCCGTACCGCAGCATAGCGAGCCGTTCGAGTCCAAGGCCAAACGCAAAACCCGTGTACCGCTCGGGATCCAGACCGCACTGCCGGAAAACGTCCGGGTGAATCATTCCGCAGCCCAGGACTTCCAGCCAACCCGTGTGTTTGCAGACGCGACATCCAGCGTGCGTCCCGTCCGGACGGGCACAAAATACACACCCACAATCGACTTCCGCGCCTGGTTCGACAAACGGGAAATAACTCGGCCGAAAACGTACCGGAATCCCCGAACCGTACAGGCGTTCGATGAACGCGGTGATGACGCCCTTCAGCTCCGCCATGCTGACGCGTTCATCGACCAAAAAACCGTCGATCTGATGAAACATCGGCGAATGCGTGACGTCGTCGTCGCGCCGGTACACAGCACCAGCCATCACGACAGCCAAGGGCGGCTTACGAAGCGCAAACTCTCGCGGCTGCACCGTGGTCGTGTGCGTCCGCAAAAGCAGTCCAGGCCCGAGCCAAAAGCTGTCTTGCATGTCCGTCGCCGGATGATCCGGGGGAAACGCGAGTTTGACGAAGTTGTTTTCTTCGAGCTCGATTTCCGGCCCCGCTTCCGTGACAAACCCAAGGTCGCGAAAAATCGCGAGCAGTTCGTCCCGTACTTGGGCGATCGGATGAAAGTGGCCCCGACCAACCTCGACGCGCCCGGGCAAACTCAAGTCGAAGGGCAATCCGCGCAGTTCTGCTTCGCGGGCTGCACGATTGATCCCGTGCAGCCGCGCTTCGAATGCCGCTTCGACTTCGTTCTTGAATGCATTGACTCGACTTCCAACGGCCGTCTTCTTGTCCGCTGGAACGTGCCGCATGAGCGCCAAGATCGCCGTGAGGTCACCTTTTTTGCCGAGCACGCGCGCATGCTCGACACGGAGGGCCGGTTCATTCGCCGCAGCCGCGAATGCATCGCGGTACCGCGTACCGAGTGATTCGAGACCTTCCTCGATGGCTTGGACGGGATCTTTGTCGCTCACGCGTGCGCCTGACTCAGCCGCCAGCCGTAGCCAATTTGACGACGGCGCTGAATGATGCCGGATCGTGAATCGCGAGGTCCGAGAGGATCTTGCGATCGAGAGAAATGTTCGCCTTCTTGAGGGCGTTGATCAGTCGCGAATACGTGGTGCCGTTTGTCCGGGCAGCAGCGTTGATACGCGCGATCCACAGCTTGCGGAAATCCCGCTTCTTCAGGCGGCGGCTGATGTAACCGTATTCCCAGGCGTGCCGAAGGACTTCGACGGCTTGGCGAAAACGGTTTTTCCTGCCGAGGAAATACCCCTCGGTCTGATTCAAAACGCGGTTACGACGGCGACGGGCTTTAAACCCACGCTTTACACGCGGCATATCGCTCTACCTCTTCCTTGCTCGTGGAGCTTCCAGGGCTCAGCGATACGGGAGGAGGAGCTTCACGCGTACCTCCATCGTGCTGTCGACCATGTCGTTCTTGCGGAGACGGCGGCAACGCTTCTTGCTCTTCTCCTGCATCCCGTGGTTCAAGCCGCCTTTGCTTCGGCGGATCTTGCCCGAACCAGTCACCCGGAATCGCTTTGCAGCGGCCCGGTTTGTCTTCATCTTGGGCATGGCTTGCCTTCTCGCTCTACGAGTGGGCTCACGCTCTCCAAGGCCTCGTCTCGACCGTCGAGACAATGTTCGAACCCAGGAGATGCGCGGGGTCGCGTTTATGGCGGAGATACCCACGGGTTGTCAAGGCCAAGGCGAAGAATTGCAGATCCCAGTTGAACATTTGGGGCTTCGAGCCGCCTTCGGCGAGCTTCGACCCAAACCCCTGGTGAAAACTTTGGGACTTCAGCGGTGCTAGGCTCCCACCCGATGCTGGTCCGCGCCACATTCGAAGAATCCGGAACCGATGGTTCCACCGTCCGCACCCTGGTGAATTTCCACGCTGGGCATTCCCTGCTCGAAGTGGGGCGATCAAAAGGTATCGCCATCAATGCGCCCTGCGGCGGCCGTGGAACATGCGGCAAATGCCTCGTGCGCGTGCTCGCGGGACATGCCCCTCCAACCCCCGAAGACCGCTCGATCCTGAGCGAAGGCATGCTTCGCGAAGGCCTGCGCCTGTCATGTCGAGTTCGTCCACGCACGCCCGTGACCGTCGAAGTCCAGAGCCGCTTTGATTTACGCGCTGCGCCAGCCGTGACGCGCCTCCGTCATACGCCTTTGCCAAACCGTGTGTTGGCCGCCGTTGATCTTGGTTCGACCAGCGTGCAGTTACGCACGATCGATCCAGCGACAGGCGATGTTCTCGGCGAAGCATCGATGCTCAATCGCCAAGTTCGCCGCGGGCACGACGTGATGACGCGTCTGACCTACGCGCTCGAAGGACCTGCTGCCAGAGACGAACTCACGGGTGACGCGCGAGAAACGTTTCGGTTGCTCGAAGACGCGGCCAGGGGGCGAATTTTCCCGAAAGACGGGGAAATTTCGCATTGGTTCGTCGCGGCAAACAGCGCGATGACCGCTCTGTTGTGGGGCGCGGACATCACGTCTCTCGCCGAAGCCCCTTATTATCCGCCGTTTTTCGACGAGCGTTCTGGTTCGCCCAAAGACTGGGGTTTGTCTGGCGAGACCATCACGACATTTCCTCTTCTCGGCTCGTTCGTCGGTGGCGATACAGCTGCCGCGATCCTCGCTACCGATCTCGACAAGCCAGGTTCGTCACGGATGCTCATCGACATCGGGACGAACACCGAGATTGTCCTGGCTCATCAAGGGACACTTTACGCAGCATCCACACCGGCAGGACCAGCGTTCGAGGGAGGCAACATCTCCATCGGCATGCGTGCCGAAGCAGGGGCCATCATCCGCATCGACGTGCGTGAAGATGGTGCGATTCGTCCAACCACCATCGGCACGGGCAAACCCAAAGGCATCTGCGGAACGGGATTGCTCGAAGTGCTCGGGGAGCTCGTGCGTGCGGGTATCGTCACGAAAGACGGCGCGATCGCGTCGGGTGCGGATCGCATCGCGCTCGCTCGCGGCGTGGATCTTTTGCAGATGGACATTCGCGAATTGCAGCTCGCCAAAGGAGCTTTGCGGGCCGCGACAAAACTGCTCTGCCGCGTGGCGAATATTCGTGATGCCACCTTGTCGCATGTGCTTCTTGCAGGAGCGTTTGGCGCGAATTTGCATCACGACATCGCCATTCGTCTCGGCATGCTCCCCGAAGTGGATCCATCCGCCGTTCATGCCGTGGGGAACGCGGCGCTCGATGGCGCGACCTTGTTCGCTCGCGATCCGGAAGCCGTTCGTGTTCGTCTCGCCGATGTGCGCCAGCAGTTGTCACATGTGGAGTTGGCCATGCGGGACGACTTCCAGGATGTCTTCGTTTCGAGCTTGAACTTCTAGAACGAATCGACGTTTTCAGGCGAAGGTGCTAACCCGCCCGCCCGATGCCGCGACGCGACGATCTAAAGAAGATTCTGCTCATCGGCTCAGGCCCCATCATCATCGGGCAAGCATGCGAGTTCGATTATTCGGGCGCGCAAGGAGCCAAGGCTCTCGCCGCCGAAGGTTACGAGGTGATCCTCGTCAACTCGAACCCCGCGACGATCATGACGGATCCAGAGTTGGCGTATCGAACCTACGTCGAGCCGCTCGATGTGCCGACATTGACAGCGATCATCGAGCGCGATCGTCCCGACGCGATCTTGCCGACGCTTGGAGGTCAAACGGCTTTGAACTTGGCGCTGGCGCTGGCCGACGAAGGCGTGCTCGATCGTTTTGGGGTCGAACTGATTGGTGCCAAGCCCGCCGCGATTCGCAAAGCCGAAGATCGACAACTGTTCAAAGAAGCGATGGCGCGCATCGGTTTGTCATGCCCACGCTCGGGACACGTGAAGTCGGTCGAAGAAGCTTGCGCTCTTGCCGAGACGTCCGGTCCTTGGGGCGAGCCGCTGGGTTATCCGATCATCGTTCGCCCGAGTTTCACGCTGGGAGGAACAGGCGGAGGCATCGCGTTTCGTCCGGAAGAACTCGAAGCGAAAGTAAGTTGGGCCGTCGAGCAATCACCGACTCACGAGACGTTGATCGAAGAAAGTGTTTTGGGGTGGAAAGAATTCGAGCTCGAAGTGATTCGAGATCGAGCGGACAATTTTATCGTCGTGTGCACGATCGAGAACATCGATCCCATGGGTGTACACACGGGTGACTCGATCACGTGCGCGCCGGGGATGACGCTGACGGATCGCGAGTACCAGCGTTTGCGAGATGCTGCGCGCGCCGTGATGACCGAGATCGGTGTGGAGACAGGTGGCTCGAATGTGCAATTCGCCATCAATCCGGCCGATGGGCGCGTGTTTGTCATCGAGATGAATCCGCGCGTGTCCCGGTCGAGCGCGTTGGCGTCGAAAGCCACGGGTTATCCGATCGCGAAGATCGCGACGAAGCTGGCCGTAGGGTATCGCCTGGACGAACTCACGAACGACATCACGGGAACGAGTGCCGCGTTCGAACCGACAATCGACTACGTGGTGGTGAAGTGGCCACGTTTTGCCTTTGAAAAGTTTCCCGGTGCTGATCGGCGTTTGGGACCGCAGATGAAGAGCGTCGGGGAGGCGATGTCGATTGGGCGCACCTTTGTCGAGGCGCTACAAAAGGCTGCAAGATCCCTCGAGATCGGTCGCGACGGCGTCGATTCGTTGCTGCACAAAGTAGATTATCGACAGCTCGGTGCCGACCCGAATTCGACGCGTGACCTGCTCATGGATGCGCCACGCGAGCCTTCGGCGCCGGTGAGCTTGCCGCAAGCGAGCCCTGAAGACGTGGTCGAAGCTTTGCGAAAACTCATCGGCATTCCTTCAGCAGAACGTCTCTTTCACGTAACGGATGCAGTTCGTCTCGGTTTACCCCTCGAAGAGATTCACGCGATCACGAAGATCGATCCGTGGTTTCTCCAGCAACTCGACCGCATCGTGAAGCTCGAGCGCCGAATCGAACGAGGTCCGCTCGATGCGAGCCTTTTGCGCGAAGCCAAGCGTGATGGTTTTTCAGACAAAACGATCGCGCGCTTGAGTGGCAAATCAGCCGATGACGTACGCGCGCAACGTTTGGCCGAAGGAACTCGCGCGGTGTTTGGTCGCGTCGATACGTGCGCGGCCGAGTTCGTGGCGAAGACGCCGTATCTCTATTCGACGTACGAGCAAGAAAGCGAAGCGGCCACGACAAACAGGCGCAAGGTGATCATCTTGGGTGGTGGGCCCAATCGCATTGGGCAGGGCATCGAGTTTGATTATTGCTGCGTGCATGCCGCGTTTGCGCTGCGGGATCTCGGCTTCGAGACCATCATGGTCAACTGCAATCCCGAGACGGTGTCGACCGACTACGACACCTCGCATCGTCTCTACTTCGAGCCGCTCACGTTCGAAGACGTGATGTCCATTTGCGACGAGGAACGAAAAGACGGCGAGCTCATGGGTGTGGTGGTTCAATACGGCGGACAAACCCCGCTGAAGCTTGCCGTGCCGCTCGCGCGTGCGGGCATTCCGCTGCTCGGCACGTCGGCCGACGCGATCGATCGTGCTGAAGATCGAGGTCGTTTCGATCAGCTGCTGACAAAACTCGGGCTACGTCGACCTCGAGCTGCAACCGCGGAGAGCGTCGCGGAAGCGATGGAGGCAGCGCGGGCCATTGGTTACCCGGTGCTCGTGCGTCCGTCGTACGTGCTTGGCGGGCGCGCGATGATGATTTGTCACGACGAACGCGACCTCGCAGCGTACGTGCACGCGGCCGTAGAAGCGGCGCAAGAAGCTGGAACACGGACGATTCTCGTGGACGAGTTTCTCAAGGATGCGATCGAAGTCGACGTCGATGCGATTGGAGATGGGCATCAAGTCGTCATTGGCGGGGTGATGCAGCACATCGAAGAAGCGGGGATTCATTCGGGCGATTCGGCCTGCGTGCTTCCGCCGTATTCGTTGCCGCTCGACGTTGTGGCGTCGATTGAAGAGCAGGCCCGGCAACTCGCGCTGGAGCTGGGCGTCGTGGGGCTGATGAACGTGCAGTTCGCGGTGAAGGGTGGAGTTGTTTACATCCTGGAAGTCAATCCACGCGCGTCGCGGACAGTTCCGTTTGTGTCCAAAGCAACGGGCAGGCCGCTCGCAAAAATTGCGGCGCAAGTGATGGCCGGAAAAACCCTGGCCGAGTTGGGCGTGACAGACGTTTTGAGGCCCAAGCATGTCGCCGTGAAGGAGTCGGTGTTTCCGTTTGCGAAGTTTCCGGGCGTGGACACGCAGCTTGGTCCGGAGATGCGCTCGACGGGTGAGGTCATGGGCATTGCGTCGACCTTTGCGCCGGCGTTTGGCAAGGCACTTCGGGGATCGGGGATGAAGCTTCCGACGGGAGGGACGGCGTTCATTTCGGTGAAGGACGACGACAAACCCGGAGCATGTGTGGTGGCGCGACGTCTGCATGCGCTTGGGTTCACGATCATGGCGACGGCGGGAACAGCGGCGGCATTCGAGCGCGCGCGTATTCCGACGACGCGTATTCGCAAGGTGGCCGAGGGGTCACCGCATGTGGTTGATGCGATCAAGGAAGGGCAAATCGCGCTCGTGGTGAACACGACGGTCGGTGCGCGTTCCATTCGCGACAGTTACGCGATTCGGCGAAATGCTTTGCTTGCAAACCTTCCGTATTTCACGACGATCGCGGCAGCGATGGCAGTGGCGGAAGTGCTCGAAGCGAACGCAGCGGACGCGCAGGCGGCGTACGGCGTGAAGAGCTTGCAGGAGTGGAATGTGTCACGGACGAGCTCGTGAGGTGTGTCTTGACGCACCCCAAAACATCTGAAATCGTCGTGCTATGGTCTGAGCATGGGAACTGAAACACCGCGCCGAAGGTATTTGCTCTCGCCGCCCGGGGAGACAAGGCCGTCACTGATCGTCGAGCTATGTCCACAGGTTAACGAGACCGTCTTGCAGGAAGTTCGAGATGTGATGTTCGGTCGTGGATGTGCCAATGGCTTGGTCGTCGACGACGAACAATGCGTGATTCTGCGCGATAGCTTCATGTCTATGGATGCCACTTCGATCGAGGAGGATCCGAACAAGCTAGAGACACACCGTCTGCTTGGCGATTCGCCCGATTCACTCGAATACCGTCTCGAACGGTGGATGAATGCGCTCGTTACGAATTGGCACGAAGCCGTTCCGCCCGAGCCGTGGGCGGCTCCACTCATCATGGACGTTGTTCCGGCAGCGTCAGGCTCACTCGTGCGCCGGGCCATGGTGGGTGGTCGATGGTAAAGCATGTGTTCGTCGAGACGAACTTTATTATCGAGACGTTACGCCCGTTCCCAACCCAAGATGCAGAGCAGCTGCTTGCGCGCAATGGCGTGGACGTGAAGCTTCACTTGCCGTGGTGTTCGGTGACAGAGGCGAAGCGGACGCTTGAGCGAATCATTCGGGAAGATCTCGCATTTCCTGAAGACGCAGGTCGGTATGTAGGGCGATTGCAAAAGCAACATCAGGGAAGGGCGCCGATCGATGCGGCAGCAGTAAACACCTTCATCAACATGGCCCGGGACCGCCGGCTCAATGCGCTGTCCAGTTTTGTTTCAGATGTGGACGCCCTGGCCGCTCAAGTCCAAGTGATTCCGCCGTCACCATCCGTCGTAACTCGTACGTTGTCATTGTTTCCAGTGAAGTCCCTCCCGCCGTTTGACGAAATGGTACTCGGGGCCGTTCTCACGCAGGCCGGCGCGCTTCACGCTTCTGGCGAAACAGCGCTGTATTTCTGCAACCTCAATACGAAAGATTTCACGCCAACGACAGGCAACAAACTCGGTGCTGAATACGCGGCCGTTGGACTTCAATACCTCGACTCATTCAAAGTGCCGTGACGCGTGTCGAGCGTGACCGTGATGCGATTTTCGCGGAGCTTCGCCGCCTGGGTCATCCTGATGTGTTGAAACTCATTGAAGATGCGGGTGAAGCATCAATTCAAAGGCCGGAGCTGCTTCTTTCGTATGGGGCTCTTGCACAGTTCCCGATCGAGCGTTCTTCGCAGCCGCCCCTCGAGATACGCGAGAGCCTTTGAAGTAGTAGCTAAGGTTCGTCGTCCGAAACCTTTTCTAGTGCAGATTCATCGCGCGCTGGTTTCACCGGCAACGCCGCAGCCAGCGCCACAGCCAACGCCGACGCGATCACACTTCCGTAAAACAAAATGTCGATCGCACTTCCCGCCGACGAACAGTTTGCGCCCGGACCAACCCTCACCGCCAGCACGCCGTCTGGCAACGAGGGTGGTGCAACGACAAACCCTTCGTCAGGGGGCTCAGTCGACATTACTTGCCCACCACGACGCGCTGGTTGAATCCGCGATCAACCGCCTCGCAGAACGCCCGGAACTGCGCGTACTCACTCGGCGAGACCCGCGGTTTCTTGAAGGACAAACTCGTCCGAACCGTCACTTTGCCCGCGGCCTGCTCCACGAACAGCTCGAAATGGCCGAACGGTGAATCGATCTTTTGCGGCGTGGGCACCTTGAGCAACTTCGCTCCTGCAGGCACCTTGAGCACCCACTCTTCTTCGCTGGTCGTCAGCGCTCCAATCACCACATCCAGCGTTCGTTTCGACGATGGCGCCAAGTCCGCAACCAACCGCGGCGGGATGTTCGCCGGCACGTTCAACGTGTCGTCTTCTCGGCGCGCGAAGTTCGTCGCTTTGCCCTTCAATCGCAGCTGAACCGGCTTCTCCACATCCTGCAGATTGATCGCTTCCACGCCGGTTTTTCCGGGCGCAAGTTCGATCGGCCCAAAATCTCCAGACAGGTAGTGGGTCGCGCGTTCTCGTTGCGTGCCTTCGGCGAGAAAACGTCGCCGCCAATCCGGTGCATAGGCCCCCGTGACTTGAAGGTCCGTGGCCACTTGCGCCGATCCATCCGCAGCAAGCGTCACATCGACGTGTCGCTTCGCCACCGATTGCTCCGGCGGTGGATCCGGAAGCTTCACATACTTGGGTTTGCCCTCGTTCACGAGCAAGCCAATCGCGCCGCGATCCATTACGGGCAGTTCGGTCGATCCCGTGTGTTCCGCCGTGCCATCCAAATACAAATCGAGCGATGGCACATAAGCGATCGCATGATCGAACGGAGCAAGACTCGCGGGCTCGGGCGCGATGTCTCCACGCATGCGCGTCCGCAAGAGAACGATCGTCGACGGAATGCCGACTTCACGAAGCATCGTGACGATCAACGTCGCCTTGTCTTTGCAATCACCCCAGCCACGCGCGAGCGTTTGCGCAGCTCGTCGTGGACGAATGCCTTCGATGCCGAACTCCAGCGCCACGTACCGTGTTTCCGTCGCGAACCTGTAGATGGCGCGTACCTTGGCCGCGTCGTCCTTCGCGTTTTTCGTCAGCTCGCGAGCCTTTTGCCGGACCTGATCATCCACGTCGAACTGCTCACGCGCGAGGCCCCAGTACCAAGCACCTACCGAGTTCCAATTGTCGAACGTCGATACGTGCACGTACCCGAGCACTTCGGGCCACGGAGGCATGTTCGGTTCCGGCGTCAACGGAGGCACATCGTTGGCAGTGAAACGATAGATGCGCTTGTCGCCTTCGATCTTCTCGTCGCGCGTGATGTTGTCGATCCTGTTCGTACGGATGTAAAAGGTTTTGTCTTTGGGCGTGACGAGGATGTACTCGCTGCTCGCGATCGGATTGTCCTCTTGCAGGTATTCGACTTCGCCGAAGTAGTCGGCGATTTCGTTGCGTGGAGCGACGTCTTCGACGCGGTAACGAAGCTCGACGACATCACCGGCATTGAGGCGCGGGAACAGGACGCCGAACGTGCGCTGCGACGTGTACATCGAGATGGCCGGGTTGTTTGCAGGGCCTTCGCCACTCTCGATGGCTTCGTCGATCTTGCCGTTCTGTCGGTATACCTTCGCGGCGCGCAAATCGACGGTTTGTCGCGCCGCTTCGTACATGAAGCGATATTGCCGCCCCGAGGCAGCTGTTTCGTCGGTCAGCGGTTGAAACACGATCTGTCGAAAACGGCTCGCGAGACCATTCGGGTACACCGTCGTCACCGTGAGGTTCCGCAAGAAACGCATGGGATAACCCTGCATTGGTGCGGTGCGCATCGGCAGGAACTTCTCGGGCGCCCACGCGTACGCCTCATCCATGCGCGGAGCCTTCGGCTGAATGTGCTCGACGTATTCGCGCACGTCTTTCGTTTGCGGGGCGATCGTCAAGATTTGCCGCAACAAATCGAGCTGTTTGTCCGTGTCGCCACTCTCGCCGTACACGTCGCTCAAAGCTCGTAACGTCTGCACGTCTTCCGGTGCCAACGCGAGCGCTTGTTGGTACGTCGCGAGCGCGCGATCTTTTTGACCGAGCGCACGATAGGTACGAGCAGCGATCGAACGCGCCCACGGTGAATCCGCTTCGACGCCGAGAAAACGTCCTAGCCAGCGCTCTGCACCCGCGGCGTCACGACGCGAGACTGCAAGCTCGACTTTTTGACTCAAGAAGCTCGCATCATCGAAACGCAGGGCCGCATAACGAGCTTCCACTTCAGTTGCTTCGGCGTCACGTCCCAACGTGCGCAGTTGTTCCGCCAAGACAGACAAGAGCGACACCGAACGCGGATGCTTCTGCACGGCCTTTTCGAGCATGTCGAGGGCCGTGCGTTTGAGTCCTGCTTCGACGTGTAGCTCCACAAGGCCAAGTGTTCCCCCGAGGTTGTCCGGGTCGATCGCGAGAATTCGTTCGTAGATGGGAACGGCATCACGCCAGTTTGTCCCGCTCCGCGCAAGCTGCGCTTCGGCGAGAAGCACCTCGAGTTTTTCTTTGTTTGTCTTGGCAATCGCGGACGCTCGCTCGACCCATGTGCGCCGCTGGTTGCGATCTTCGGCAAGGTCACCGGCGAGCAACAGACGCGACACCGTCGGCTCCGCATCGGCAGCCCGGCTCGCAAGATCGCGGGCCTTGTGTTCGGCCTTGGGATCTCCTCCGGTGACGGCGAGGTACCGCGCGTAAAACTCGAGCTCTCGAGGCTTGGCGGTCTTTGCAGCCGTGGCAAGTTCGAAGGCTTGTACGGGACCGAGCACGCGGTTTGTCACGGCCGGTGCTGGCGTCTTGGACTTCGCGCGTTCTTTTTCGGCCGCTGAGGATTCGGCGCTGGTTTCGAGGTCGGCGCGCACATCGACATCGAGGTCCGGTTCACCTGTTGCATCACCCAAGCGCAAGCTCAGTTTGGGAGCATCGCTGTCACCACAGACTTTGATCGTGATGCGACTCCAGGTTGGTCGGAGCGTAACGCTCGTGGCGAAACGATCCATGTCGAGGTCGCGGTAGGCGAGGTCTTCGAGGACCTTTTTCCCCTCGTAAAACAGCTTGAAAGCGCCGGAAGCTCCGACCCAAAGGGAGAGAGGACGGGTGGGCGTTTTGGAACCGGGTTTGGAACGGACGAACGTCGTGGCGAAGCCGCAAACATCTTCGACCGGACGCAAGATGTCGCCGAAGTCGAACCATCCATAGGAAGAACCGATGGGTGGTACACGCCAACGAACGGCGCGTTCTTTTCCTTCGTAGGCCCGTCCAGCAGGGATGGGTTCGAGCAGTTCGAGCTCGGGAGGAAACTCCTCGTTGATGCCTGTTTTGCCTTCGTTGGTGAAAGGTCCAACGGTCATGTATCGAGAGACGAACCCTAGTTTTTCAACGCGGGTGCGAGCGCCTTCGAGGTCACCACGTCGACGTCGTGCGTAAGCTTCGAGCAATCCGGCGTAGGCGCGAACGGGAGCAGGTTGCGCTTTGTTTTCGATGATGCCGACGATGGCTTCTTCGACATGAGTTGGATCGGCGCGATCCCACGTTCGCCACAGATTGCGCAGCTCGGTGAATGCTTCGGGGCCCTTGGCATTGGCGATCGCGGTTGCGTGTTCGAGTACGTCCGGGTGAATCGGGCCTTCGGTAGCGTTTGTCTCGGCCACGATGGTCATTGCAAATGACGCTGTGGTGAGTCCGAAAGCCCACTTCAGGGCGCGTTGAGTTCGACCTGGCAAGGCGCCGCGTGTACGAGGCATCGGTGGCCTATCCCGTGCTCTCGTCGCTAGGTCAAGGCATCGCAAGGGACGAGCACGTTCCGCGGGCGTGATTTTGGGAGCTTCTGGCAAAATAGGGGTCCCAATGGGGTGCAGGCGGCATCAGTTGTGCCCTATTTCACTGAATATTGGGATATCGAGTTGGGTAATTCAGTGTAGGAAGGGGTGTCGAGGAACGATTCATGAGTCCCCGACGATGGCCACCTTGCTCCGCCGTACCAGCTTCGGATAGAACCATCGCTGCGCGCGCCGGAGAAGTGTTCGTCGATTCGGTGCGAATGATTGGGCGAGGCTGGATCTCT
>DAOMZH010000142.1:0-16111 GCA_035437985.1 Polyangium sp. (in: bacteria) | reverse complement strand
ACGACTGCATCGGCAAGCTCGCGACCGGCCAAATCATCGAGGGCAACGTGCGACTCGGTTTGCCCAATCTCGATGACTTGCGGCCCGCGGTAGACCGACTCCGTGCTCAGACCTTCGCGAGAATCACGTGCGTCGCGCGGAATCTCGCGAGGTGCGTCGCGCGAGACGTCCCGATCGCGGTCCCGATCGCGGTCGCGGCTAAAGTCGCGATCGCCACGATCTCGGCTGCGGTTGTCGAACGCCGGAGTGGCGATGTAGGAGGGCAAGGCCCCGCTGCTCGACGAAATCCCCGGTTGTTGCTCGCCATTGGTGCTGCGACCACGACGACGACGACGACGACGACGACGACCTTCACCGCCGTCGGCTGGGCCTGCGCCAGGACGTTCGTCCCCGCCACCCAGGATCGGCTGATCGTCATCATCTTCTTCGTCGAACATCTCGGCCGCGCCGGCGACAGCCTCCGCACGCATGACCTCATCGGGTGCGGGCGGTTCAGCGTCGTCATCCTCATCGACGTGCACCGGTTGTGCCGGCGCCGATGCTCGTGGAGCAGGCGGAGCTACGTGAGCTGCCGCGACGATTGCAGGCGCCGCAGGAGCGACCAGCACTTCGTCGTCATCGTCGTCATCCGCCGCAGCAGCGACGGGAGCTGCAACTTCGGCTTCTTCGCGTTCAGCCGGAGCTTCGACCGCCGGAGCTTCTGCAACTTCGTCCGTAGCCGCTTCTTCGTCGGCAGCTTCGGCAACCACCGCTTCGTCTTCGACCTCGGCCTCTTGTCGACGCGCATGGGCGTCGTTTCGACCGCCCCTTCGCCCCTTCTTGCCATCCGCCCCTGCTCGCAACGTCTTCTCATCCCATTCCCGGAGTGCGAAAACGCCGGGTTTCACGCGGATGAGCGGCACTTCGGGGGAGTCTTTTTTGAGCATCGCGGCGAGCCGCGCCCCCATCGTAACTTCTGGGCTCTTGCCGACGTGGCTGAGCAAGTTCTTCTCAATCGCAATATCCGTGATCTCTTTGTAGTGGAGCGGCCTGCCGATAAGGCGAAGCACCTCGGCCGCTGCATCAGTAAACGTCATCTCTATCTCGCCCTTCGGGCGCCCCAAATGATTGGACGCTCTTCGCTGGTGCGCGTCGCACGTGCCGTTCGTGCTTGCTCGACGTCACGCGCTGGGGATTTCACCCGACACGGCCGGGAAACGCACATTCGCTCCCACTCGGCCGTCGACGCTATGGGCAATCCCAGTAACACGCGTAATCCACCACGTCAACCAATGGTCGACACAGATCTCACTGAAGTCTCGAACAGCAAAAAAAAGTCGCCCGCAGTAGCCCAGAACCCAGGATTGTCGTGCCCGACGGTACGTTTTCACCCTCCTCCCCTCCGCTCCCCTCCGCGACAAACTCCCCACCACCGCCTCGCCGTCTCCTTTACCAGGTCCGAGCTCGCTCGAGACAAACCAGAACCAAAGTTCGCTCTCCCGCTTGGTTCGCTGAGACAAACTGTTTGTTGAGACAAACACTCGATGAAGATCCGATGCTCCTCGCGACTCTTCTTCGTCGTCGCACCCATCACCAGCGCTTCATCATCGTCGTGCTTCACTGCTCGAGCATCCCGGCGCCAGACCCTCGGCCACACGCTCCAAATTGCTCCGGCGAAATTGCGCACGCCACAGGTCACCGAAGCGCGTACGCTCTTCTCATGGACCTCGGACGGCTCTTCGATGAGCTCGTGCGTGCAGCGAACAAAGCCGACATCACGGTCCGCTCCGAGTCGTTCGATCCAAACCTTTCGGATGCGCGTAAGTGGCGCGGTGGTTTGTGTGTCGTCCGCGGCAAACGCGTCATCATCGTCGATCAACGAGCACCTCTCGTCGATCGCATCGCCACCGTCGCGGCATCTCTCGCATCCGTCGACCTCGAACACATTTTTCTTCCACCCGTCGTTCGCGCCACGATCGGCGCATATCAACGCGAAGCTTCCGACTCCCTCGCCGCCAACACGGCCGGACCTTTGCCCCCCGTTCGGATTCGCAAACGCGACGAGTGATTCAGCAGGTCACGTCGACCGACATCCGAGTGCCGACACGCGTGCTCGCGCCTGATCCGCACTCACGCTCTTGGGTTTGGCATGGCCCCACCGATCGAGCACCACTTGGTACGCGCCGCAAGCTCCCTTCGTGTCGCCCTTCGATTCCTTGGCTTGTCCGAGCCACAAGTACGCCCGTGTTTGTTCGAAAGGAAAACGCAACGTCGAACAGCTTTGCGTTGCTTGTCCGAGCCACTTGAGAGCTTCGTCCATGTGTCCGGCCAGCAGATACACGCGCCCGACGTAAGCATCAGCCAGCGTTTGTGGGCGAAATGGCGGTACAGGCCCCTGTTTTCGCAATACCTCGAGTGCCTGCTTTGCCTCTTCGGGTGAATACGCCGTGGTGGCATGAGCATGCATCCACAGATAATTCCGAGCGACCGGCGTGGCGCGTAGGTTCCAATCTCGCAACCACGCATCGCGATGTTGGATTCGCTCTTCCGTCGACAATGTTTCGGCTTCTGCGGCGGCAAACAAGAGAAACGGCGTTGCATCCATGGACATGGCCGCATCTTCGGCGCTGGGATTCGGCTCCCACGCATTTCGCCGGTCCAAAAAACTCTTCAATACATCGCCAGCTTCTTCTTTGCGCCCTGTTTCGAGCAAAACCTGGGTCAGCAGTTTGGCCACGAAACTATGGTCGTCCTGCATATGGCTCGTCTGCGACGACGCTTGCAGCTCCCGGGCCCGAGCTTCGGCCGTCTCGAAGTCACCAGCCAACATGCGGGCCAAAAGGCGACGCCCTGCATAGGCTTTCTTGATGCTCTCCGGTTCTGTCTTGTCCAATTCGAGACGACTCGATTCGGCCTGTTCCAGGGCTTGTTCAATGGTTGCGAGGGGTTGACCTTGTGCTGCCAATGATTCGGCCAGACGCGCTTCGCCACTTGCTCTGGATGCCCCAGCGGCAATCATGCGCCTGGCAACTTGCGCCATTGCTTCGCATTGCCCCTCGCGAGATCGCAAATCTGCCAACAGTCCCATGCACAGGACGGAATCCGGAACGATATTCAGGCAATCTTCAGCCGCCGTTTCCGCCGCGTCGAATCGACCTTCGTACGCCCGATTCATGGCCAAGAACGCGCGGGCTAGCGCAAATTCCGGATCGAGCCGAATCGCTTGGGCCATCTGCTGATTGGATAGATCGAAATCCTTGAAATTCGCGGTGGCAGCAGCGAGGTAAAACCAAAATTGCGCATCGTTGGGGAATTGCTCGACCGCGTTGGAAAAACGACGAATCGACTCGGCCCAATTCGAAGGTTGTTCCAAGACGAGCGGCTCGATGGCATCCAGAAAAATAAGCTGCTTTTCATCGAGTTTGGCCGAATATTCCACTGCTTTTCGGTAATGCTTGCGTGCTTGCTCCGCATTGAAGTGGAATACCCGTTTGGCGGCAATCTGCAGGTGCGCAGCTGCCAGTGTTGGATCCGAAGCAACAGCTTGCGAAAGCAGCGCCATGTCGGGCGCTCCTTTGCGAAATTCCACGAGACCTTGTTGATAGAAATTTTGCGCTTCGCTCGGAGCTGCAGGCATCGCCGATTCCGCTGCATGAGCCATCGTCACCGAATTCAAGTCTTTCGAATTCGCCAAGGCACTCGAATTCGATCCCCGATGGGTAAAGACCTTCCAGCCGACGAAAATCGCTACACCCAGCAACGCCAGCGCCAGCGCCAAGATCGGTCGAGCTGCACGACGCTCGTTTTTCGCCGGAGGTTTTTCTTCGGGAACCAGGGAAATCCCGTCCTTGCGCGACAATCCGTTTTCCACCGCGGCGCAAGCTGCATCGAGGTCTTTCACGAGCATCCCCGCATCCGCATATCGATCGGCCGGAGACTTACGCAAACATCGGCTCACCACTGCCGCCACTTCCGCCGAAACGCCAGGCACCACTTCATTCACCGGCGGAGGTTCGTCCCTCGTTATCGACGCCATCAAGTCCACCGAAGTCGCTCCCGTGAACGGACGACGTCGCGTGAGCAGCTCGTAAAACATCACGCCAAACGAAAAAACGTCACTTCGCGCATCGACCGTCAATCCCCGCGCTTGCTCGGGCGACATGTAACAAGGCGTGCCGATGATGCGACCTTCTTGCGTGTCGGTCGTGGATCTGTCCTCCGACAAACTCGGACCCAACAGTTTCGCGAGACCGAAGTCGAGCAGCTTGACGTCTCCGTCCTCGGTGAGCATCGCGTTTTCGGGCTTCAAGTCCCGATGCACGACCCCAAGCTCGTGTGCTTTGACCAAGGTTCGAGCGATCGCGCGTCCAATCCTTTGAGCATCAACGATCGGGATGATCGGATGTTCATCGATCCATGCGCGCAACGTTTTCCCGCGCACGCGCTCCATCGCGATGAACACGGCATCGTCTTGCTCACCGACGTCGTACACCGTCGCGATTCCAGGATGCGTCACCGCCGCAGCCGAGCGTGCTTCACGCATGAACCGCTTGCGTCTTTCGACATCTCCCGATGCGCGAAGCACCTTCAACGCCACCTCGCGACCCAGCGTCGTGTCGTGTGCAACGTACACGATCCCCATGCCTCCACGACCCAGCTCACCACGCACTTCGAAGCGCCCGAACCTATCTCCTACGCACGCAGCAAGCGCGAGCGCATCACGCCGAGCAGGCACACGCGCGACCTTCGCCAAGAACGGATCAGGGGTGATCGTTCCGTCGCCTGTCGACTCAACCTCGTCCGGCACGCTCGTTGCAAACTCAGACTCGGACCCCCTGGAGATCATGCAACTCGAACTATATCGCGAATCCGTCCGATGTTCCCGCGTCCTTCGTGCTTGCGAGGGTTGCGCTCTTCCACCTTCCATGCACCAATGGACGTCGAGCGATGCGTTATCGTGACCAAGGAGATCCGGAAGCCACTGGTACTTTCGGCCCACAGATTCGGAACGAAAACACGCTCTATGCTTTCGAAGGAATGGATCAGTCGAGCCCTCCGCCAGGACCTCGAGAATCCTTTATCGTCCTTTACGATCGCCTCGCCGATCTGGCCCGAGCTGCGCGGCGTCCAGCGTTCGTCATTGGCGCGATAGGCAAAGACATGCGGGTTGTCGCAGCCGAACTCGCGGAAGCCGATACGACCGCGACCATCGGGCGGCACACCAAGTGTCGCATTCGATTGCCCTCGGAACGAGTTTCTCTGCGTCATGTCGTCGCGTTGGTTCTGGAAGACGAACCGGGAATTCCCATGATTCACCTTTGGGACCTCAACACGCGCGAGCCGTTTTCCACGGAAGACGGCAATAAGCAATGTGCCATCGTTTCGGATGGACCTACGTACATGGCCATCGATTCCTTTGCGATTTGGTGTTTGCCCTGTGGGGCCGGAACGTTATGGCCGGATCGAGCACTTGCGGCTTGGGACGCATTACCCACGCGCTCGTTCATCGATCGTCGCGCCCCATTGCCTTCGGAACGTCGCGGAGGCGTGCACGCATTGCCTCCGCCCAAGAAAAAAGGCAGTCCGTATCGGAGTTACGACGAAAACTCGCGCATTACGACGCTGGCTCCGCCTCTGCTCCTTGGCGACGACGAAGAACCCGAATTGGCTTGGGCGACCATTCGCTTGCAATCGCGCGGGGCCAAAGCCAAACGCAGCGTCTCGGCAGAGAGGCTCGGTCAGGGATTGTTGATTGGGCGTTACGAACGTTGTGGTTTGTCGCTTGGGGAAATCGATAAAAATGTTTCTCGAGTGCATTTGCTGCTCGTCCGTATTGGCACCCATGTTTGGGCTATCGACACCGGGAGCACCAATGGTGTGCGCAAAGACGGCAAGGGCATCGGCGCTTTGATTTTGCAGGACGTCGATCGGCTCGAATTCGGCTCGCACATGGTCCTGGATTGGACCAAAGTCGAACACGCGGAAGCATGAACCAACCGGAATCGAGGCGCGGGTTTCTGGTTCTCTTTGCCAAACGATTTGTGGGTCCTCTGGTCGTGGGCCATTCTTCGAGTTTTCCCGGCGTGCAGTAGAATGGTATTGCCGGGGAAACATCCGCGGACCTGGCGCTCCGACTCCGCCGACCTTGAAAATCGACGATTGGCGATTCGGACACCGACTTTCGGCATTACGACCCGGGTGCATTTGGCTTGACAATCCCCGTGAATGCACGTGGGGACTTCGTTTTCTCGGCGCACGTTCATTACCAGCCGATCACGAGGCGGTACGTCGAACGCATCGCTTTTCGCAGTGTGATCGTACGCGAGCGCGGCGATCAGGCGTCGCCTGCGTCAGCGGAAGAGTTTGTCGAAATGGTAATCGTTTGGACGTGAACGATATTCAATATTGAGCTGGTCGCGGGCGAAGGGCCATTACGCGACCGAGAGGGGGTATATCAAGAAGATTTTTTGCCGCGGCCGCGGGGAGCTGCGGGAGCGGGCGCTGCGGGAGCGGGCGCTGCGGGAGCGGGCGCTGCAGGTTTGGCGGCGGCTTTTTTGGCTGCAGCTTTGGCCGGAGCGGCTTTTTTGGCGGCGGCTTTGGCCGGAGCGGCTTTCTTGGCCGGAGCCGCGGCTTTGGCAGCCGGAGCCGCGGCTTTCTTGGCCGGGGCAGCGGCTTTGGCCGGAGCAGCTTTCTTGGCCGGAGCAGCCTCTTTGGCGGCCGGAGCGGCTTTGGTCGGGGCTGCTTTCTTTGCGGGGGCGGCTTTCTTGGCCGGAGCTGCTTTCTTTGCGGTTGTGGTTTTCACGGGGGCTGCTTTCTTTGCGGGAGCTGATTTCACTGGGGCTACTTTCTTTGCGGCACTAGCTTTTGCCGGAGCCGACTTTGGGGATGAGTTTGTCTTGGCCGCTGCTTTACGCGGCGGAGATTTTCGTTTGGCGGGCTTGACGGCGCCAAAATGTTTTGTCATGGGCGCGACGTAAAACTTCTGCCATCCATCTTCATACTTCTTGCCGTCGCCTTGGGGAATTTCCGAGTGGACGAACGTGATGTTCGTCCCGCCGTCTACCGGCTCGAAAAGGACTTCGAGCCGCGAATGCGCACTTCCTTCAGGAAACTCCATAGTGCGCCAACGCTGCACGATTTTCTTGTTTTCGACGAGCTCAATCGTTTCCCCGGAGATGTACCCATCCCACGCGGTAAAACGGCCACCTACATTGGGCTCGACCGATGCTTTCCCCTCGGTCATTGCCGAATGTTCGTCTCCAGATAGCCACGCGTTGTAAAGGCTCTCTGGGCTGGCAGCGATCACCGCGGAAACGCGAATCGAATCCGTTGCCATCGTCTAACCTCCGCGCCCGCGGCCACCACGTCGCGAGCATCGAGAAGCGTAGGCGTCCATCGTTGATCGTTGCAATAGTTAGTTTCGGCTTTGGTTTGGGAAGTAAAATGGTTGGGCCCTCCTCCGTCTCCTCGGCACATGCCGACGGACCCGCCACGGACCTTTTTCGCGGTCCCTCCTTTACCGTGAAACTTTTTGAAAACTCGCACGTACAAGCGCTTCACCACCGTTTCTCGTCGAACTCGGAGCCTCGTATGTCGTCGAAGACCATAACCTTTGTGGCTGCCGCCCTCGTTGCTGGTTGCGCCTCCTCTACCTCCACGCTGCCCGTTTCTTCTCCCGAACCCAAAAATGCACTTGCGAATGGAAACGAAGTATCCGTGGCGGTTGCCGACAAACCCGTTCAAGTAGCCGCGGACGTTCACGATGGTCCGCGGAGCAACGGCCCCTGGATTGGTGCAGCCCCCGTCAGCGATTTCATCCTCCGGGATCAAAAAGAAACCACGCTCGGCGTGTGGGTTGATGTTCCGGCTGGACAAACTGCTTTGCGTGCAAAAAGTTCCGTCGCGCTCGTCGTCGACACTTCCGGGTCGATGAGTGGGGCCAAAATCGAACAAGCCCGCGCCGCCGCCCGTCGCCTCGTCGATAGTTTGCCCGAGGGCGACATTTTATCCGTCCACTCGTTTTCCGATGAAGCCAATGTTCGGTTTGTCTCGTCCGTGCTCACGCCAAATACCCGCAGAGAAGCCCATGCGGCAATCCTGGGGCTCAGTGCTGCCGGAGGGACAAACCTCTTCGAAGGTTTGCGCACGGGCGAACTCCATGTTGCCGGCAGTCCTTCGTCCCATCCCGTCCGTCGCGTCATCGTCGTCTCCGATGGCGTCGCCACCGTTGGTCCGACCTCTACCGATATGCTCGGAGGCATCGCCGAAAAAGGCGCCGACCACGGCATTCAAGTCACCGCCATTGGCGTAGGACTCGACTATGACGAACGAACCCTCAATGCCCTCGCCATTCGTTCGAGCGGCCGCATGTATCACATTGCCTCACCGGAAGAGATGACCGCCGTGCTCTCCGAAGAGATGCGTCTGTTTGGTTCGACGCGCGCAACCGATGCGTTTGTCGAAGTGGTACCCGCTCCAGGCGTATCGCTCGTGAGTGTGGCCGGGGCGCGCTGGATGTCTTCGGGCATGGGCGGATTCCGCATTCCGCTTGGCGCGATGTTCAGTGGACAGCATCGCGAAGTGGCCGTGAAAGTTCGGATCGACGAACCTGCTCTCGTCGGCTCGCAGCCGCTCGCCAGCGTGCGTTTGTTTTTCCGAGATTCGACCGAGCAAGGTTTGTCGCGCGTGCAAGAAGTCGTCGCGCGTTACGAGGTGACCGATCAGCCGACCGTCGTTGCGCAACATGAAAATGATCGAGCAAAGACCATTGCGGCAGTTCATGAAGCTGCAGCTGTCGCCATTGCCGCCGCCCAAGACGTCAGCGCGGGACGATTCGACTCAGCCGACGAATCGCTGAACCGGGCCGAGGAAAAACTCAACGCGACCGCCGCGAACGTCCGCGACGCAAAAGAAAAAGAACGCGTCCTCGCGCTCGCCAAACAGGTCCGGTCGGCACGCACGAGTTCTCGCGCTGCCGCTGCTGCTCCGCCCGCTGCAGCTCCCGCTGCGCGCCGCGCCAAAGCGCTCGACATGAACGATGCTTTCATGAGCGCTGCTGGTTATTGACGCTCGCTGCGATGCGGCACATGCCGTGCGGACAAACAATTCCGTACGGCATGATCTTCCTGGTAAAACTCTCTCGAACGCGCAATCATGATTGGTGATGCGTGCGCTCGATCTTCTCCACCTCGGTATCGTTGCCACTTGCATTCTCGTCGGTTGTGCCCCCGATTCCTCCGCTTGTGCGACAGGGTTCGTGACCTATGAAGGTGCCTGCATCGATCCCGTTCGTCGTTACGAACCAAGCACACAGCTCGATGAAAACAATGTCGTGGCGTTCGGTGACGCCCTCACCGAGCTCGACTTGCCGCCGCCTCCGAAAAGTGGTTTTCGCATCATCGCGCCGCCGCGGGTGCTTGCTCCTGGGGAAGAAGTCGACTTCTGTTTGTCATGGCCTATTCCGGATCTGACGAACGACATCGTCCATACGGCTCGCCTGTATACGACGACGGGTCTTCATCATTCCAACGTCGTGGCGAAGCCCGTCAACGACCAACTTGGTCCCAATCCATATCCTGACTGTCATCCTGGGGCGTCGGATCCTGTGGGAAACATCGGGGCGGGGATTCCCGACGTACTTTTCGCGAATTCCACACAAATCGAAGGGCAGGAAACCATCGCATTTGCGAGCGGCATGGGGTACGTCCTCGACGCGACGCGGGAGATCGCCACGGACATTCATTATCTGAATACCTACACGCAGCCCAAACGGATTGAAGTCGTTTATGATTTTTTCACGATGCCGCGTTCGGCATTAAAACAGGAAGTCGCTCCGTTTGTCGTGAACATCGAAGAATTCTCGATTGCGCCACATACGACGGAAGTGCTCAGCGCCACGTGCACGGCATTTGGCGGCGAAGTCGTCACGATGATGCCGCATACCCACGACCTCGCCCAGCGTTTCACGGTCGATTTGCTCGATCCCCAGGACAAAGCGACGCGCGTTTTGGACGACGGCGCCTTCGACCTCGGGAGCGACATTCAGAGGTTCGAGCCGGCGCTGAACATTGACGGAGCGGAACGTATTCGGCACGAGTGTACGATTGTGAATACACGCGACGTCGAGGTTCATTACGGTATTGGTACGAACGAGATGTGCACATTTTTTGGATACATTTACCCTCCCGAAAAACAATTCGTGGGACGCGTCTCCACGGATGGAGGTCCGTGCAATTCCATCCAGCTTGGGCTGTTTCGATGACGCTCGTTTTCGCGAGCAATGGTTGACGCCCAGCATTTCCTAGGAGCATGATAGGCCATGGCTTTTCTGCAAAAAATCTTCATTCCGCTTGGGTTCGGAGTTTTGGGCTTATTGGCCTTCAGCTGTGGGGACGAACCGGCGCAAAACCTGGGTCCGTTACCCACGGGCGGCAGTGGTGTGCTTCCTGATGACGGGTTCTACACGGCGAAAGAATTATTCGATCGCGACGTGTATCCGATATTTTCATCACGATGTACGCCTTGTCATTCCCTTGGATACAATGACGCTCCGATATGGATGGGCGTCGATGCCAGCAATTCATATGCGCGAATCGAGGCTTATCCCAAGGTGTTCATTGCCTATCCGGAAAACAGTTTGTTTTTATTAAAAGGGCAACACACGGGGCCGGCGCTCGAAGCTTATGAGCAAATTCTAATTTCGGATTGGCTGCAAGCCGAAGTCAAAGAACGCACGCTCGTGGGCGATGAATATTACGGACCGGAAGGTGGTGGTGGAGCCGGAGGAGCCGGCGGGTCCGGGGGAGGGCCCATTACGCTTTCCGAGGCGCTCACGCAATTTGGCAATTGCATGACGTTCGACGATTGGCAAGCCACGGGAATGGTGAACCTCCCCGACCAAACCACGGAAGCTGGTGCGTGCAAAGCGTGCCATTTCGCCGGAATGGGGGGCAATTATCTTTCGGGCGATTCGACGATCACCTTCGAGAAAAACCAGACCTTCCCCTTCGTTTTGAAAATCGCCGTGGGCACCGTCGACGACCAAGGCGCATTCCTCGATCTGGTCGCTGCGCGCCGTCATATCGACAAGGGCCTCGAAAGTCAGAATTGCAATCAGGAACCTTGTCATCCCAAGTTCCTGTTGTCCGCGGAAATGGAGGCCGCCGTGGATAACTTTTTCATGTTCACCTACGACCGGTGGAAACAAGGCGCCTGTACCCCGTAAAACGATGAATTCCAAGCGACGTGGTCTCATCCATGGGCTGATCGCCATCTCATTGGCGACATTGGGTTGTCAATCCAAACAAGCGGCCAATGAAATTGTCGTTGGCGCCGCGACGAGCATGCGGCACGTGTTTCCGCGGCTCATTGCCGAATACGAAAAAAATCATCCGGGCGAGAAAATTGTCGCGACATACGGCGCATCAGGGGACGTGGCGCGACAAGTGCAAGCGGGTGCAGGCATGGACGTCGTGGTTTTTGCGGGCAAAGCCCCCCTCGACAAACTGGTCGAATCCGGGCACGTGGATGCCGCGACCGTCAAGATTGTCGGGACAAACGAACTCGTCCTGGTGGGGTCCGAGCGTAGTCCCAAGCTGACCTTTGCGACGCTCGACCTGCTTCCAGCAAACGAGCGTTTGGCGATTGGTGATCCGAAAACCGTGCCTGTGGGTCAATACGCTCGCGAAGCGCTCGAGCGTCTATCCGTTTGGGACAAACTGCAATCGCGCGTGGTGTTTGGCGCGAATGTGGCGGCTGTGTTGGCCTATCTCGAACAAGGGGAGGTGGCGGCGGCCATTGTTTATCGAACGGAGATTCAAAACATCAAAGGCGTCGTGGTGCTCGATGTCGCGAAAGGGTCGTGGGCCCCACGTCCCGAGATTTGGGCAGGTGTGGTCGTACAGTCACACAATCGGCGTGTTGCGCAAGAATATGCCAATTTTCTGGTGTCTACGGACGGAAAACGAATTTTGGGGGAGTTTGGGTTTGGCCCACCTTGATTCATGTGGGAAGTCCATTTCGCACCTGACGAGCCCTGACAAACATAACCCGTCGAGAGCATGCTTTACAATGTTCCCGCGGAAAACTTTCCCGACGCGAGAGCAGGAGGGCTAAGCTCCCGCAGAGTGCAGGCCATGGATCCGGTGCAGCGAGCGCGACGAGGGCTCATTATTTTTTTCGTGGTGCTCCTGGCGCTGACCCTTCCGATCGAGCTGGATATTGTCCAAAACGGTCTCGAGATGGAGCGTTTTCTGCCGCTCGCGTTTGTCCCGGCGTTGTCTTCGCTCGTGGCTCGAACGGTTATGCGCGAGGGGTTCCGGGATATCTCGTTTCGCCTCGATGCCAAGTCGCGACGGGGCATGTTGCATGGGCTGTTGTATCCACTGGCGGTGGCGGTGCCCGCGTACGCGATTGCGTTCGCGCTGCACCTCGTTTCGTTTGCCCCGCCCACGTCGCATCCGCTTGGGTTTGGCATTCCCGGCGATGTCCCCATCGCCCGATTTTTTTCGGGATTTTTGATCTCCATCAGCGTGGGCATTTTGGGGATGGCGCCATTGGCTGTTGGTGAGGAAGTCGGCTGGCGAAGTTATTTACTCACGCGGCTCATTCAAGCTCGTGTGCGTTATCCGGTGCTCGTGTGCGGAGTGGTTTGGGCGTTCTGGCACGCACCACTTGTGCTCAGTGGCCAGTACAATCCGAGCGCGTATCAAAAACTTTCGTTTGCTTTGTTTGTCGTGACGATGGTGTCGCTCGGTTCGCTGCTAGCCCGCTTGCGGCTCGAAACGGACAGCATTTGGCCGCCCGTCGTGCTTCATGCCGCGTGGAACTCGATCATCGTGGGGTTCTTGAGCGAGTGCACGCCAGACAAGGAGCAAGCAGCGATCTGGGTGAGCGAAGGCGGCATCTTCGTGTCGTTGTGGATGGTTTGTGTAGCAATCATCGTGCACTGGGCGTGGGGTCACGGCAAACCCGATGACGTTCCACATCGGGTGAGTGAATCTCCGTCAACCAGTGTCGAGTGACGTTGCGTCGATGCCCCACAAGATGGCGTCGGTGAGTCGCTGGTTTGTCGTGCGCAACCGCTTGGCAACCTCTTTCAAAAGCGCCAAGAGAAACTTGGATTGCAAGCGACTGTTGCGCTCGAGCTCGCGATAAAGCGTCTCGCGACCGATCGTGTAGAAGAGACAATCCGTTTCAGTTTGAACGTTTGCAGATGCCGATTGATCGTCGATGACGTCGAGTTCGCCGAAGAAGTCACCGGCATGAAGTCGGCAGATGACGGTTTCGACATCACCCTTCAGCTTGCGCGAAACGACGACGCTGCCTTGCGAGATCATGTAGAGCACGTCGCCAGCGTCGCCTTCCCACAGCACGACTTCTTGTGCCGGGCAGGGCAAGATCTGGATGTAGTTGGAAAACTCTTCGATTTCTTGCGGCGCCCAGTCGGCGAACAACGTTATGCGTTGCAACGAACGCACGCATTCTTTGATCTGGTCTTTGCGCAGCGGCTTCGGCGAAAACAGCATCGAAAATCGAGGTGGTTTGTCCGGGCTAGATGTGGGCGAGGAGCGCGAGCACGACAAGGATGATGCTAGCACCGATGCTGACCACTGAGGCGACGCCGTAGCCCAAGTAAATCCATTCGTCACTGGTGAGGGGGCGAGTTCGTTTTCGCTGCATGATCGCGCTGATACGCTCACGCGAGAATCTGCGCGCATGTTCGCGTAACGCGGGCATACGCAATGCGTCACTCAGCAGGTGATAACCGTCCGATTCGATGAACAAGCAGGGATAGAGGCTCCCGAGCGACATCATGAGTGTGCACAACGCGTACAGGCTCAGGAAGGATGTTGCCGTTGGTGAGGGGATAAAGCGGGCCACGATCGCGACGATGGAAGCAATCACGAGGCCCGAGGCTGGTCCGGCGAAACTCACGGAGATGCGGGCTCGTCGTGTCGACATCCAGATGTCGGTCACGTCCGCGTAGAGGATCGGCACGAGGCGGTTCAAGAAGGTAAAACCGAACGCTTTTACTTCACGGCCAAAGTGTTTGCAGGCGAGGGCGTGCGCGATCTCGTGCACGACCAAGGTTGCCCCGAGCATTGCGAGCAAGAGGGGCAGGAGCATGAGTCGGAGCTGCCATTTTACGGCGATTCCATTCTGCACGTAGTTCAAGGCGAGGACCGTACAACCAACGGCGAAAAGCACGCCGTACGCGACGTACGCGGGCCAGGTGAAAAGAAAACGCGTTCGTTGGTAGAGCGCACCAATGCGGCTATCGACGTCGGACAAACGCCAATCGATCGTGCGTACCCGGTCGATGAGCTTGCCATACCACGTCGTTGGCAACGTATTGTCGGCCAAGGATCGGCGCACAAGGTCCGTTTCGGGGATGATGATGAGTTTGTCTTGGCGTGCGCGTTCGAGAAATTTCTGAATCTTGCGAAAATCAAACGAACCAAACTTCAAGAAGTACGCAGTGGCGACATCTCGCAATGTGTGAAAGCCGTCCATTTTTTGCCAAAGAAAATATTCCTCTTCGTTGAGGAACAAATATCGTTCGGACTCCAAATGGCGGACGACGTAGAAGACCTTTTGATCTTTGCGTGATTGCGCTTGGGCCTCGTACGCATCGTCGGAGATACGTTTGGGCCGCACCGTGAGCGCAACCTGATTCGCGACGAATCGCTTCGTGACGAATGCCCCCGCGGATCCAGGACCAGAGCCAGGAGCACGGATCAAGAGTTCGAGATCGGGCTTCGCTTTGTCATTCATTGCGTCGAGCGCTCATGCATGGGGTAAGGAGCCCGTTCAGCGAGCCTATCATGGGTGCGGATCGAAGCAAAGAAGGGGCGTTGGGGTTCCTTGACAAGTCTCGGGTCCTGCGTGTATCCAAAGGTTGGAGCGCCGCCCGATCGCGATTGAAATCTCATCCAGGGCGAGCAGACGGAAGGTGTCATCATGGCCGGCGAATCAAAAAAGAAGAGCGTTGAAGATCTCATTGGGCATGCTTTGGGTGACAAATCGTTCAGGGATCGTTTGCTCGCATCGCCCGAAGCGACACTCGAGGCTGAAGGATACGAAGTTACTCCCGAAGTCATTCAAGCCATCAAGTCCGCAAACCTCGACGATCTTACCGCGTTCGAACAAAACAGCGTCGAGCTCAAAGCCGCTGGTTGATTTAATGCCGGCGCGCAGGCTCCACAGCTTCTAGCCGGTTTTCACCATCCGTGAATGCTGCGGGAGGCTCGGCTTGATCAATACATGACTCGCGACTCCTCGCTGCTTTCCAGCGGCCTCCCCTCGAGGTTCGTCCTGGTCGTCACACAGGCATTTGGCGCTCTTGATTGCACCGAGCCACGTATGCTCGCCCTTGTCGAGCTGCTCGGTGCTTTGGCCAAAGCGTACGGTCTTCCCGAACCGAGGACGATTCAACGCATTTTTTCCCTTCTTGCGGCCGCCAATCACACCTACTCCCGTTTGTCCGGGCCGCGTCAGCTTTTCGCGCAGACCGAGGCGAGCGGCATCCCTTCAACATCGGAATGGTTGCTTCTCACGGCCCGTGAGCGGGCAGGGGCAGCGCTGCCACCAGAGCTTGGCCATGTCGTCGACATGCTCATTACGCAGCTCGATGCAGTGTTTGTCCGAGGGGACGCTGACGACGTCGCAAGCCCGATCTTCGACTACGGATTGGGACAGCTCCTTGGAGCATTCCACGAGAATGCTAGCGATGCCCGGGTGGTCGTTGCCGGATGCGCCCTGGGCAAACTGACGCGCCTCACGCTCGAACTGCTCGTTGCTTCCCGACCTTCAGGGCCTGTTCTCGCGCCCCTGTTGCTCCGTTCCCTTACCGACCGAGATCCGAAAAATACTTCACGTCTCGACCTTGCCTTGGCCTTGGCGAACAAACCCGCCCCGGACAAACTGCCTCTCGTCTCTTACCTCGGTCAGGCGCACGTGCGAGCGCGCATCGCGGAAACCGTCGCGACGTGGAGTGAAGAGGCATTCCAGGGGTTTGATGGGGAGCAGCTCAATCTCGTGCGGGCTTTTGTCCACATGCTCGATACTGCCATTACCGAAAAAAATAATACGCTGCGAATTTTTGGGTTTGCCAAAACTCCGTCCCTCGCAG
>DAOMZH010000141.1:9002-16196 GCA_035437985.1 Polyangium sp. (in: bacteria) | reverse complement strand
GGGCACAGGATAGCTATTTTTACCTCGCCACGCCGCTCGATTGGGATGGCGATGGGCGCACGGACCTCCTGATGCCCATGGGCATAGCACCGGAATTGCCAAAATGGTTTGTCCTACGCGCAACGGGCGGAAGCAGTGGTTTTACCTTCGAGCGGATCGATGCGGGAATTCCCTTCGAGGCGCAGCTTGGCGAGGCGATTACGCTCGCTGACCCTCGCGGCCCTCGCGTAGGCAACGCAAATGGCGATGGCGCACCGGACGTCGTGCTTTTCATCGGAAACGAATTGCACGTGTTTCGGAATCGAGCGGCGGATCCTGACGTGCTCGTGTCGTTTTCGGATGGCTCGAGCGAACGCGCGCCGGAAGATTCGAGCTTCGTGCCCAATGTGTCGTTTTCGTATGGGCATTTGACGGACGAATGGATCACGAATGGGGAAGAGCAAAACGATCCAAAAAGAGATTCGTATTTGTATTTGCCGCGAGCCGCATCGAATAACGATTGCGTGTACCCGCGTAGGTGCGCCGTCGGGTCCAAGCGCGTGGTGCGCGAATATGCGATGAATGACGGACAAGGGGGACAACGTCGTTTTGGTCTGCAATATCGCGATGGTCGGTATGATCGGCGCGGATATGGGTTTCTTGGATTTGGCGAGCGAATTGTCAAGGATCTCAACACCGGCGCAACAACGGCGACGTTTTCCGACAATAAGACGCTCGTCAGCGTCGGCGAACGCAGTGTGTATCCATTTGTGGGCAAAGCCGTAGCGTTATGGCGATGGGCCCCGGCATTGCCGAGTGAACCAAATCCCAACCGCGTCGAGATGGTTTTTAACGACAATCGAATCGATGTCGTCCCGACGAATGATGGCAAGACCTATTTTACGATCGCCACGCAGCGACACACGCGACGGATGCAGGGTACGTTTTCTGCCGGTTCGTCGCTTGAAACATGGGTTGCTGGCATCGAGGCGAACGAAAACGCGACGATGTTGCGGGACACGAGCGTCGACATCGCGGAATTCGATACATTTGGCAATGTGCTCCGGGTGAAGGCGTCCACCCTTGGCGTGAATCGTGATGGACACGCCACACCTGATCCTGCCATCATGCGTGAATGGGGCAAAGTAAGGGCTCAACCTTGGGATGCGCGATCGCCGGCGGTTGCGTGATGGTCGCGGGACTCTTTTTCGGGTCGTGCCTGTTCTGCACGGCGCTCGTTGGGGGCAACAGCTCATCGCGACAAACCACGGCGCAGGTGCGCACGCAACCCGAGCATGCACAGGACAAACGTGGGCAACAGCCGGTGTCGCCGGCGGTTACGCAAGTTGTGACAACCGCCCCGGTCCGCACACCGCCCCCAGTTCAGCAGAAGGCCGCGTTCCAGCCGCCTCCGGCACCGCGACCAGCTATTCCCGACGAACCTCCGACCATTGCGACCGTCGTCCTCTGGATCGCCGAAATCGGCGGCTATACCGGCAAATCCTCCGGGGGACCTCCAGGATCAACCACGATTGCCCGAGGACTGGAACGTTTGCAGCTCGCCGCGGAACTACTTCGGATCCAACGGGAATGATTGGTGAATAAATGAGACGAATGGTCAGGATTAAAATCCCATGCTATACAAGCAAAGTCCGCATTCGCGGACTGGCGCGTAAGGGGCATTGAGACGCCATCATCACCGGAGGCCGCGTAACGCACGGCCCAAGGGGCCCGCATCGGGCACGCCCGCTCAAAGGGCATTGAAATGCGGAGTGATCCTTCGCACAACAACTCCGCAACATCCTGACGCCAAATCACACTTGGACAAACGGAAAAATTCTGCAATCATGGGTCGCCCGAGGCAGTCGCAGCGCGGACCAAAAGCCCATGAGTTCCCACCCAGATCGAATCGGACCCTATGAGATCTCGCGCCTCGTTGGTGAGGGCGGGTTTGGCCAAGTATTCGAAGCCGTCCAAGAACACACGCGCCAACGCGTCGCCGTCAAGGTGCTCTTCCCGGAAAAGGCCGGGGATCGGGAAACCGTCAAGCGCTTCATCCAGGAAGGAAAAGCGCTCGAAACCTTGAAGGACCATCCCGGCGTCGTGCGCGTGATGCGTTCCGGCGAAACGGACGATGGCCGTCCCTATTTCGCCATGGAGTTTCTCGAGGGACTCACGTTGCGCAAATGGTTTGTCGAGAGAGACCATCGAGTTTCCTTGGAGCTGGCGTTGACCTTGGGTCAGCAAATCGCCTCGATTATGACCGATGTGCATGATCGAAATCTCGTTCATCGGGACCTGAAGCCTGAAAATATCATGCTCGTCGATGACAAACACGTGCGTTTTGGCCAACGACCGATTGTCCTGGACTTTGGAATTGCGAAAGTCACGAGGCAGTTACCCTTCGACGAGCACGCCACGACTCGAATAAAAACCGACGGAATTGGCGTTATCGGCACGAAAGGGTACATGGCGCCCGAGCAATTTGGCGACACGAACAATGCGACCGCCAAAACGGATGTTTATGTGCTCGGACTCGTGATGTTCGAGCTGCTCAGCGGGAAACCGCCATTTCAAGCGGATGACGAGGTCGAACTCGCGTTGATGCATAACCAGACCATTGCTCCGAATCTTCAGGACTTGGTGCCTACTGTGCCGCCGTTATTGGCGACATTCATTGCCGCGATGCTGGCGAAAAAGCCTGAAGACCGACCATGGATGAGCAACTGTCGCGATATGTTCGCGCGGGACTGGACACAGGCGAGTTTTGCGTGTCCCTTCCCCGGCCTTCAAGCTTTTGATGACTCGCGAGCGCACCTGTTTTTTGGCCGGCGTCGGGAAACGGAACAACTTCACGAAAAACTCGTCGAGGTTCGCCCGGGTCAAACATTTCGTTGGCTGGAAATACAAGGGCCAAGCGGCGTCGGCAAATCCTCGCTCGTGCACGCAGCCCTTCTCCCGGACGTCGTTCGAGCAAAACAATGGTTTGTCGTAACGCTGCACCTTACCGAGGATCCCGTGCGAAGTTTGGGCCACGCATTTGCGGCAGCTTATGGGGAAAACGCACCGGAAGTCGTCGCGGCATTTCGGAAAAACCCCAACGCGCTCGATGATTTTTTGAAGGAGCACCACACGTTGAAAACGAATGTGCTTCTGGTCCTGGATCCATTCGAGGAATTGTTTGCTTTGGGCGGGGCAGGCGTGTCCCACTTCGGTCTGCTGTTATCGAACGCCTTGGACAACCCGGAATCCCCCTTGCGCCTGTTGACGACGATTCGGAACGATTACGTGCATCGACTCGATGGCGTAGCGGAGCTGGCAACGTCGCGGGAACGTCATGTTTGGCGATATGTTTTGCCGCCCATGGATGAAGCTTCGCTGGTCGAAGTCGTCGAGGGAATGGCCAGTCTTGGGGGTCTGCAATTTGAAAATGGTTTGGCGGAAAAAATGGTCCACGACGCGACGGGCAACGATTACCGTTTGCCGTTGCTCGGGCATACATTGCGTAGTTTGTGGCCATTGCGGGCTCGCGGCGAAATCACGCACGAGCAGTACAAAAAGATGGGTGGGGTCGGCGGGGCTTTGGCGAAACAAGCCGGGGATCTATTGGAATCATTGGACGAGGCGGCGCGTGAGCGGGCCAAATGGCTGATCCTGGCGTTGGTGCAGGTTGGTCAGGGTGCGCCGGATACGCGGCGCATGCGTACGCGGGCGGAGGTCACGCGTGCGGCGGGCGAGGATGCGCCTACGGAAAAAGCATGGGGGCGTTTGTCCGGCGACACGAACGAGAAAACGAATGGTGAGTTTTTTCGGCTCTTGATTACTTCGGGCGATGCGTCGGATCCGACACGACAACGTGTGGAGCTGGTGCATGAAATGGTTTTGCACAAAGTACGCATCGTAAGCGAATGGATCCATGCAGAGCGCAAGTTTTTGGAGTTACTCGCGGCGCTCGAAAGTGCGGCGCTCGAATGGCATCGGTCGGAATTGGGAAAACCCAAAGATGGTTTGCCCACGGGGTCGTTGTTGAACCATTATCAAGGAGGCCAGGATGCGCCACGCCGCGAACGTCTACGGCTCATGGTGAGTGCTGGGGCGCGCGACTATTTGGATGAAGCCGAGCGGCTCGAACAGCGGCAACGGCGGCGCTTGATGGGCATTGCGACGGTGATGATTGCGGCTGTGGTGGCGATTGTCGTGTTTGCGGTCCTGGCTGTGCGAGCGCGGAACGAAGCGGATCGGAACCTAATCGAGGCTGTGCGAGCGCGGTACCAAGCGGATCAGAACCTCGAAGCGATGCTCGACACGACGGATAACACCATAAGTTCGGTCGATTGGCCCATGGGTCGAATCGGACATACCCTGCCATTGCGCCGAATGATTCTGACACCACAACACGAACAATTGTTGCGCCTCGAAAAAGAGGATCCGAATCGCCTTCGTATTCGTGTGATCGATAGCCTACAACGACTAAGCGACCTGGAACGTCAGGATGGGACGGTTGCGCAGGCCGAAGCCCATGTCAATGCCGCGGAGAAACGCATTGCGGCTGGATTGATGTTGGATCCAAACGCCAACGATCTCAAAGCGCTCTGGGCATGGAATCTATCAAAACGAGGTAAAGTTTATTTGCTGCGTGAACAAAACAAAGAAGCATTAAAAGATTTTGATGATTCGATACGTGAACTCGACCCTTTGCTCGGCAAATCCGCTTATGCGGACGAGCAGACCTTGGCTACGAGCTACATCGAAAAAGGTGATGCTCTCGCCGCGCTGGGCCAACTCGAAGCCGCGGGGAAGTCGTATACGAGAGGCCTGGACCTTCGACGGGAATTGGTAAATACCGCCAAACCCGATAACAGATCGTACAGGCGTGCGCTGCTAGCACAAAGTTTGGCACTACGTGCGCGAGTCCCTTCGGATTCGGCAGTTGCCATGCACGATTTGAATGAAGCCCAAACGATTGCACTAGATCTCGTGGCGCAAGAAGAACACAATTTGCTGTATCAATCGATCCTCGGAACGACGTACTTGCGCATTGCGGACATCAACCTCGCGGCGAATGACTGGGCCGGTGCCCAAGTGTCGTACCAGTTTGCCGAAACCGTGAGCGCATTGCTCATGAAAAGCGCACCGGAACACAAAGACTACGCGATGTTACGTATTGACGCCCTCATGGGTCTGGAGTCGATCCTCCGACAAACCTCGGATTCTTCTTTCGACCAAGCCGACGCTTATCGTCAACAATGGCGGGAGTTGGCCCAATCGTTTGTCCAGAAAGACCCACAAGATCAGCGATTTCGGCGATTGCTCCTCAAATAGCCGCGGTTGCGAAAAATCACCCCGACAACCGTTGCCTCCCGCGTCCTCGCGACTCCCTGCATGTATGCAGGCGCAAAGCGAACCCCCCACGACGCAAAAGAAAACGCCACGACCTTCGTTGGATTTACCAACCTCCAGCGTCCGTGTTCATGTGCGGGCAGTTCATCAATATCAAGGAAGGAGGACCAAGCGACCTTCGTGTTGTCAGCACCTTCGTTGTGATTTCTACCCTTGCAAATCACATCGCGGCGCGTATCGTCGTTCGCATTTGACCATGGCAAAACCGAAACGGCCGGAAAACGCAAACGAACTGGTGGCTCGAGCAAAGACTGGCGATCGTACCGCTCGCGACGAGCTGCTCGCGTATGGCGCAAAGTTTCTGCATTGGTATGCCACACAACCCAAGCTGCGCGCGCCCACGCGGCCTTCCGATGTGGGCGGGAATGCAACGCTCAACATGGTCAAGTCCTTTCAGGATTTCGAAGGCGTGACGATTGCGAGCTTCGAGGGCTGGCTGGTAACGATTGTTACAAACGAAGCAATGGGATCGGTGCGCCAAAAAGTGCGGCGTAAAACCAAAGCGCCAGCACTGGCCATTGAAGAGGAAATTGCGGGCGAGCAAAATCAGCACACGCAGAAGAGTCCTAGTGCCAAAATGGGCCGGCGTGAAGATTACGAGGAATTGTATATTGCCATTTCTTATTTGCCGAAGACGCAACGTGAAGCTGTCTATTTGAAGGTGGTGGAGGGACAAAGCGTACCGGATATCGCTGACCAATTAGGAAAAACCCAGACGGCGGTGGAGGGGCTCATCCAGCGGGGCATTGAAGGCGTGCGGAAACAGCTTGCTCCGGGCAGCAATGGAGTCGCTCGGAGAATGACCAGCGCCGAGCGACAATTGATTCGTACGGCCTTGAGTGATTATTTGCAAAAACTAGATATGGGTGAAGATGTGGACATCGAGGTCTTCGTGGCCTCGCGGGCGCCCGAAAACGAATCGCTTCGTTTGTTACTGGAGTGGGCGCGGCGTATTCGCAAAGTTGGCGGGAAATCGGGGGTTGGAGGAAGTGAGTCATGACGTTGCTAAAACCTGGGTTTGTCTTGAATGAATACGTCATTCGCCGCGTCGTGGATGCGGGCGGCATGTGCAATGTGTACGAAGCGTATACGTCGTCGGCATCGAAGGCCGTGGCGGTGAAAGCGATGCATCATGTTTGGGCGCAGGATGCCGAACTTCGCCAGCGATTCCTCAATGAAGCGCATCTTTTGACGACGTTGCGCCACGTGCACCTCGTCGAGTCCCTCGGCAATGGCGTCTTGCCATCGGGCGAGCCGTTCATGGTGTTGAATTGGCTGCCGTTTTCCTTGCAAAACATTTTGGACGCGCGAAAATCGGCTATCGAGCCCCATGTCGTCCAGCGTTTGTCTAGGCAAATCGCCCAGGCTCTCGTTTTTTTGCACGAGCAAAACATCGTGCATCGGGACCTCAAGGCGGCGAATGTGCTTCTCGATGGCGATGATTTGACGCGAGCGAATACGCGTCTTGCGGATTTGGGTTTGGCCAAGGTAGCGCCGCAGCAGCGCAGCGCGTTGGGAATGCAGGTTTCGACCGGCGGACAAGCGCGTTTTGGCACGTGGGACTACATGGCGCCCGAGCAATGGATTCGGGCGAAAGATGTTGGTCCGAAGGCGGACGTATATTCGCTCGGGGTATTGATGTATCAAATGCTTTCGGGAGAATTGCCGTTTGTCGCGAATGATGCAAAAAACCTGATGCGAATGCATTTGTTCGTGAATGCGCCCACGGAGCGATTGCGCGGGACATGCCCGCGTCCGTTGTTTACGCTGGTGGACCGCATGCTGCGAAAAACGGCGAAAGAACGACCGAGCATG
>DAOMZH010000141.1:0-8902 GCA_035437985.1 Polyangium sp. (in: bacteria) | reverse complement strand
TCCGGGTATTACCCCAAACGCACGGGGATTGCGCTTTTCACAACCGGTCCGGCCCAAGTTGCGTTCGCGCTCGGTCGGGCCCTCAGTCCGAACGTATTGGTGGGCAATGTCGCCCTGACTGAATACCTCATGGGAAAAAATGAATACGAATACGTTTATTCCTTGCCCTACGTTCCCCGTGTGGAACCTGAAATTCCGGCGACGCAAGAGGCCAAGGACGCGCACACTCGGGTATTGTCCGTCATGATCGAGGCACTTGCCGAATTGCAAGAGCAGGTTCGCGAGCATCATCTCGAGCAAAGCGTCTTGCGCAACGGCGAGCGGGCCACGTTCATCAGCCGTCTGAAAGAATTGCGCATCTTGCCCGATCAAGTGGAGAAGCAACCATTTCAACTTCGAGTCCAAGAAGGTGAATGTTTTTTGGGCGAAGGCATTTTGCACGCGCTGGTGCAAAGCACACCGGAGCAGCAGAAAGATTTTGCAAAGCTCTTGCTGCTCCATGAAATCCTGCACGATTGGCAGGAGCTACGCAATACCAATCATTCGTTGATTGGACGTGCGGGGTTCGTCTTGGAACACATCGACTACTTGGCTGATGTTTTTGCGGTCCAAACTCTCGTCAACGTTGACTTGCAACGCACCGAAGCCAATACGACGACGCAACTACGGACCTGTGTCCGCCAATGGCTCAACATGGTTTTGCATGGTATCGAAGCCTTCGACAAGGCAGAACAAGGCAATGAAAAGATGAGTCGTCTCGCCGAGAGACGATTGCGTCGGTATTTGCTGTGGCATGTCCAATTCGCCCGGGCGCGAACCATCAAGACCGCGACGCATTTCGAGCGCATGATGCAATCGAGTTTGACCGTGGAGCTCGCGCCTCTCGAGGGATTCGTCGACGCCAAGCGATGGGAAAAAATGATCAACGGGGCGTTATCGGATACGGAATTGTGCATTGCCGTCGACGGACGGCTCGTGCGTGAAGGTTCACGACCGGACTTCAGCCCCGAAGCACTCATTGAAGCTTTGCTCGCCTACGATCGCCAAGGCGCACACAAACACGTCAATGCTGTCGTGGATCAACACCGCGACAAACTCATGCCCTGGACGAAGGAGGGTTGAATCGTGCCGCATGTTCTCATCATTTCGCTGGGACCGATTCAAGACTTCATTGCCGCTGCGCGCCGCTGCCGCGATCTTTGGTATGGCTCATGGCTCCTCAGCGACGCCAGCAAAGCCGTCGCCCGTGGCGTCGAACAAGCTGTGGGCATAAACAATCTCGTTTTTCCTGGCGCATCGCCGAAGGAACTCGCGCCGAACAGCGATACATCCGTCGCCAACAAGATCGTCGCTATCGTTCCCGATGCCCAAAAGCCCAGCGACGTAGCAGAAGCGGCCTGCAAGGTCATGAAGGATCGCCTGAACGATCTGGCCGCGGACATTTTCAACGAAGTCGAACACAACGAGAAAAAGTATCACTGGAGGCCTTTTTTTCGGCGCGAAACGGCCCAAGCGCAAATCAACGACCTCCTCGAGTTTCTTTGGGTCAGTGCCCCATTCGACGAGAAAACCTCCTACGCTCACGCGCGAAAAGCCGCGGAAGAACTTCTGGCGCAACGCAAACGGACCATGCTTTGGAGTGTGGTCCCGTGGAAGCCGGAGCCCGGTATTCCCAAATCGTCCCTCGACGGGGAACGCGAATCCGTCATCGACGAAGCTGCTTTCGATAGCAAGAAAAACCACGCGTACCGCGAAAACGAATTGCGTCTCATCTACGGCCTCGCCACCAACGAACGACTCTGTGGCATTGGTATTCTCAAACGGTTGGGTGAACGTGAAGGGTACAAAGATCACCGCTTTCTCAGCACCCCGCACCTCGCGAGCATGCCCCTTTTGCAACGAATGAAAGCAAAGCGTCACGATATCGCTCCGGCCTGGAAACAATACCTGAAAGAACTCAATTCCATCGGAGCTGATCTCGAACAGACATCGGCACGCTGGGACATCCTGCTCGACCATTACGACGGCCAACTCCTCTTCGAAACCCGTCTCGAAGAATGGTTCGACCATTTGCCCAAGGACCAGCAGCGCAGCGCCCTGAAGCGGGCCCAGCGCGCTCTCGACGACTTTTTCACCAAGACGAAGTTGCCCCGACCATCGCCCTATTTCGCCGTGCTCATGGCCGACGGCGACCATATGGGCAAAGCGATCAGCCATCGCGATTCCGTAGAAGCGCATCAAAAACTCTCGCTTGCCCTCGACGAGTTCGCGCAAAATGCAAAAACCATTGTTGAGGATTGGGGCCACGGACACGGGGGAGAACTCATTTATTCCGGCGGCGACGACGTATTGGCGTTTGTCCCGCTGAATCTCGCCATTGAATGCGCCCAGGCGTTGCAACGAGATTTTGCAAAGCGACTCGAGGATTTCCCCCATGCCAAGGGCTCGCCGACCTTATCCGTCGGAATTGCGATCGGGCATTTCATGGATCCCATGGGCGATGCTTTCAAACTTGCGCGCCAGGCCGAGAAAAAGGCGAAAGTGGAGCGAAATTCGCTGGCCATTATCGTCGACAAACGCTCTGGACCACCCACTGTCGTCACCGGCATATGGGGCTCCGTGGACAAACACATCTTGCAATTCGCCGAGTGGCACCGCAATGAGGACATTCCTGACGGCGTTGCATTCGAATTGCAAGAGCTGGGTGGATTGCTTGCCCATGCCGAAAAGGACCAGCGAGCAACGATCCAAGCTCTAATCCACAAAGAAACCGAACGAATCCTCGGCCGAAAACGCGCCCAGCGCGGCGAAAAACCCATCGACGACCAAATCCTCGGCGAATTGCTCGACGTTCCCCACGAACTCGCCGAACGACTCATCGTGGCGCGCTTGATTGCCCACGCCAAAAACATTGCCGAAGGCGACTTGCTGAAACCAAAAAAGGAGGGCACATGAGTGTTTGGCTCATCGAACCCCGGGATCCGCTCATCGTTCGCGATGGCAAACCCATTGGCAACGACGCACGTATCGAAACCTTGCCATTTCCTTTCCCGTCCACCACCGCGGGCGCCGCGCGCACGCGTATGGGCAGCACACGAGGTGAATTCACATTGCAAGGCGACGGCGCCCTGAATCAATTGCTCGGCATTGCCGTGGCGGGCCCCGTGCTGGCCGAAGTCGACCCTGCCGAGGGCAAACCATTGGGATTTTTCTTTCCTGCACCACGCGATGCCATGGTGATTGCCGAACGCAACAAGAAACAGGAAGTCGAACGATTGGTTGCTCGTCGTTTGCTGCCGAAACCAATGCCGAATGGCGCGCAGATGGATTCACTTGGCGCCAAGGAACTTCTGCCCATCGGTGCGGAAGGTGGAGAAAAGACTGAGAAACCCTACGAAGACGCACCGGCCTATTGGACCGAGGCAGCCATGCTGCAATGGCTCGACAAGCACGATTCGTTGGACGTTTGTTTCGTTCCCGCTGATTTGGGCATGCCGCAATTGCCGACCGAAACGCGCGTGCACGTCGTGGTGACCCCGGGCGAGCGCGTCGGCATCGACGGCGGCCTCTTTCAAACGAAGGGATTACGATTCGCCCAGGAAAAACGCATTCCCAACGAACGACCCAAGTTGCAGGAAACTCGGCAATTTGCAGTATCGATTCGCACCGAGGGCGGCAAGGTGGATGGCAAACCATTAAACTTGCAAAACGAATTGGCTCCGATTGGAGGAGAACGTCGTTTGGCGCGATGGCAAAAGTCCGATCGAGATTGGCCGGAATGTCCAGCGAGCATCGTCGACGCTGTCAAGAAGACGATGACTGCACGTATTCTCTTGGTAACGCCGGCGATGTTCGCCGATGGAGCATTGCCGCGTTGGAATCGCTCCCCGTGTCCAGCGGACAAAAACGTGAAGGTCACGATTGCGGCGGCTTGTGTGGGCCGTCCCGTCGTCGTATCAGGATGGGACGTCGCGAAAAATCAGCCCAAAGCAACGAGGCGTCTTGCACCCGCGGGGAGCGTGTATTTCGTGAACTTGGAGGGCACGCCGGAGGCCGTTGAAGCCTGGGTGCACAACGTTTGGCTTGCGTGCGTGAGCGATGACCCGCGCGATTGTTTGGATGGGTTTGGCTTGGCCATGGTGGGTGTGTGGGAGGAAAACCAATGAGAAGGAAACCTGGGGCACCTGCGGATCTGATTCTCAAGGATGAGACGCAGCGCGGTATCAAGCGAGAAACCAGAACGTATCGGTTTCTGACGTACGTGATGGGTGGCGGGGTGAAGGTCAATAACGACAAAGTGACTCGGCATTTCAAAGAAAGGGACGAGCACACGCCTATCCGCGTCGCGTCGATTCGTGGACAATTGCGTTTTTGGTGGCGGGCGTGCAATCCGCAATGCTGTACATCGGTCGCGGATCTGCATGCCAAAGAATCTGAGATTTGGGGCTCATCCGAGGTCCAATCGTCCGTGAAGATAACAATTGCCGTACAACCGAAACAAGTTCGCAAGGTTTCTGTGTACGAATATGTGCAATCGCCGCATTCAAAGACTGGTGAGATCAGATGGCGGATGAGACATCTCAAGGATCGCCAAGACATGGCATACGGTGCTTTTCCCATTCAGCCTTCGAACGAGGCGCAAAAGGTGACTCCACGTAAAGAACCTGGGGTTTTGTACGATTATGCCGAGCAGCTTTTCAGCATCCGGCTCGAATACGATTCGGTGCATGCAAAGGATGTCGAAATGGCTTTATGGGCGTGGGAAACTTTCGGTGGTTTGGGAGGGCGGACCCGTCGCGGGTTTGGCGCAATTGAATACGTCGACGCGTCACGAACCATTGAGAGTATTCGCGAAAAATTGCTGCAACTTGCGAAGCATCCGTCTATTCCCGGGGTTCCGTCACTGGCTCATGCTCGATTTGCCCGGGCACCTTCGACCTGGCCCAAATCGGTAAATGCTTGGGAGCATGGCTTGCGAGTTTTGCGAATGCTTAGGCAAGGGGCCAACTTGGGCCGCAATCCGCCCCAACCTGATAGCAAAAGTCCTGCGGGAAGAAGCCGGTGGCCCGAGGCTGAAGGAATTCGAGAAATAACAAACCAGCGTTCTCGAAAGCATGCGCCATTGCCAAAGCAGGCGGATCGTTTTCCTCGTGCCGTTTTCGGCATGCCCATCGAGTTTCATTTCCAAGACGGTGCAACGTACCCTGACGAACGGGACGTTGAACCCGCGGACACGACGTTGAAACCTGCGAATGCGGACAGAATGGCGTCGCCGCTCATCATTCGGCCCATCCGCGAAGGCGACGTATTCCGCGCCTGTGCACTCGTGCTGACGACGACCTTGCCCGAAAGAATAATTCTGAAGACGAAGGATGAGAGAAAAGTCCCTTCGACGGTTGTGGTCAAACTCGACCGAAAAGATGCTGAGCAAATTCAGCCGATGAAAATCAACGGGAACATCCTGCTCGATCCATTGGATCGTTTTCTCGAGGAGCTCAAAAAATGAAAACCCGTCTCTACTTCATTCACGCCCTTTCCCCGCTGCACGCAGGCACCGGACAATCCGTCGGCGCCATCGATTTGCCCATTGCGCGCGAACGACCCACCGGCATTCCACTCGTACCCGGATCGTCCATCAAAGGCGCCATGCGCGCACTCTCGCGCGAGTACCACAAAGACGAATCTGGCAAAACAAGCACCATTTTCGGCCCCGACACGCCCAATGCCAGCGAACACGCCGGCGCCGTCCAATTCTCGGATGCCCGTTTGCTCCTCCTGCCCGTCCGTAGCATTGCTGGTACGTTCGCCTGGGTCACTTCACCTTTTTTGCTGCAACGGTTTGCCCGCGACGCCAAAGAGGCCGGGATAACCATTACGCTCTCCGGAAGACCGGCGCAGAACAACGATTGCTTCGTCGTTGCCGATGCAGCCATCAAAACCCACGTCAACAATACCCCTCGTGTCGTTCTCGAAGACTTCGACTTCACGCCTTCGAACAATGCAAATCACAGCCAATTCGTTGCTACATTGGCGGATATCCTAGGGCCGCTGTTGTTTTCGGATGCCGACAAGGAATGGCGTGAAACCCTGAAGAAACGCCTTTGCATCGTGCACGATGACGTCATGTCCCTCTTGCTCGAAACGGCTACCGAAGTCGTCGCGCGCATTCGCCTTGATGACAATGCAAAAACCGTCGCCCAAGGCGCACTTTGGTATGAAGAGGCGTTGCCGACGGAATCGATCCTCTATGGCCTGACGGCGGCTTCCGATGTTTCTGCAAAAGGAATCAAAGAGGGAAGCAAGCGACTCGCTATGACGGCCGAAGAACTCCTCGAGGCCGTTGCGCAAATTCCAAACGACAAAATGGTCCAGCTCGGCGGAAAAGCCACGGTTGGCCGCGGCGTGTGTCGCGTGCGGATGGGAGGTGCATGATGATGCTCGAACAAACGCGCGCCGCGCTGGCGTACACGCACGTGCATGCTGTGCATACAAGCGAGGGAGAAGAGTTTCGCAAACGTTATGGCGTCATGGCGCTGAAATTGACCGCGCTGATTCGTTCGGCCGGCCTATGTCAAGCGGTCCATTTCATTGCCTCACGCAACAAAGACCCGTACAAACGACTCCTCGGGGATTTGGCGGCGCAGTTGAAGCGCGTCAATTCGGCTATTACGGACGAAGACTCCTTGCGGAAAAGAATTCGGGAAGCTCAACTCGGCGAATATGTGCACCTTACGCGTGAGGCGCTCGCCGTTGCCAATTGGTATGCTCGTCTGGCCCAATCCGAATTAAACGTCAAGCTGACGGACGATACGGGAGACGAGCATGAAGATTGAATTGCTTTCGCGCCGCGATGCGCTCTCCAACGTGGGCCCAACCTCGAACTCGAATGCGGGTTTGTGGTTGGAACGTTATCCGAAGAAAGTGGGCGAAAAAGGCGGCAATGCCCAAACCATCGAGGTCGTGACGAAAACGCTCGAGATTCCGCCCGAATATCGTCGGCATTTCGAGCGCTGGGAAAAGAGCCTAGACCGTCCGAATGTGCACAAAGCAAAAGCGACCGTGCAAGGGCGCATGGTCGTGGGTCTAGGTGCCGAATCCATTCTCGAAACGGCCATTACGCTGCACCGAACCTACGGCGTGCCGATGATTCCCGGCTCGCCATTAAAGGGTTTGGCGAGTTCCGCGGCGCATCGATTCTTGGCGCGTGACGAATGGCGCAAGAAAACGCGAGACAAACCGCAAGGAACCAGCCACGAAATCATGTTCGGCAATACGACGACCGCTGGATTCGTGACGTTTCACGATGCTCTGCTCGTTCCAGAAAATAGCGAATTGCCGCTCGATTTGGACGTGATGACCGTGCATCATGCCGGGTATTATTCGACGGGTACAGCCCCTCCGGCCGATTGGGACAACCCGAATCCCATTTCGTTCGTCACGGCGCGGGGCTCGTATTTGCTGGTGCTCGAAGGTCCCGAAGAATGGACGAAAGCAGCGATGGAGATTCTCGCCGCTGCCTTGGAAGAAGAGGGCATTGGGGCAAAAACAGCGGCGGGATATGGGCGATTGCTCGTCGACGGTCATTCCGCGGCGGAACGAAAACGCCAGCAACAGGCAGAACAAGAAAAGGTCCAGAGACAATTGCGCGAGCGCCAAGCGGTGCTCCAACGCATCGAAGCCATGAAGCGTGATTTGTCGATGAGCAATGCCCAGCAACGCGTACCGCTCATTTTGAATGCGGTGGCGGAAGAGCACCGGCGCGAGGAGGCAAAAAAGATCCTTCAGCAACTCGGTGGTCGCAAGGCGCTCAAGAGCAAGCTGGACCGAGAATGGGTGCAAGAGCTTTTTGCGGCCGCAGGTGAGAGTCTGTGACATCCTTGCCCACCACCGCGCTTCTCGCCTTGACGCCCCAGCGGGGGCTGTTGCCGCTTCGCCCGTACGCGTTTCCGTGGGCCGCGGCGCTGCATGATGCATTGGTAAAAGCTTCGGACGATGGGCAGGGTCGAGGGCCCGCGCGGTGTTTTTCAGGACGCGACGATTTGGGCCAACCGCTCGAGAATCACCACCACGCATTTCTATTGCCCTTGTCGCTCGAATCCGACGATGCGGTCGACCATTTTTTGATTCATGCGCAAATGGGTTTTGACCCTCCGGCACGCGCCGCCCTCATGCGCGTGAATCGATTGTGGGTGGATTCGTCATCGCCTACCTTGCACGTCGATTTGATGGCGCTCGGATTGCGGGACGATTTCGCGCGCCGCGTGCCGGCACTGGGTCGCTCGAATTCGTGGACGACTTTTACGCCCTTCGTGCCGCCGCGTCATCCGAAACCTCGAGGACGAAATACGCTGGAAGAACAAATTCAAGAGGAATTGGTACTTCTGGGTTTGCCACGGGCAATGCGTGTGGAAATCGAAACGGAGGGCCAAGGTTTTCAACCGGCCGCCGATATGGGAGTTCCCAGTTCGTCAGCGAGTCCGTTCGTCCCGGCAAAACAATGGCGCACGTTTCGGCTCCAGCGTGACGCTGTCGCGGGCAAACCGCCTGTGCACATGGCGTACGGGTTGCGCTTGACGTTTGATGAAATGGTGTCAGGACCGATTGCTATTGGCTATGGGGCGCACTTTGGGCTTGGCGAGTTGATTCCGGCGTGAGGGACATGGTGGCGGTGTGCGGGTGACGCGTACTGCACCTCGGTCGTTGACAATCAGGTAAAACGATTTGTTTCTGCAGGGTTTTCGGTCCGAACATTCCGCTCTCGCCCGAGAGCGGCAACATTGAAACTTGAATTGCCCCATATCAGCGTAGAAGGCGTCTCCTCGTTCCGCTTTCGCAAGGGAGCTGCTACATTGAAGCTTGAGTAGGTGAACCATTTGGCCCACCTCGGCATTCCCGACATTCC
>DAOMZH010000140.1:0-16240 GCA_035437985.1 Polyangium sp. (in: bacteria) | reverse complement strand
CTGATAACCGACGATGCCACCAAACCCGTCCATCTTGTCGAGCACGGCGCGGCCGAGGTTCTTGTTGGACCTCATATCATCGTCCGCGTGCACAGCGACGGTCTGGCCGTAGAACATGCGCGCCGCGGCAAAATCATATGCACCCAAACCAACCAGGTCCTGCGTCGCTTCACCGGCGTAGTCCATGATCGACTGGTGCATGAACATCTGGATGAGCTGATCGCGCTCGCTGTCCGTGACCTGATCGAAGTACCGCGGACCAACACACGCCTCAGCCTCGGCAGCCGTCTTGAGATCTGCACACTCTGCGCTGACGGAGCCGTCTTTCGTGCGCAACTGCCAATATTGCGGGCGATAACCCCACGCATCGGAGGAGCTCACGAAGTTGTGCCGCAGGCCGATCGAATGACCCATCTCGTGCGCGATGACTGCGTAGTGCGCGCGCTGGGCCAAGAATCGGCGAATCGCTTCGGCGCGATCAACTTGGTCCTGCTTGGAGTTGGCCATCGGATCGTTGAACACGCCGTACGCTTTGCCGGTACGCGGGTTGATCACGTCCTTGAATTTCGTTTCGACGAGTTTGTCGAGGGCGGACAACGAAAGCGGCGACGGGAAACTCGCCTCCATGATGCACCCACCACGTTCCGCGAGCGCGTTCTCCTTCGCGCGACGGAAATCGCTTTGAAGGCGGAGGTTGTTGCCTCGGAGCGGCGACGCGTATTGGAACGCGGTGTCTCCAGCCGGGAGTTTGTCCGTACCAGCCAACTGCTGCATGGCGGGCGTCGTCAATTCGGCTTCCACCGGCGTACCTACGGCGCCACGACGCCGGGCATCGTAGACCGGACGATGGGTCGACGGAGCTGATACATCCGCGCGAATGTTGAGCACGGTTTGGCGCATCTGCTCGAGCTTTTCGGCCATACCCGGCTGCGCTTGGAGCGCCGAGAGCGATCCGACGTTCGTTATGTTTGCCGGGGCCACACCCACCGCACTGTAGACTTGAGACTGCATCGCCTTGCGCGATACGGGCGGAAGGATGCCAGCCCCTCCAGCAGCTTCACTAGCAACGGCCCAATCCTTTACGTACGTACCTTCGGTGACGTCGTCCGTGGAGAGCTCGCCCTTGAGATACCGCATCTGATCAACGATGCCTTGGCTCCACAGATCGTTGACGAACGCCCACACGTTGACGCTCGCCGCGATCTTCTCGCCCGTGAGCGGATCGTTGGAGTCGGTCATGATGCCCCATGGCGACGGTGTTTGCGGGGAGTGGATGACGTTGACTTGGTGATACCGAAGATCACCCATGCGCACGGTTCGTCCAACTGGACCGCAAAGCGTGCTGTCCGTGGCTTGCACCGGGCTATGACAGAGCACGACCATTTCGGACTGCTTCGCGACCGCGATCACGCCTAGATCGTAGTTGCGCTCGGCACCCAGGCTGTCCGCCAAGGCCTCGCAATTTTGACCCTTGAACGCGATGCCCGCGCGACACGCGTCGACCTCACGCGCGAGGTTGATGAGGTCCCAGTTGTCGTCCATTTGGCCGTGATACATCGGGAACTGGGAGTCACAGCTTGCAGGCTCTCCGCCTGTCGCTTTGCACTCGCCATTGCGTGCGGCCATGACCGCAGCGCGCATGGCGACATCCCACTCGTGCGTGGCCCAGTTTGTCCCGTCGAAATACTCGGAGTCCGATGTGTCCGTGTAGTACCAAACTTGGGGGACTTCTTTGCGCAGCCGATAAGGCAGCGTGCACTTCTGCTTGAACTCGTCGCAACGTGAACCGGGCATGCCGGTCTTCGCGGTGACTTCTTCGCATTCGTCTTCGGTGCCATCGCCGTTGAGGTCGCGATGCGGATCGTCGCCAGACGTCGTCTTTTCAGGCACGAAACACTCGACCGCGCCGGTCATGTTCGCAGGATCGGCGTAGTAGTGGCTGCGTTCCCAGATGTTGTAGCGATGCGCGAAGCGGTACCACTTGTCGTCGCTCATGCCGTAGTTGCGGGCATAGCCGGATCGATCGCCGTAGAAGATGCCGTACGCGGAAAAACGCTTTCCATCCCAGTTTACCGGTTCGTAATCGCGATCGACCACGCGGCGGAAGGACTGACGAATCGTGAGTTCGACCGGATTGCATGTGCCCGACGGAGCTGATCCACTGAAGACGTCGTTGTCGAGCATGCAGGCAGGGAACTTGTCGATGCCCCAGCCGAGATGGCTGAGGTCGATCATCTTCGGCTTCGCGAACGCCTTGTTCGTGATGTCGAAGTAGCCCGTGTCCGGATCGAAATGCGGAGCATCTGGATCGTTCGGATCATTGACGTAGTACTTGAGCGATTCGTACTCGACGCCGCCGTACACGCCGAGCATCGACAAAGTGTCGAAGTCGTACGAATCGACGTTCAAGTTCCGGCTCCAATCGACTCGGAAATACTCCCGTTTGTCCCAGGTGCGATCGGTCGTGTTCTCGACGAGAACGTTGAACTCTTCGCCGGTGGACGGGTTGTAGTCGTATTGAATGTCGAAGTGCGACTGGATCGGGTACGCCGCGACAATCACCCCTTGGTTTGTCGAGGGACCAACGCCCATCTTGCCGTCGGTGTCTTGAATTCGTTCGTAGGTGAGTCTGCCGATGAGAAGTTCTTCGGTGACCTGCCACTTGAGTCGTCCGACTGGCTGCGCATATGTCGACGTAAAAAGCCCGTCCTGCGCTGCCCCGTACCCGACGTCCACGACCGTGCCCTGCGTCCAGAACTCGGGGTTGTCGGAATCGTCAGCGAGGCTGTCACCAACGAAGAACGACTTCGCCAAGGCATTGGCTTGCACGCGGTTGATCGGGGCACGCTCCTCAGCACATCCAAGCGCGCCGCCAGCCACAAGACCGACGGTGCCCACGAAGGCCGCCCGTAACCACATCCATCTCATCGAAAGTCCTCCTTACCCTGCCATTCCAAAGCTATCCGAAATCCAGTGCGCCGTTCAGGTCAGGTTGATGCCGAGCCTGAATTTGAGCCCTCGCTTCGCGCGCTAACAAGCGCGCTACGCGAGTTTTGTTTTCGATGGGGGGCTCGCCGTCGGGTCTCACAATCTCTTTGGCTGCGCCAAAGAGACTGACCCGACGGCTCCGCCCCCCATACCCCCCGAAATTTGCCGGTTCTCGAATGGAACGGCGCTCTAGACATCATCGAGGTTCCCAACGTCCGGCGACAAACCTTCGCGTTCGAGCCGAATTTCCACCGCGCGCGCATGCGCATCGAGCCCCTCGGCTCGGGCAAATGTGGCCACATGCGGCCCATCGCGACGAAACGCTTCGCGCGAATACGAAATCACGCTCGCCCGCACGACGAAGTCATAAACCCCGAGCGGCGAGCCAAATCGCGCGGCCGTTCCTGTCGGCAACACGTGCGAAGGCCCCGCGAAATAGTCCCCCATCGCCACAGGCGTCATCGCCCCCAACAATGCCGCTCCAGAACCTTGGACCTGATCGAAAAGCGCACCCGCATCCCGTAAATGATAGGCGACATGTTCCGCGGCAATCCTCGACGCAACCTCCGCCATCCGCTCCAACGATTGGACGACGAGCACAACGCCGCGTGAGCGTAGCGATTCGGTGATGATGGTTTTTCGAGACAGCTGCGCCATCTGTTTGTCTACGGCGCTGACCACCGCATGCGCCAACGTCTCCGACGTCGTCACCAGCACACAGCAAGCCGCTTCGTCATGCTCTGCTTGCGACAAGAGATCCGCCGCGACGAACTCGGGATCCGCTGCATCGTCAGCCAGCGCGAGGATTTCACTAGGCCCCGCAAGACCGTCGATGTCCACGTCGCCAAACACGAGACGTTTTGCGCACGTAACAAAAATGTTTCCAGGTCCAACGATCTTGTCGACGCGCGGAAGTTGGTCCGTTCCATACGCCAAGGCAGCAATCGCTTGCGCCCCGCCCGCATCGAGAACACTCGTGACGCCCGCAAGATGTGCCGCAGCGAGAAGCATGTCGTCCGGTGCCGGCGTGGCGAGAACGATGTCCTTGACGCCCGCAACCTGCGCAGGAATTGCCGTCATCAGCACACTCGACGGGTATCGAGCTTTGCCTCCTGGTGCATAGACGCCCACGCGTTCGAGAGGACGAACCCGCATGCCCAGAACGACGCCATCTTGCTCGTACTGAAAGCCCGCTTCGCGTTGATGTTCGTGGTAACGCGCGATGCGCTGCGCCGCTTGTTCGAGGGCCGTACGGAGCGCGGGCTCGAGGCGCGCGAGGGCGGCTTGGCCGTCGAAGTTTTTGATGACGAGCGATGCGGGCTGGCGATGTTCGAAACGCTCGACGTACATGCGTACAGCAGCATCACCGTTTGTCCGAACGTTCGCGATGATGTCGCGCACTGCAGGCTCGACGGCGGCCAGATCTTCAGCTCCACGAGAGGACAAACGCCTCATCGTTGCGACAAACTCGGCAGAACCATCAAGAAATATGGGAAGCATCGACTTCGCGCAGCGTACCACGGCAAACTCCAAAACGAAGTGGAGTCCTGTGGCCAGGACGCGGAGGCGAGTCGCGGTCTGGAAAAGATGTCGCGCGGGAACTTACCGGCACTAGTGCGACAAGCGCGCTGACGAACGATTCATCGTGCGTGTGGGATCACGTCCAATGACCGGCACGCAGAGCAGCCGAGTCGATGGTCTTGATCTTCGGAGCGAGTGCTTCGCGGAAGATCGCTTCATCGTCGTCGTCGAGAGACGCATCGCCAAACCCCGTGGCGACATCCATCGACGTGGCGAGGATGCGGAGAAACTGCGGGAAGCTCGAAGCACAGAGTTCGGGTTTGATCGACTCGGTGCCGAGCATGCAGGTGTAGACGGGACAATCTCCCTCGGCATCGAGCTTGCCGATGTCGAGGAAGTACGGATCGCCGAGAAGTGCACTTCGGGCGATGATGACCCAGGTTTTTCGCCACTGGGGAATTTCATTGGCCTGGGTGCCTCCGAGCGTTTGTTCGGAGGCGAGACTTTGGCACGGGAAAAGGCGCACCCGTTCGACGGGTGTCACGGTTTCGACGTCCGTGGGGTCGGCAGCGAGGAGAAACGAGCGGTAGCGTGCGGGAATCCGGTACGCTTTCCGCATCTCTTCGACCGCTTTGGGGTCGGCTTTGCCAAAACGAACGGGAAGATTTCGCTTGGCAAAAATTTCCTTGAGCGCTGCGACAGACTCAGCGAGGTCGCTATCCACCGAAACTATCCTCCCTCTTGCGCACGTGTGAAGGCTTGACGAATTGAGCCTCCAGGGACGTCATGCGCTGCATACTCGTGCGCCGGGAACCCCCGGCGCGCGTAGGCATACCCCGCACCGGGCGAGGTAGTGTAACAGAAAAACAATGGTCGACACTGCCTACGCTGAAAGCCGCTTTCGAGCCACTGAGATTCGTCATCACTACGGGCCGAAAGTTCATCTGCTCGATGATCCACTTGCCTGGACCCTGCTGACTCGCGCCTGTTCGCCCGAAACGGGGCAACCAGACATGGGTCGACTGGTTCGCAAGCTTTACGAAATGTTGGCTCATGTCGTGCTCGCGACGGAGTTTCCGCGCGCTCGCGTGGATGTTCCTACGCGCATGGCCGCGGCTCATCAAGAAGCTGTGTACCGAGGGGTCGCACTTTCGCGCATGACGAAGGCCGTGACGGTGGGCATTGCCCGCGCAGGCACGATGCCGTCGCAAGCCGTCTACGACTTGATGAACGAAGTGCTCGACCCAAATCTCGTACGGCAAGATCACCTCTTCATGAGTCGACAAACGAACGAGGCAGGCACGGTCATAGGAGCTACGTGGCACGATGCAAAAATCGGACGGGATGTCAGTGATCGCATCGTGCTCTTTCCCGATCCGATGGGCGCAACCGGCTCATCGATCGTGAGTGCCGTCTCGTACTACAAAAACGCGCTCGAAGGCACCCCCGCAAAACTGATCGCGCTTCATCTCATCGTCACGCCCGAATACATCCAGCGGGTGACGAAAGACCACCCCGACCTCGAAATCTATGCCTTCAGGCTCGATCGCGGCCTCTCGAATCCCGCGATTTTGCGCACCGAAGCAGGGCTGCATGCAGGTGAAGAACGAGGGCTGAACGATCATCAGTACATTGTCCCAGGTGCAGGTGGCGTCGGCGAAATACTGAACAACGCGTGGGTTTGACCCTCCCGATGTTCAGGTGACCGGAAGCGAAATCCGAAACGTCGAGCCCACTCCCAATTCGCTCTCGCACCAGATGCGCCCACCGTGGCTCTCCACGATGTTGCGCACGATCGCCAAACCCAACCCCGTACTTCGTTCACCCCCCGTCGAACGCGCGCTCGTCCTCTGAAAAGGCCGAAATAACGTAGCGAGCTCGCTCCGCGGAATACCCACACCTTGATCGCGAACCGAGATGATCACGTTCGGGTCATCGCGTTCGACACCCACTTCGACGCGAGTGTTTGGATGGGAAAACTTGATCGCATTCGACAACAAGTTGTGCAGAACTTGTTCGAACTTGCGCCGATCGATCACCAAAGGATCGAGCTGACACTGCTGCTCGAACGTGATGGCGATGTGTTTCTTGTCGGCAAGCACGTGGTTTGTCAGAACCGTCTTTCGAATCAACGCCACCAGATCCGTAGGCTGCAAATCGAGGCGTATCGCTCCGGACTGGATCATCGAAAAATCCAGCAAGTCGTTGATGAGCCCAAGCATGAACTCGATCGAGGAACTCACCGATCCCAAAACGTCACGCTGATCCTCGGAGATCGGTCCCGCGTCCTCCGACAACATCAGTTCGGTGTAACCAAGGATGACGCTGAGCGGATTACGCAAGTCGTGAGCAGCGATGCCGAGGAAACGATTTTTCTCCTCGTTTGCCCGCGCAAGCTCGGCATTCTTGCCGCGCAATTCCGTCGTTGCAGCTTCGAGTTGCGTGCGAATCCGATGCCGCTCGATCGCATAACGCATCGTGCGCGCGAGGAGCAGTTTGTTGAACTGACCCTTGAACAAATAATCTTCCGCACCACAACCCAACGCCTCGAATGCCAACTGTTCGTCGACGTTCGCCGAGAGCACCACGATCGGCACGTGCGGGGCCGCTTGCAACATCATGCGGAGCCCCTCGATGCCCGTCGAGTCCGGAAGCATCAAGTCGAACGCGATGATGTCTACCTGGTGCCGAGAGACAAACTCCAGCCCCTGGGCTAGGCACGTCACCATGTCGACACGAAATCCGTCGCTTTCGAGCAGCAGGCGCAACTGCAAAGCTTGCGTAGGACTGTCTTCTACGACGAGCGCGCGATACGACTGATGAGATAGTTTGGACTCCAACGATCATCACCTCTTCAGCTCATGGGCCGAAATCAGGTGCCCCCAATGTCCCGGTTCGCCCAAAACTTCTGGGTCGAACATCCCGTCAATCCCCATGTTTCACTTTGCCTGACAAGCTAGATTCAAGACTCGTCCCAACCATCATGTTGGGCGACGTTACGGAATACAATGCACGACGCAATAATCGAAAACATGGCGTATTGTAGTACAAATCCGTCTTGGACGTTTCATGTTTTTCGGATTAGGCGCGCATCTGATGCACGGATTCAAGGGATCCGAACAAGATGGTGTCGACGAGTCGTCAGGAGCCGTGCAATGTTCTGCCCCGATTGCTTCGACACGTTCTTCGAGGCGCAGGGAGGTTTGTCGTGAATTGGAAAATGGTTGGAACTTTGATTGTTGGGGTGGGATTGCTCGTGGGCTGCGCCGCGCAGACGGAAGCGCCAGCGCCGACTGGGGCGGCTGCCAAGCCGAACGCACCAGCAGCGGACGAAACGCGCAAGCCGGAAAAGGACGAGGCAGACGGAACGGCAGCGAAGAAGTCGCCACCGCCTCCGCCGGCCCCCGCGAGTGCCATCATGGTGCCGGAAAAGAGCCCGAAGTAAGCCGACTTCAGCTCAATTGGGCACGGGGGTTTCATTCAGCCACGATTGCGCTCTGGCGATCATTGATTTAGTAACCCCGCCGCGCACGTTGCCGACGGCGAGCAGGTCATTCAAGGATTTTTCCACGTCGGCCCTCCCGGTCAATGCGCGTCGGGCCCGGTGCAGCACGATCCATAGATTGGCCGTACAAAAGAACCCGCGGTTTCCTTGCCACTCCGCAATTTGCATGGCTTCGGCTGCATCGTGCAACGCTTCTTCCGGACGCTGCAAAACGTCGAGAATTTCCGCTCGTCGAATCAAAGACAACGCTTGTAACTGGTCGCCGCGCTGACGTTGAATGCGTATGGCTTCATCGATGCTGACGAGGGCGGCATCGAGCTCGCCTAGCCGGCGAAGAGCGTCGGCACGTAATGACCAAGCCATGGCGCCCAATACGGAATCGCCAACGGCCAATGTATGGCGCACGACTTCCGCCGCAGTTTCCGCGGCTTCGCGCGTTCGATCTTCACGGAGTAAAAAAGCCGCCATATTTTGCAAAAGTAAGGCTCGATGACTCTGCATACCCCGAGCTTCGGCGGCATCTGCCAAACGCCGCAATCGGTCGATAGCTCCAGGCGTGTCTCCAAGTTCGGCCTGCAGAACAGCGAGATCCCCCTCCGTATGTATCTTTTGCCAAGTCGACGACGTGGCATTGGCAATGACCAAGGCCCGCTCCAAATCGCCTCGAATGGCGTCCAATGCCGGAGGACTAGCTTCATAACGCAATTCGAGGCGCAAACTAAGGGCAGCAAATTCCAACGCTGGCCCGATCTTCTCGGCCAACGCAATGGCGTGGGTCATGATTTCCAGCGCATTCGGCCCCCGATCGTGCGCCGCAAAGGCCAATCGTGCCTCGCACTGCAGCGCCGCATTTCCATATTCATCGACATCCGCAATCAACGTGGAATCATGCACCGACGTCTCGCGCAAACCGTGCGCCACCCTGAGCCGCAAAATTCGCCATTCCAGCGCCAATTCCAAAAAAACCAACTCTTCGAGTTTTTCTAGACGTCCCCGAGCATCTGCAAAATGGCGACCTTGAATCAAAAAACGCACCAGCGACAAATCCACTCGAATACGCTCGCGCGGGTCATGAAGCAAGGCCACAAGACGATCGCCGAGCGCAATGGCCTCCATGAAAAGACCCGATGCCGCAGCTTCGTGCATGGCGTGTCGATACCACTGGCGAGCTTGCTCGATGAGGCCCAGTTTGTCATAACCCTGCGCCAAAAATGACGCATCCAGCTCGGCACCAGGTTTGGCGGCAACGACATCCAACAACGCGTGATGCAATTCAACAAACCAGCGCCGGTTCCGGACGAGATTGAGTATGGCCTGACGCACCATTTCGCGATCGATCTCGTATTCGAGCGTCGGCTGCGTTATGTGCAAAAGCCCTGCTTGCAAAAGCCCCTCGAGCGCAGCGGTCAAATCAATCGCCGGCAACACTGCCGCCAACATGCCGCCATCGATACTACCACCATGCAAGGCGACGAGCGCCAAAATGCGTAATGCAAATCGGCGCACCAATTCCCCTCCCCCAAATTGTCGGGACAACTGAGCTTGCACGAGCGCGGCGATCCCCGGCAAACCTTCTTGCAAAATCCGATCATCCGTCGGAACGAACTGTTCGTCTCGAAATACGATCGCCCCCGTGGCGCGCCAAGCCAAAATGCCTTGCACCATAAAAAATGGCATCCCCTCGGCTGCTCGCAAAACAGTCTGTTCCAGCTCGGGCGCGAGCGGCCCCACGGCGCGCACCATATCGAGCGCATCTTGCTCGCCCAGTGGCAAAAGCGGCACGTGACGAATGGCAGGATGGGTGAGCGTCCCGAGATGCATCAACAACGATCGCAATGTCGCCGAAGGAACCGGTTCATGACGTAATGCGGTCAGGACCAAAAGTCGCGCACCAGCTTCCGCTGCAGCTCGATTGCAAAGGCGACGCACCAATTCCAGCGTATATGAATCGGCCCATTGCAAATCATCGATGACGAGAATGAGCGGCGCATGGGCTGCCGTGTCGAGCAAAGCCGCTTCGACGACTTCGAGTTCGCTTCCGGGTTCTCGCGCCTCGCGGAGCATTTCATGCATGAGCGCGGTAGACAATGCTTTGCGAATGCCGACGACCGCATCGCTTTCCCGCACAGAAAGCGCTTCGGCCGCGCGCACCAAGGGTTGCAGCAATCGTTGCCGCTCGGGACGACAAGCGGCCCACAAAACCCGCGACGACGCAATGCTGGCTTGTTCGACGATTGCTTCCAAAAGCCGAGTTCGTCCCACCCCCAAAGGTCCTCGAAATACGACGACTTGAACGCGTCCACGCCGAGCCTCCTCGAGCGCAAAACGCGCCAGAGTGAGCGCATCGTCCCGGCCCACGAGCGGCGGGCGCGACACGAGCTCGGGACCAACACCAAGTTCATGATAAAATATTCTTTCTCGCCAATTGCGATCGAAATTCCCTTCGTCGGAAACGGCCGTTACACTCTGCACGCCCCGCCGCTCGGCCAATATGCGTTCGAGCTCGCGAGCCACCCAATCGGCATGTTGTGGACGCGCTCGAGGCTCGGGGGCACAAAGTTTTTCAACGAGCCAAACCACATCGGGTCGGCATTTCATGTTGAATTGCGGAGTACCTGGCGACGATGGAAGAGGGATTTTCGAGGTCGCAATGGACAAAGTCACGTCATCGGCCAAAACGGTCGCCGCATCGGCCACCGTTTCGTCTTGATTCGGAAGGCGGCCGGTGAGCAAACGGCGCAATGTAATCCCCAAAGCGAACATATCACTCGCGGGCGTCGCCACCGAGGCTCCTCGCAAGCATTCCGGCGCAATATATCCAGGCGTGCCCACGATGAATTTCTGGGCTTCGAGCTCCATGGCTTGCCGCCGCGCGGGATCCAAATCGGCAACAACCCCAAAATCAATGAGCTTGTACCCCAATGCGCCACAAACGATATTGGCCGGCTTGACGTCCCGATGAACGAGGCCCGCTGCATGCACCGCAGACAACGCCCACGCCACTTGGGCCAAAGCTTCGAGCACGTCCTGTTCGTCCAAATGGCCCAGTCGAGTCAGACGTCCATCGAGCGTTTCGCCCCCGACGTACTCCATGGCCAAACCAAACGTGTCACCGGATTTGTCGCGAATCACCGACAAAAACTGCACGACGCTCGGGTGCTGAACACGACACAGGGCCCGAGCCTCGGCGAACACTCCATCGCGCCATGCCGCGGCGCGTTCCGAAGTTGGATCGATGTCGTCGGGAAGGAAAAATAGCTTCAAGGCTACATCACGAAGCTTTTTGCCCTCGTGGAGCTCTTCCGCCAGAAAAACAGGGGCAAATCCACCGCGTCCGAGCGGACGCACGATGAGATACGGCCCAAATGAAGTCCCGGGACCGAATGCCTTGCGGGCTGGTTCTTGGCCGTCCGGGGTCGACTCCATCGGGCGCGACTTTACGCCGCATCGTGGCAAGGTGGAAGTGGGGAGCGACGGAAACGATCAGGTCGGTCGGTCGGTCGAGTCACATGTGCGGCACCAATTCTGCGGGCCGACGCACGCAGATGAACTTTACTTCCGTTTTGCGCGGGGATTGTGCGCCTCGACCATCGCCCGGTAATCGAGCTGGGGTTGCGAGCGGTCGGGGAGCGGTCGGAGTTCGGGGAGCATTTTTTCGAGGGCGGCGACCATGACGCCGAGTTCGCTGGCGCTGGTTGCGCGGCCTTGGGTGAGCTCGCGGTAAGCGCTGACGATATCAGCAATATTTTGGCCCGATACATGACCGCGACGGGAGAGGTCGAGGAAGCTGCGTCCGAGGGCCGCGCCATCGAAATTATGGGCGCCGATGAGGTCTTGGGCGACGCGTAATACGGCTCGACCTGGGATTCGGCCGGCTTCATGCAAAACGAAGGCGGCCTGCAAATAATTATAAAATGGGACCACTCGGGGACCATATTGGCGAAAATCCGATGGTGACGATTGGCGATCCAAATGAATCAAAATGTATTCGACGACGAGTCCCTTGTCGACGAGGCGAGCATATCGCAAGGCATCTTGAATGGTATCGTCGTATGCGCGTCCGAGACGCATGACTTCGATGACTTCATCATCGGATACGCGTCCTTCGCAAATATCGGAATAAAGCGAATAGACGAAAGCGTCGGCTTCGGCGTCGTCTCCGAGCAAAACTTCACGAACGAGATCTCCATTTTCGTTGCGTTGCCCGAAGAGTTCACAACGGCGCTGCAAAAGCGCGGGGAGTTTGTAGCCGAGTTGTCCGCGTAAGGCTCGAAAACGCAAACGGAGAAGATTTTGCAAATTGGGTTTTAGGGTGAGTGACGCCCATTTTGCCCCATCGAGACGCAATTTCTGTTCGATACGGGAGCGCAGTTGTTCTGGACTTCCCGAAAGAATATGCGTTTCGACGCCGGCACGCCCGAGTTCGCGGAGCAGCGCGGCGGCACCCGGAACGGTACGTTTTTGATCGGGTCTTTCAATGGCCGTGCGCGCCAAATCGCGCAGGGTGTCGAAATCGGTCCGCAAATAGGTTTTGTCGAGGTCCCAGCGCGCAATGTAGCGGGGACCAATGCGTCCACCCGTTTGTCCCACCAATTCAGCTTCTGAACCGTCTCGAACAGTCACTCGGCAGCCCAATCTCTACGCATCTTCTCGAGCGACGCGACGAGATCGGAAGCCCCATTTCCCTTCGCATTTTCGAGAGCTTGAGAATAGAACGTGAGGGCATCTTTCCCGCGGTCGCGTCTATGGGCAACATGCGCGAGAACGCCCAAAATCCAGGCCCGATCGACTCCCGAAGGTCCAGCCAAATCGAGAGCTTCACGCAATACACCATCGGCATCCGTGTATGCGCCGGATGTCGCCAGGACTTCGCCAAGTTTGCGACTGAAGATGAGCACGGCTTTTTCCGGGTCGTCGAGTTCTCCGCGGAACATTTCGCGCCGGGCCAATTCGAGACCCTGGCGTAATGCCAAAATGGCTCCTTCACTATCCCCACGCTCGCTTGCGCGATCCGCGACTCGTTCGAGCAACATGAGGGCTTCGAGCGAGTCTTGCGCATATTGCGCGTGTTGCGCCCGCACTTCCAGCGGCAACGGCAATGGATCTCCTTCGCGATCCACCAGGGCTCGGGCATGCAGATCTTTGCGGACGGCGACTGGGGTCGTTGCCAAGGCGATTTCGCGAATCATGGGATGAGCTGCGCGGAAACTTCCCAGGTCTTGGGTCACGAGGCCAGCTTCTTTGAGTTTTCCCAGCAAAAGGGTAATTCCCTTGTCGTCTTGCAAAATACGCCCGATATCATCGAATCCCGCGTCATCACCCAACACGGAGACGGCTTGAAGCACACGGCGAACTTCGAGGGGTAATCGTTCAATGCGCAAAGCAATGAGATCCGCGAGTTGCAGGGGCGGATTGGTGCCGCCTTCGAGGGAAAACCGCAAGGCTTGATCGACATAGAGTGGCAACATCGTCGTTTCGTCGGTTGCCCCTGCGCGGAAAGACAAAGCAGGTCCCGCGAGATGCATGAGGAGCGAAACGGGCAAACCTCCAAGACGTAAGGAAGGGCCAATCCAGGCTGTGTCGAAGGACGGAGAATGCGCCGCGACGATGAGCAGCGGATGCATGGGAGGTTCGGCAATGACATCGGAAATGGCATTGCGGCTCGCGCCGTCGACGGCGTGAAAATCATCAATGGCCAGGACGACCAAGCGTCCGCGGTGACGTTCATTGGCGCGCATGATGGCCCAGCGCAGAGCCTCCGCGGCGGTAAAACGACGATCGTCCGGTAAAACGACACCCAATGTGGGTTTCGACCAGACGCGAACGCTCGATGGCCCAGCACCTTGCGGTTGGTCCGTCCGCCCGAAAACCGCCATCAATCCCGCGCGGGCTTCTGGGGTTACGCCCCGCCAATCCGAGACTTCGCCACCACCTTCGGGTAATCCTGCCAAACGAGTAATGGCCATGCGCAAGGCATAATAACCGATATGCGCTCCCCACGGATCAGGGCGAGTCTTGACGACGACATCCCCAGCCTCGGTATTGATGCGCAAAAACTCTTCGAGAAGCCGCGTGACGCCAACGCCCGATTCTCCAACGATGCTCAATGCGGAGAGCGCATTCTCCATGCCAAACCGTCGCGCGGAGAGCCATTCCAAATCGCGTTCCCGTCCAATGAAACGCAAGGGAAATTCGGTGGGCAGCGACGTAATTACGGAGGGAACCCGAGGTGGTTCGGGGATGATGCGTTTGCCCGCAGGTGATGGTGGGGGCGGTGGGGGTATCGATGCTGCAACGACCCGTTCACCGCATTCACCACAAAACTTTTGTCCACGAGGAACCATTGTGCCGCAGGCTCGACATTGCAGGGCGACATCCGCCGGGGATTGGGTGGCGGGAGCCGCGTCCATTTCCGCGAGCACGCCGCGCAATGCCGCGGCAAATTGATCCGCTGTCTGATATCGGCGATTGGCGTCTTTTTCGAGCGCCTTGAGGGTGACATTCACCAGCGATTGAGGAATGCGCCGATTCGGCACCATCAACGCGGGGTTTGGCGGAGGCAACGTCAAATGCATCAAAACGACTTGTGTCGGCGAATCAGCCTCGAAGGGAAGCCTTCCGGTCAACAACTGAAACAAGAGCACGCCGCAGGTATACAAATCGCTACGGCCGTCGATGGGATCCCCACGCCCCTGCTCGGGCGACATGTAATCGGGTGTTCCGCAAACGATTCCGGGACTCGTAATGTGCGAGCTGGGCACTTCGCGCATTTTCGCCAAACCAAAATCGACGACTTTGACGAAATCCCCAGCTTTGCGCATGGGTTCGAGCACGATGTTTTCCGGCTTCAAATCGCGATGAATAATCCCCAATTCATGCGCTTCGCCGAGCCCCGCGAGGACTTGAATCATTACATCGACGATCCGTTTGAACGGTAATGGCCCGTCCTCGTAATCGACGCGGGCCAAATCGCGCCCTCGCAGATACTCCATCACCAGATAAAGCTGGTTGGTATCGGATTTTCCAAAATCGAAAACGCTGACGATGTTCGGGTGGTTGAGGCGACTCGAAGCTCGGGCTTCCGTAATGAAACGAACGGACGCGCTTTCGTCACCCAACAAATATGGATGGATGATCTTGACCGCAACGGTACGTCCCAATGCCTTCTGTTCGGCGCGATAAACGCGACCCATGCCGCCAACGCCAAGAAGGTCGAGGATGACGTAGCCGCCAGGTAATGTCGCTCCAATCAGCGGATCATCCGTGCGGGGAACCGCTTCGGAAATGGGAAAACCGCAGACGTGGCAAAACCGATGTACCGGATCACACGCGGTGGCGCATTGAGGGCAGCGAATCTCCGACACGAGAGCACGGTATCACGATCAGGCGTGAAGAGGGGCCGTCATGAACATGCCAGTGGGACCAACCTCGGGCCCAGCAAGAACCCAACGCAAATGCATCAGAACACCCAGCGTTTTTGGATAGCAACGCAACCATCGGGTAACCTGGAGTTCCTATGCCCAACGCGCGCATCCGCCTCGGCCAACTACTCGTCGACGCCAAACTGCTCCGCCAATCCGACCTCGACGAAGTGCTCGCTCTTCAGCGAAACGACGGCCGACGCTTAGGCACGTTGCTGCTCGAACGCGGACTGGTCAACGAGACACAGCTTACACAAGTTCTCTCGCATCAACTCAGCATTCCGTGGGTGCAGCTCGTGCACATCGAGTTCTCGCGACAGCTGTTGAACTTGGTGCCGCATCACGTCGCTGAACGTTACTGCATGGTGCCGATTTACGTGCGCCACGTGCGTTCGCAAGGAAAAACCTTGTACGTAGCGATGGATGATCCTTCGAACGACGAAGGTCTTCGCGAGTGCGAAAAACACGCCGGACTGCCCGTAAAAGCGATGATCGCCCAACCTAGCGACATTCGTAACGCGATCCGCGTTTATTACGGAACCAAATCAACTCCATCCATGCCCCCACCTCCAGAAGCGCGCGCGAGTCGCACGTCTGGAGCGGCTCCTTCGAGCGATGCGCCGTCGATCGAAGTGCTGCCATCGGCACAACTGGCGTCGTTGCCGCTGCCTTCGATCGAACTGGAGATGGTGAGTGCTGCGCCCAGTGAAATGCCGGAATCGACTTCGCGGCTGACCATGCCCGAACTCGATCTGGTTCTTCCCGACGCACTCGACGTCAATGCACCGCCCACGATCGCCGGTAC
>DAOMZH010000139.1:0-16256 GCA_035437985.1 Polyangium sp. (in: bacteria) | reverse complement strand
CGTCGGAACGGCACGATCGAGCTGGTCGGAAAAGTGGGTGAAGAGCGGCGTGTGCGTGTGTTTTCGGGTATGACCCAGACGCACGAGAAAAAAGTTCGGATCGAATCGACAGGGGCATCTCCATCCACGATCGATGTTCGCACGACGCCTACGATCCGATGACGGGTCACCCAAACGTGGTTTGACGTGACGAATCCGAACAGGGCGAATGTCGTTCGGGCAATTCGATTCATTTCATGATGCGGACTCGAGTGAGTAAGCGGCGACGTTGCGCGACGAATTGATGCCCACGTTGGAAATGTGATCGCGCGAGATTAAATTCCACGCGCCGGCGCATTGCAAGAAATCGGCCAGATCGTGGCTTGTTGCTATTTGTATTTCGTGGTGCACAAGGCGTCTGAATCCGATCTCGTGAATTAGGCACACCGATTGCAACGAAATTCCCCTGCACCATGTCGACGACGAAATGGTGCGGCATGATGAACCAAACCAACTACCCGGTTGGCGGGGAAGGCATATTCGATGCGTTTTACGCTAGCCGTCCGCGTCAAGGAGGAAGTCATGTTGAAATTCGGAACACTTGTCATTGGTGCTACCGCTGCCATCGCCCTCGTCGCATGTGGAGGTGATGGTGAACCAACGGGCACGGTGCGCCTCGCCCTGGAAAGCTCGGGCTCCACGCCGGCGAATGTCAAAGCCGTGGAACTCAAGATTGCCGGTGTCGATGTGCACATTGCCCATGAAGCAGACGCCGCAGAGAGCAGCGAAGAAGGTGGTTCCTGGTTATCCACCAATGATCGTCCCGGGACGCTCAATTTGCTGGACTTGCGGAATCATCTCGACGAGGAACTCGGCGAACTCGACGCCCACGGGCCGATTACACAGGTTCGTTTGCGTCTCGATGCGATGGATGGCGGCCGTGTCGTCTTCAAGGACGGTCGGTCTTGTCCCATTGACACAAGTACCATCGATCCCACGGGTATTCGTGTCGTGGAGCCGTTTTTCGTGATCGAACCCGAAGAAGAGGGCGACACGCGTATCGTCCTCGATATCGACGTGCGTGAATCGCTGGTCGAGGTTGCACCTTGCAACTACAAGTTGCGCCCCGTGCTGCGAATGTCGCGTATCGAGCGCTAGACCCCCCGAAACCCCCCAAAACCCCAAACAATCAGCGTTACGACAACTCCGGTTTTCTAGACTGAGACCGAGAAGCTTTTACCTGTGGCAACCATGTTGACCCACAGGTGGGGCATATTGTCCCAGTCGACAAGAAAATACGTCGATCTTGGGCGTTTCATCAGTTACCTTGCGTTACGTGAGCAGTAGCGACGATACCCAACCACCTCCCAGCAGCGCTGTTGCTGGCCCAGAAGTGAAGCCGCGTCCGCCGCTTCCTTCGTTGCTTGGCGATTGCGGTTTGGTGGGCGAAAGTCCCGCCATGCGGCGACTTGGCGAGCTGCTCACGCGCGTTGCGGGGCTCGATGCGACCGTATTGATCCAAGGCGAAAGTGGGACGGGCAAAGACCTCGTCGCGCGGGCGCTGCATGCGCGCAGTCGTCGTGCGCACGGAGCGTTTATTGCGGTCAACTGTGCCGCTCTTACCGAAGCGCTGCTCGAAAGTGAACTGTTCGGGCACCTAAAAGGTGCGTTTACCGGAGCTACGTCGGACAAACCAGGCTTGTTCGAGGCTGCGTCGCAAGGCACTCTGTTCCTGGACGAACTCGGGGAAATTCCTGCGGGTATGCAAGCAAAACTGCTGCGCGTGTTGCAGGAGCATGCGATTCGCCCAGTAGGTGGTGTGCGCGAAAAGCCTGTCGATGTGCGGGTGATCGCCGCGACGAACCGAGACCTCGAAGCTGAAGTCCGGGCGGGACGTTTTCGCGAGGACTTATACTATCGAGTCAACGTTTTTACGGTCGAAGTGCCTCCTCTACGTGAGCGTGCTGGTGACGTGATCGTCCTTGTCGAGCACTACATTTCCGAGATGTGCATGCGGTTTAGAAAAGTCGTGCGCGGGATTCGCGAGGACGCATTGCAGCTGCTTTTGGCGCACAACTGGCCGGGGAACGTTCGCGAGTTGTCCAACTGCATCGAGCGCGCGGTTGCGTTGACCCCCAACGAATTCATTGAAGTTTCGGATCTTCCGCCGAACATCGTGCGCACGCGGCAGCCCGTATCTTCGCCGGAATTGCCGAGCGGTGGCATTTTTCCCGATGAACTCGTGCCGATCACGGAGCTCGAGGCGCGCTACATTCGTCATGTTTTGGGGCAAGTTGCGGGAAACAAGACCGAAGCGGCGAGGATTTTGGGAATCGATCGCCGCACGCTTCATCGCAAGCTGCAGCGTATGGGCGAACCCGTCACGGACGATGAATGAATGCCCCGGTGGGGCATTTTTGCGCTCCAATTTGCCCCGGTTGATCCGAGCCGAGAATGAATGTCTCGGTGGGGCATTTTGGTAGCTAAATTGTCACAACGGAATTTCATGGACCTACGTACAAGAAATGTCGCATTGGGGCATTTTTGCTTCATTGTTGTCGCGATCGATATTCGACCTTGGACAAAGTGTCCCACGATCGGCCGGGACAGAATCGCGATGGTGTCTCCTTCTACGAATTCGATGTAATGCGTACCGATGTAGTGCCCTGAATGGTGGGATGTGAAGCTTTTTGGGGCCACGATGCACACGAAAAAGGCCAAAATCTTGCGCCTGGTACGATCGCTGCAATGGGGGATCATCAATCAACACTCGATATCGACAAACGATATCGGAGCCCTTGAAAGGAGCTCGCCATGTTTACTCGCCATTCTTTTGCCCTCGTTTGCGGTCTGCTCGTTGCTGGTTGCGCGACATCCTCTCCGAAGCAGGTCGAAACCGCGGCCGCATTGCCTTCGCCCGCCAAGGACGGGACGTACGAGGTGAAAGCGCCGGATTCAGGGCACTACGTCTTTCGCGCTCATCAGCTCGCCGTTGGTCCGGACGAAGCCGTCAAATGCCGAGTGTCTCCGCATTTTGCGTTTGGCAGTTCGGAACCATTGCCGCAGGACGTGATCCAACTGAAGAACTTTGCGTCTTGTGTGAACAGCGAAGCCGCGCAGGACAAGACGATCGAAATCGTGGGTCATTCGGATGCGCGTGGTTCATCCGATCGTAACCTGATGCTCGCTATGGCTCGGGCGGAAAAAGTTCGCGACATTCTGGTCAAGCAAGGCGTGAAACAAGAGCGCATGTTGGTCCGGAGCGTCGGAGAACAAGGGACTCTTGGCTTTCTGAGCATGTATTCGCATGGATTCGATCGCCGTGTGGATGTGGCGTTGGTGTACGAGGCGCATGAGCCCGCGGACACGAATCGTTATGACGTGACGGCGTGGAAGCAATGAAGCTCGTCCAGACATCACGCATCCGAAGCTGGTTGCGCGAATAAGAGCTTGACTTGGCGCTTTCCCTTGGCTTGCAGCATTGGTGAGTAGGAAATGAGGCTGACAAGTCGTTTGCGAGGTTCATGCGAGAACTCTGGATCGGCAGCAATCGTCTCGTGCTACGGTTTGGCTTATGCCGTCCGCATTTCGATTCGCTGCCGAACGCACGACTGAAACACTCACGCTCCAGCACCTCGAACGTCGAATTGGGAGATTTCGCGTGCAAGTCGTTTCTGGACCCGATGCAGGAATCGAGCGAACTTCGGACAGTGGCGAGTTCTACATCGGGTTGGCGCCGGGAAATCAGTTGATTCTCACGGATCGAGCGGTATCGCGGCACCATTGCTGCATTCGCGTCAATCCTGATGGCTTTCTTCTTCGCGACCTTGGAAGTCGCAATGGCACGATGCTGGGCGGGTTTCGCGTTGCAGCTGCTTATCTTGCGCCTGGTTGTCACATCGGAATTGGTCAAACGAGCCTCGAATTCACTACCCTCGAGGATCCGATCGTCGAACCATTGGCCGAACGAGTGCATCAAGGGCGTCTTTTGGGCGAAAGCGTGGCAATGAGGCATATCTTTGCTTTGTTGCCACGCATTGCCGCGTCCGATTCCACGATCCTCGTCGAAGGTGAAACAGGTACGGGCAAGGGATTGCTTGCCGAGATGATTCACGAAAAAAGTCCTCGGTCGGGTGGCCCATTCGTGATCATCGATTGCGGTTCGATTCCTCCGGGCCTCATCGAAGCCGAACTTTTTGGTTATGTCAAAGGAGCGTTTACTGGGGCCCATGTGTCGCGCCCCGGAGCCTTCGAGAGCGCTGCGGGTGGTACGGTTTTTCTTGACGAAGTAGGAGAATTGCCGCTCGATATGCAGCCCAAGCTGCTTCGTGCCTTGGAAGAACGGGTCGTGCGGCGATTGGGGAGCCTCGAACCCGTACGTCTTGACGTACGGATCATTGCTGCAACAAACCGCGATTTACGTTTCGAGGTGAATCGGGGTACGTTTCGAGCGGATTTGTTTTATCGGCTCAATACGGTCCGTTTACGACTTCCTTCATTGCGCGAACGACGCGAGGACATTCCATTGCTCGTTCATCATTTCTATCAACAATTTGCGCGCGAAATGGATCCGCCACTTTCCATGGACCTTTTGGCTTCGTTTGTAAAGCATGATTGGCCCGGAAACGTTCGGGAGTTGCGAAGTGCGGTCGAACGCGCCATTTTAATGGGCGATCCTTCGACGTGGTTCGAAACTTTGCATCCCGTGTCCGGGACTGTATTGAATAACCGTCCCGACGCGAGCAATTTTGCTAGTGATCTGGACAAACATTCATTTCGAGCTGCAAAGGAGGAGGCTGTTGCCCGATGGGAACGTGGTTATATCGAAGCGCTTGTCCGGAAAAACGAAGGAAACCTCTCCAGATCCGCACGCGCGGCACGTATGGATCGCAACTACCTACGCGAGTTGATTCGGCGTCACGGGATCAGCGCAACGGAGGAATGAGTGGGCAGGAGAACGACCTGGTGATGGTTGCAGCATGCAATCACTGATGGCTGTAGCAGGCACCCCTCGTTGCCATCGTCACAAACTTGACGTGAATCCTGCCCTTGCTCCTTGGCTGACGTAACGGTACGCTAAGTCGAATGCGCTCATGCGCTCGGGCACGGTTGTTGCTTGCGCATTTGACGGTTCGACTTAGTAAAAATGGAGAGGTGTCATCATGATGTACCGCAAACTCATATCTACCACAGCACTGGGCCTGGGTTGTGCATTGGGCTTTTTGGGATGTGCGGGTGAGGACGAGGATAGCGCCGCGGTTCGTGATGAGCAGGGAACGGATGTTGGATTGAGCCCAACGGCGTTCGAGTCCCATAACGGCATGCTTCCCACGTGTTTTTGGAGCGTCGGTGCGCAGAAGACCCTCCGCGCGCTCGGCAAGGGAGCCATTGCGAACGCTGGTGGTACGATGCCGAATATGCCCGACATTTCGGCCGTGTGTTACGACACGATCAAATATGCGGTCCAATGCGCGCTCGACAGCACGCAATCGGTAAAGAACCCTCATAATAACGCCGTTTATCAAGGGATGGTCGGGCTAGCGACGAATTGGCGCACGCAAGCACTCGATACCGACGGTCGAAGGTGGGTAACGGCGTGCATGGTGCAGCGTCTCAATGCCCTTGGGCTCCCGGTGCCGATTTTGCTCGAAGGCGACCATGATCCGCTTCATGAGAGCACGAGTCTCGATGACCAATATCCATTCGAGGAATCATCGGCTTTCGGCGACCTCTTTTCTTCGACGACTCCGCTGACCGGATTGACCCCAGCGTTCACGGCGTACGTATGCAGCGAGCAAGACCTCACGAATCAGTGTCTCGTGAATGCATCGAATTTGCTCAATCTGCGCCTATGTGACAACCTTGGGCTCTTGTGTGGCGTGCAATATATTGGGACATGTAGCAGCAAGTGCACTGCCAATGGTCCCTACTGGAATTGCCCGAATGGCGGAGGATATTCGCAGACGATTCGGGTACAAACCCAAGATTCTTTGTGCTTGTGACCGAGCAATGGTCACGAATTGCTGAGAAAAATGAAGTCTGGCGCTTCGGGGGGCGAAGTTCCAACGAGATCGAGCCCTTCGGTCAAGATCTTCGACATGAGCACGCCTTCGTCTTGAAATGATGGCAGCCATGTAGCCGGGTCGAGCAATCCTCCACCAATCAATGCACCGTCGGCATTCGTTACGATGGATCCGGTTGTCGCGACGAACGTCAGCCGAATTCGAGGATCACCATTGGCGCGTTTCGCTGTCCGCTCTCGGGCCTGAATTACGGTTTCGACCACGCGCTTACGTAATGACGGCCAGAGGCTCTTGTCATCTGGACAAGCCACGACGGCCAGCAAATTGTTTCCTGTTTCGACGACCGGCAAAAGACCGGCCTCCCATAACGAGCTCGCCGCTGTGGGGAGGATGGTTTCCAAATCGAGCAAAAGCGATTCGTCCGGTTCGTCCAAGGCGCTCGAATCGACATTGATTTCGATGTGGACCGCGATTCCCTGGCGATTCGTGGAGCCTTCGGTACGTGGATTCGTGGTGCTCGGCCCGCGAATGATGGATTTGAGCGATTCGACGAATTCTCCCACGGTCGCTGGACGCTCGGTCGGATCCTGGGCGAGGGCGCGAAGTAACGGCGCATCGAGCGCAGGATCGATGCGTACATGTTGGCTTGGCGCGACAGGACGCACATAACGCGTATAGAGAAAAACGACTGGATTGTCCGAGTCGTCGTTCCCGATGTCAAATGGGGTTCTTCCTGTAATCATGGCATAAGCCAAAATGCCGACCGCATAAATATCGGTCCGCGCGTCCACCTTTTCTCCGAGGAGTTGTTCCGGGGACATACAGGCAAGCGTGCCAATAATTTGGCGGGAGGCCGTGAGGGATTGCTCATTGGGGCCCAGCACCTTTGCGACGCCAAAATCGAGGAGTACGACGCGAGTGTGGCCATTGACATCATCCGCCAGGAAGACGTTTGACGGTTTGAGATCGCGATGAATCACAGCTTGCGCGTGGGCCAAATCGAGGGCACTCGCCAATGGTTCGAGGACGTCGAGTGTTTCGTCGATCGTCAAACGTCCCCGGGAAAGGAGCCGGTGTTCGAGGGTTTCACCGGCCAATAGTTCCATCACGAAAAACGGTCGACCATCGGGAAGCTGCCCGAAATCGAATACTTCGACGACATTTGGGTGTTGCAAACGGCGAATGACTTCGACTTCCCGTTTGAAGCGGAGGGCATCATTGTCGTGGGTGATGAGCTCAGGATGAAGGATCTTGACCGCGGCTGGCGCGCCCGTTTCGGTATGCGTCGCCCGATACACCGTACCAAACCCTCCACACGAAATGACTCCGTTGATTCGATAGTTCGAGATCATCGTCCCCACGGGCACGATGTCATTTCCGAGGTTTACGCCGCGCAAAGACTCGTCTGCCGTGTGCTCGAGCGTCTCTGCCAACCCATTTTGTTCGCCATGTTGAATCTTCACGTTGACCGGGAGAATGATATCATGTCAGTCTACCGGTCGTACAGAGTTCTTGACCGACATTTCCATGCCTAGATGCCCTGCTTGTCATAGACGTCTCACCCCCAAAGCTGCATGTCCAAATGATGGCCAATTGGCGCCTTCGGTGGCCCAACCCTCCGAAGATGAACTATCGTCCGAAATTCCTGTAATACCTGGATATATTCTGAAGGACCGGCTCGGTGACGGAGGGTATGCTCGGGTATGGACGGCGATTCGAGAATCCGACGGATTGCTGGTGGCAATGAAGGTTGGTCATTCCGACATGCAAGCCGCAGCGGCTCGATTTGCGCGTGAAGCTGAAATATTGAAATACGTTGGACCTCCGTACGCTCCACAATGTTACGAAAGTGGTCTCGTCGACGGCAAACCATTCATTGTAATGGAATTGATTCGAGGCGAAACTTTGGCCCAGACTCTAGCCGCGCGACCTTTGCTTCCGGGGCCTTCGTGGGTGGCATCGATAGCCGAGGGGGTGGTGAAGGCGCTCGATGCTGTCCATGCGCAATCGTTCGTGCATCGGGATTTGAAGCCGGAAAATATCGTGATTGCCGATTCGGGATCGGGAATCGTGCTGCTCGATTTTGGGTTGGCGAGAAAAGCGACATTGCGGGAGTCCGAAATTCGCGAGCCGCGGATCACGCGTGCAGGTATGGCGATTGGAACCCCCGAATACATGGCGCCTGAATCCGTGCGGGGCTCGGATGAAGTAGACTCGAGGGCCGATGTATATGCTTTTGGGGTTTTACTTTATGAACTATTTACGCTTCGAGTTCCGTTCGTGGGTAGTGGCGCAATGGTGGAACATGGCCATGTCTCGCTGCGTCCGCCTCGACCGAGTGATTTTGCGCCCGTTCCGCCGCTTTGGGAACAATTGATACTTGCTTGTTTGGCGAAGGATCCTTCGCGCCGTCCAATGAACGCCGACGCACTTTTGCGGGCGATTCGCGAGATTGTCGAAGTCGAGCCATTGTTGAAAAGTATCACGGCTCCGCGGAGCGTACCTAATCCGTCGGTTTCGTCTTCCAAACTTCTTTCCGAGGGTCGACATCCAACGGTATTGTTGTTTGCGGAAATTGCCGGACCTGCGGCCTTGATTTGCAATCGAATCAAAGCTTCACGCGGGCATGTCGTGCGTCAGCGCGGAGCCCAATACATGGCGATTTTTGCGGGATTCGAGACAGATGATCCAGCCGGGGCCGCAATCGCGGCGGCTCGCGAGATCGTCCAGAAAAATGGCCGTGTAGCCTTGCATCTGGCCCCCATTACGATTCGGCGCAAAGAGCGCGGGGCTCCCCTGGTTTATGGGGCCGCAGTCGAGCGCCCGGAGACCTGGCTTCCGACAAACCCTTGGTCGGGCCTGGTGATGACCAATGACTTGGAGTCGATTTTGCCTCCTGAATCCGTTGCCGGGCCGATATCCGTAGGACCGAAAAGTCTACGTCCCAGTTTGCGGCCGGCCGAAATGCCTGCAGCAATTCCCTCGGAGCCGGGGCGTTTCGATGCACCCACGCGATCCTCGATGCTCGACCGGCTGCTCATCGGACGAGACGAACCCCTGGCGATCATCGAAAATGGCCTTCGAGCGGCATTTGGTCAGCGAGTTCCCCGATTGGCCACTTTGATTGCCGATGTCGGTCTTGGAAAAACGCGTTTGGCAGAACATGCCATTGAATATTGCAAGGCTCACTTCCCCGATGCGCATGTCGTATTTGCGACGTCGGCAGCTTCCGGCACGACCGATGGAATGCGTGATAGTGCCAGCATTCTAGGGCAGCTCGTGGATGCGCCAGAGCAGGCGCCAGCGGACATTGCGGAGTTTTTTCACCGGACGGTGGACGAGGAGGTGGCAGGGCAAGCCGTCGAGGCCATAGCGGCGCTTTTTGGTTGGAAGGAACCGCTTGCTGGCGATCAAACCGTGCATCGCACCCGGGCAATTGCGCAAGCGCTCCGCCGTCGGGCGCGGGAAAAACCCGTCGCGGTGATTCTCGACGACGCGCATCGGGCGGATGACGCGCTTCTCGATGCGCTTGAATACGTTACGCTCGATGGTGAAAATCTGCCATTATGGGTTCTCGTCGCTGCATCGCCCATTTTCGACGAACAACGACGAGTGTGGGGGCGTCGTACCTGTTATTTCGATCGTATTGCGATGGCGCCATTGAGCAATACGGCGACGAAAGAACTTGCTGCGAAACTGTTGCATCCCGCAGAATATCCGCCCGACGCCGTACTCGAAAGATTGGCAAATTGGTCCGGGGGCAATCCATTCTGTCTGCGCGAAGTCGTTCGGGCTTTGAAACGTTCGGGGATCGTGCGCAAGCGCGAACATGTCGACAATTACTACGTGGCCACCGCCGAGGTCGAGGTATTGCCTCCCATTCCTGCGTGGCAATGGCTCGCGGTGCGCCAACTCGATCAAATGCCGCCCGAGCTTGCGGCGTGCGTGCGCCTGTGTGCAGTGCTCGGAATGTCTTTCGGCCGCGAAGAATTGCACCATGTTCTCGACGCTCTCGATCGCACGGGAAAAGCAGGCTCGCCCCTCGACACCGACGTGGCCCTCGGCGTATTGACGAGTCGTGGAGTCTTACGGCGCAATGAAAGTGATCGATATTCATTCCAAAATGGTGTTTTGGAAGGCGCCATTTATGAGACGCTCGATCCCGGCCAGCGGCAAGAGGTTCATCGGCATGCATTCGAATTGTGGAAACGAATCACCGAGTCGTCCGCGACGTCGAATGCCGATGCCTTCGAACGCCTAGGTCGGCATGCGGCGGCGCTCGGGGAACGCAAAGCCGCGGCGCAGGCATTTCTGCAATTGGGTGGTCTATTGCGGCAAAAACACCGACATGTCGAAGCCGATCGTTCCTACAGTAGCGTCCTCGTGCACGCACCTGCAGAAGACAAGCTGGATTTGGCGCAAGCATATTTTGGACGAGGGATTGTTCGATATCGTGTGACCCGAGTCAAAGACGCAATCGACGACTTCCGTCGTGCTCGGGAGCTGGCCGAAGAACTCGGACATCGGCGAATGCAGGCGGAAGTTCTTCTCGAACAAGCAACAGCATTCGATTGGAGTCGTGAATTTTCGACATCCGTTGAAATGGTGCGTCTTGCCGAACCAATCGTCGCGGAGCTCGACGCGCAGGATCTCCGCGTGCGACTGTTGGTGGCGCAAGGTCGGGCGGCCCATCGTATGGGTAAAGCCAGTGAAGCAATCGAGGCTTTCGAGCACGCGCGCATTGCGGCGAAGCAAGCCGACGATTACGATGCATTGGTCATTACTCTCGTGCTTTTTGGCTTCCAATTGGCGATTGTTGGCCGCCTCGACGAGGCGGAAGAACGATTCAACGAGGTCGTCAGCTTGTTGGAGTCGGTGAATGATCGCCCGCATCTATGTGGGGCATTGGCCAATCGCATTGCATTGTGGCATGCGCGGCGCGCGTTGGATCGGGCAATGGAAGACCTGCAACGGGCGACCAATCTAGCGCGCGAAGTCGGCAATCCTTGGCTCGAGCGTGTGGCGACGCATAACATCGCGACCTTGTTGCTTTGGACTGACGACCGGGGGGCAGCCGTTGAATTTGGCCGTCGAGCTCAATTCTTGACGGAACGATTTTTCGAGCCGGCATTCATTACCTCGTCTCTTTTGCACGCCCGCATTTTGATTGCGACGAATGCATTCGAGGAGGCGGCTCGCTTGTATGAATGGATCAATCGGTCGTACAACATTGCGACTGTTTCCGCGGTGCGCGCACGATGGAATCACGCCTTGGTTGGATTGGTGTTGTCCGAGTTCACCGCGAATGGGGAGAAACCGAGCGACGTCGTGGCAGCCTGGGATGCAGTTTTGGTCGTAGCAGCAACTGAATCCGATCCGCAAGTGATGCTCGAGATCCTTTATTGGCGCTTACGAACTGCATTGCACCGCCGATCGCTCGAGGAAGCGCGACAAACCCTCGAACAAATCAAAATTCGGCTTGCGGATTGTCGGCTGTGGGTAAAGGATTTTGCTGAATTGGAACACACCTACGAAGAATTGCACACGAGCCGAGGTGCCGACGGAGCCGCGCACATCGAAGCGTAGCGCGGATGGGTGAGAGCAGACGTCAATTCGACGCTGAATTCGATTGTGTTTGCGCGGCTGCGCGTCGGGTTGCGCAACGTTCGAGGGCGTCGACGAGTTGCGATTCTTGGAATGGTTTGCCCATGAATTGGTCCATTCCTGCAGCCAAGCAAGCATTGCGTTCTTCGATGGTGGCTCCGGCTGTGAGCGCCACGATGTAGGTCCGATGCGCGCCTACTTCGGACGTTCGCAACGCGCGTGTTGCTGCAAGTCCATCCATTAGTGGCATTTGGACGTCCATGAAAATGACATCGTAGGGTTGGCTTGTTGCAGCATCTACGGCACGAGCGCCATTGTCCACGACGTCGGCTTCATAGCCAAACCGCTTGAGCCAAAGTCGCAGCACCCGCTGATTGACGAGGTTGTCTTCGGCGATGAGAATACGTAGCGGTAATCGCTGCGCCATCGTCGTTTCGGGCGCTGTCCCCGCCGCAGATGCACGTCGACCGCTTGCCGATTGCATTGAAAATCGTCTTGCGCCGCCACCTGCAGGTACGGGCATTGGGCGTGTCACCATGGTGAACGTGAACGTCGAGCCCTTGCCGTGTTCCGAAGTGACTCGAAATCCTCCACCCATGAGTTCGACGAGCTCTTTGGAAATGGCCAAACCCAGACCCGTTCCTGTGTATTCGCGCGTGGGCGAAGCATTGATCTGGGTGAACGCCGTAAAAAGTTGATTGAGCCGATCTGCGGGAATTCCAATTCCAGTGTCGCGTACAGCAAATTCGAGCAAAATGTCGTTATCGGGAAGGTCAGAGGGGACCGGACGGATCGTCACGTCAATGCTTCCCTTTTCGGTGAATTTTACGGCGTTTGTGAGAAGATTGACCAGGACTTGCTGCAAGCGAACTGGATCGACGAGGATGTATTCGGGCACCGCGCGGTCAATGACGTGATTCAGTTGCAGTTTCTTCGACTGTGCCTTGGCAGCGATCAAAGCAATCGAGTGTTCGAGGACTTTTTGCAGGCGAGTTGGCTCTTTGACGAGCTCCATGCGCCCGGCATTGATTTTGGAGAAATCCAGAATGTCGTTGATAATCGACAGGAGCAGGGTGCCGCTCGTTCGAATCGTGTCGACGAAATCCCGCTGTTCCATCGTCAGGGACGTTTTTTCCAGCAAGCCGGCCATTCCAATCACGGCATTCATCGGCGTGCGCAATTCGTGGCTCATGGTGGCCAAGAATGTCGCTTTGGCTCGAGCGGCAGATTCTGCGACTTCTTTGGCCGCGTTCAAATTTGCGTTTGCCTCGACATACCCACGAAATGCATTATCGAAGGGGGGGAGCACGTTGGCAATGATCTCTTCCGAGAGAATTTCCGTATTGGGTGTCCCGAGCACCAGCGCGGTTGCATCACGGACGTCGGTCAAACCATATTTGGTGGCGACTTGCGTGATATCGTCCAACAAGCGTCGCAAGAGGCGCGCCCGGTGTTGGGCCAATTGTTCTTTTTTGATCGCTTCGGCTTGGGAACGTTTGAGTTCCGTCAGGTCACGAATCGAACCCAAATAGGTCGGTTCGCCTTGCCATTCGAAGGGCACGACGCGAATTTCGCAGTGCCGCTCCTCCGTGCCATTCCAAATCGATATTTCGACGGGAGCAGCATCGTGCACCGAGAACCCGAGCAATTCGCCAATGAAAAAAGCTCGGGGGCGGCCGAAAAGTCGGAGCGACGCTTCATTGACGTAGCGAACGACGCCATCGTGATTGATGACGATGATCGCGTCCGGGGTCGCATCGAGCAAGCGTTCGACTTGCCGGTGGTAGACCCGCGACCACCGCGCAATGATCGACAATATCGCGCGCCCTGAAAGGCGCCCAAAACTGCCATCTTTGCTGAGCACTTCATCCGCGCCGCTATCGAGCAGTTGCTGGCGAAAAGAATCGTCCACTTGACCCGCCAACACAATGACTGGCGCTCCACGCGCTGCCGGACGCAATTGAATGACGGTATCCAGCCCGCTCGAGTCAGGGAGATTCAAATCGAGCAAAATAGCGTCCACGGGCTTGGCGCCCAAAACCTTGAATGCATCCGACAGCCGAGTGACATGACAAATCTCGAACGCGTATGTCGCCCCATCGGCAAGGTATTCGGACGCAAGATCCGCATCTCCCGGATTGCCCTCGACGAGCAGGATGGTATGGCGCGTATTGATCATTCTCACTACTTTCGCGGACGTCGCACAGCTCGATAAAATCGAGCCTACTTGCGGCATTGTTCCGAGTCAAGCGGCGAACCACAAATTGAAGCGCCGGTGTCCGCCAAACGTGCATCCATGACCTGCATGTCTTTGTTGTTTGCATTCATTTTTGTACCAAGAGCGCATGTCGCATAATGACTTGATCCACCGGTGCAAAATTCAATGGCAAATTCCCAATTCGCCTGCCATTATCGCCAAATATGGACCTTCCTCCTCTCGAGGTCTGGGTGTTTTTCAAGGCAATTGAGCAACCGAGAACCAAAAGTCTCGAATGGCTTGGACGTTATGCTGAAAAGCTTTCAAGTCCAAGGGTTTTGTTACATAACAATTTGCCCCGAGAGCGTAGCTCTGCATGAGATCGTACTCGGCGTCCGACGAGGTGAACACGACGATGGGTAATTTTCGCAGGTCTTCGTGTTGTTTTATGAGCGAAAGGATATCGCGACCATTTAGTTTCGGGAGATTGAGGTCCAAAAGGACGAGGTGCGGCCGCTCGATGCCCACGTACTCGCCTCGGCGTAAGAGATAATCGACCGCACTCTCGCCGTCGACGACCAGCGAAATATCGATGCGTCGGGGCGATTCCGAAAAGATCTCGTGCACGAGATCCGCATCTCCGGGATTGTCTTCAACGTGCAGCACGCGCAAGACGTTCATCGTGGTGTCCCTGCTTTCGATGCGGGCTGCAATGTAAAGAAAAATGTCGTTCCAATGCCCAACTCGGATTCGACCCAGATACGTCCGCCATGACGCTCGATAACTCGTTTGGCAATCGATAACCCGATGCCACTACCATCGTACTTTCCGCGTTCGTGAAGACGTTGAAACATTTGAAAAATGCGCTCGTGATAATTCATGTCGAGGCCAATTCCATTGTCCCGAATCTGAAATAGCCAAAGCCCTTTCTCGAGCGCCGCTCCAATCGTCACATGTGGGGGACGCGAAGAACGAAACTTGATCGCATTGCCAATCAAATTTTGAAAAACTTGGGTCAATTGTCCGTCGTCCGCGAGCACCATCGGCAACGGACCAACATCAATCGTAGCGCCCGAATCTCGAATGCTGGAACCAAGCGTCAACAGCACACGCTTCAAAATTTATTGCGCAGACAGCGCCACGAGCTCTTCGCCCTGCGTGCCCACCCGCGAATACAAGAGCAAATCCGACACGAGCCGCTGCATTCGACGGGCCCCATCCACTGCATAATGAATGTACTTGTCGGCGCGCTCGTCGAGTTTTCCGCGGTACCGCTCCCCCAATAATTCCGTATAACTTGCAACCATACGCAATGGCTCTTGCAAGTCGTGCGACGCTACATACGCGAATTGTTCGAGCTCCTCATTGCTTCGACGCAATTCTTCCTGCTGCTTGTGCCGCTCCGTCACATTGATGATCGAAGCGAGCGTGCACAATCCCTCCGCCGTCTCAATTGGATTGAGACCAATTTCAATCATGATCTCCGCCCCATCCTTACGTCGACCATGGAGATCCCGGCCTGCGCCCATCGGACGAGCCTGTGGATTGACGAAAAAATCCCGCACGAATTCCGGATGTCGAGCTCGCGCATGGGTAGGAACGAGCATCTCCAAAGCTTGGCCAATCAACTCGCTGCGATCATATCCAAAAAGTGCTTCTGCGTTTTTATTGACGAACGTGATCCGCCCCGAGCGGTCAACCAACAACATCGCATTCGGTACGGCATCCACAACCAACTTCAATTGTTGCTCGGCCTGCTTGCGCTGCGTAATGTCGATAATCGAAGCCACAGTAAATCGCCCGCGCGCCGTCTCCACCGGATTGAGGCCGATCTCGATTGGAACCTCCGTCCCATCCCGACGAAGTCCGAATAACTCCCGCCCCGCTCCCATTGCCCGCATTTCGGGTTTCGCAAAATACCCCGTGACGTGCGTCCCGTGCGCGGCGCGCCAACGCGGAGGAATGAGCTGACCCACATTCATGCGCAGCAACTCGTTCCGCTCATATCCAAATAGAGCTTCCGCTTTTCGGTTGACAAGTGCAATTTCGCCGGATTCAGAGACGATCAGCATCGCGTTCGGCGCCGCTTCGACCACGAGTCGAAACCAGTTTTCCGACTGCGCTTCCATTGGCCGACTCTGCGCATCACTTTCCGTCAGACTCGCCACGCGTTGCTCCGGTACCTCGTTATCCTGCAAACTATACCCAATTCTCGCGTATAATACCGGGATTTCTAGAATACTTGCCAACTTTTTTAAGCTGTGGTTCCTTTTTGCAAAATTTGTGCAGTTCACAAAACAATCTTGACGCGAACGATATTCTGCTTTTCGCAATTGGGTGTATGTCGAATCACCGCACAATATGCGTCGACTCGCATTGTTTTGCATTATTCTCTGGCAATATGCCCCAGCTGATTCCCCGCCACGAAGCGCTTGCGCGAATCATTGCCGAAG
>DAOMZH010000138.1:0-16295 GCA_035437985.1 Polyangium sp. (in: bacteria) | reverse complement strand
AGAAAAAGGCTGCGAAACCGTCAAGCTCGAGAGGACGCAAAACAATACGTCCAGCAAATAACGGTCGGGTGGGGTAGGGCCTTCTGTCCACAACGCAAGCCCTCAAGAGCCCATAGGGGGTGTCCTGCTGCAACGAGGGGTTGGGGAAGACCTTGAGCGAACAAGGCGTTGATGGGCTCTGCAAGCCAAAGCGGTTTCTGCGCGAGAAGGTCGGCGTGCGGAACGTTGCTGCCATCGCTGGCAATCACTTCCCATCAAATCGGAATATCCATTCTTTCATTGCGTCGTTGTCCATGGCGCCGCGCTTTTTTTGAATGATGCCATAATGCTCTTTGATTTGGATCTTTTTCAGCACCTTGGTGAGCGTCACATAGTGCTCGGGCCATAGGTTTTTCATGGTGTCACCAATCTGCGGCCAGGGTCCCGCCTGGATGATCAGCCCGCCGTCGTATTTGTAGAATGGGAACGCATTCTCGGGCAAACGCATGCGGAGGTAATCCAGCCCGCCCACTTCGGGAAGGTATCGATCGTCGAGGATGGTCAACCAATTTACACCTTTAATGCCTCCTTTTTCGATGCAGTGCATTGTTTCGATCGGCTCGTCCACTTCCACGCCGGGGAACCGTTTGGCAAGCGGCGCTATGAGAAATTCGGATTTGATTTGACCCTCATACGTCCTTGGCAATTGAAATCCCACCCCGGCATAACCACTCACAGGCCGTATGCGCTGGCAGAGATCGAGCACGTACGAGGGAAATTCGCCTGGATAATCGGCGTGCCAGCGCATCGGAAGGTGGATATGCACGTAGCCGAGGACGTCCTTACGATACGGATCTCCAAGACCACCCACGAGGAAAGGAGACGCTCCGTCAATATCTTCCCCGCCATAAAAACCCAGCGACCAAGATTCGCCTTCCGATAGTTGCGGAATCCATGCACCAGGTAGAGGAACGCGATTCTTTCTTATTGAGTGCACACGGCCTGTTTTGGGCTGCTGAGTCCACACCAGCTCTTTGTGAAACTCGGCGATGTAGCGATCTGCAATATCCGCAACCGCTTGCCGCACTCGCTGAGATGATGGATTTTCGAAGTAGACCGTGACAATGAGACCAACAGTCAGCGCAGTCCGACCCTTCGCATCACGAATGGTGAGAAATTCATTGAGTGCACCGAGTGCGAGTTCTTGTTTTTCACTTGAATCCATTTTTCCTTTTTCAGCTTTCACGGGACCACCACACCCGGTTTGAACAATGGCGCGAGACGCTTGGCAAGTTCTTCTACGAGCGGCGGAATGGCGACGTCGTCGCCTAGCCCTCCAACGACGTCATCGAGGATCAACAATAGAATCATCATGGCGATGAGTGCCATCATAATCTCCTCATTGGGCACTCGCACACGCTCCTTTTCCTTCTCCCGCTCGCCGCACCCGCACGTCTCAGGCGTGAAGACCTCCACGGGCGCAGATGGTCCCCCGATTTGTCGGTACCTGTTCCGCTGCTCTTCACTGAGTCTGTCCTTGCCAAACTTCACCTCGATGATTCGTTCAATATTGTCGTGCGTCGGCGATGTACTGGGGTCTTTGACCACAATGATATCAGGAACTTTCGATCCCCTTGGGCTGCCCGTCGTTGGTCGTGACGGTTCGTTGCGGCTCATGATCGGCACAGGCGGATTCTGCGTCATATCATAAGGCACTTCGGCTTTCATCTTCGACTTGCCACCGAGCGCCGCATCATAGGCGCGCAATCGATTCGTCAAGCACACCTGCGATGCTCGACGCTGCCCATCTGCTCCCTTCGCCGCATCGCAATCGCAAATGAACCGACACAAGACGGCGTCGTCCGTCATCGTGCCAGTCGGCGGAACAGCGCCGGAACCAATCCATCCGAGCACGGGCAAACGCACGATTTTCTTCGGCATCGGCGCCCGAAACGATGCGGGAAGTATTGGTGGCTCTGGTTCGTCCGGGTCGCTCGGTCCACCAATGCCCGGCGCACCCGCATTTTCCAAAAAAGTCGAGGCCATTGCCAATCCACCCGAGGCCCGGAAAAACGCGCCTCCGGCTCCCGCAAGCGTCGCATCTTTTCCTTCCAGGACAATCGCTCCGCCCACACGTACATGCAAATTGCCCGCAATGTTCAGCGACAAAGATCCATTAATACCCACATCGATATCATCATTTGTTTGCAGCGATGTCGGGCCACCAATTGCGATCCGCGTAGCGCCATCGATGGTTTCATGCTCATTGCCGTGCACATGCACGCGCCGATCCCCGCCGACCGCATTGTGTTCGTCATTCCGCACCAATTGCCGGCGAATACCGTCCACCAGCTCGCGCGCTTCGTTGCGTACGTGCGTCTCGTGGTCGCGCTCGGCGCGCATATAAAGCAATTCTTTGCCTTTTTGATCTTCGAAGCTGATCTCATTAAATCCATCGCCGTTCGGCGTCGATTGCGTACGAATGACCGTTTTGGTATCGTGTTGAGGCAAAGGATAAGGCGGCGGGGTGAGCGCATTCGGGACTTGACCGACGATGATTGGTTCGTCTGGGTTATTGCCGAGAAATCCGACCAAGACTTCTTGGCCAATGCGGGGAATCGTATGAACACCAAAACCCGCGCCCGCCCACGTCTGCGCGACGCGTATCCAGGCAGATGCATGCTCGTCGTCCGCACGTTCGTGTGCCCGATCGTCCCAAAAAAACCGCACCTTGACGCGGCCCTGAGCGTCGGTATGGATTGCGCGGTCTTTGGGCCCCACGATTATTGCGCTTTGCAGCCCGTGGACCATCGGCCGAGGGGTCGTTTGACGCGGTTTGTAGGGTACATCCGTCCAAACGGCTTGGCAGGACATACGCCATTCTTTGTCGTGATCGCCTTCGATTGTCGTTTCCGTGACGAGCAATGCGCGACTCGTCGGATCAAGCAGCGGATGCGGATGGTTTGCAATGGTTATGACGTTACCGGGGGCGATATCGTAGGCGTTTGTCTCGAATGACGCCTGTCGAGCGTGCACCGCTTCGGCCAAAAGCATTCGCTCGGCCAGCGAGTTGCCCATCTTTGGATCGTAGCGCCCACTGTTCGGCGCCGCCGCCCCATCGACTTTCATCGCACCAACTGCATAATGATAATCGTATCCCCGCGCCAAAATAGCAGTCGACGGGTCCGCTTTGCCATGAAGTGGAAAATATGGCCTTCGTGGATCCATATCGCGCACGATGATTCTGCGGGGCGAACGCGTGCGATGCAGCGCCACTCTTGTTACGAACTCGGCCTCTGCAGATTCGTTTGGTGCGGCCTCGAATGGCAATGGCGCCCCCGCACGCGATGCATTCGCGGACGGATCGTCCGTAAACAAGATAATGCTGCCAAAATAAGGATCGGGAATATGGTAAAAGGTGATGCCACTTTCTTCGCAGAGCCGCAGGATGAAGGAGAAATCGCTTTCTCCATATTGTGTGCGGCAGGCGAGCGTCGGAAAAGAATCTCGACACAACCGCAGCTTGCGCTCGACGTGCCATTCTTCGAGCAGCGTCTCGATAATCTCGGGAATGGTTTTACGCTGGAAAATGCGATAGTTGTGGCTTTGCGTCAGCAGGAAGAGCCGCGATACGATGCGAATGTCATACGTCGACAAACCGGAGGGCTCCACATCTATTTGCCGAATGGCTTCCACGACGCCCGCCCATTGCCGTGCTCCGCCACCTTCAACATGCGTGAGGCCCGCTTGTAGCGAAAAAACCGCCGACGCCCAAATGTGTGCGTCGATATCGATATCTGGAGCTACTGCCCGCACGACGACGCTGCAAACGAAGTTTGTCGAGAGGGCCTCGTGAATATGAAAATGCCGGACATGAAGCCGTTCGTCGATTCCGTCGATGGAAAGATCACACCGATTCATCACGCCCTCCTGGTCTACAAATCAGCTCACGAGCACGAATGAACGTCCCAATCCAACCGGATGCCTAGGCGGTTTCATAAACCGGCCAGTTTTACTGGGACGCTCATTTGCACGCGCGAATGCTTACACTGCCGGCTGGGCGATGGAGCCGCACGACGCCCTGTTCATCGACACGTGGCCTCGTGCGACACGATCACTACCATCGATGCCGGTTTTACCGGGGTCGCACGCCCCTGTACCACTCCTCCCTAGTTGGGCACTGAACTCGCCACATTCGATAGTTGTCGCACGCAACGTCATAGGGATCGGGAGAGCCATCGGGCTCCTCCGTTGGCTCCTCCTCTGGTTGGCGCGCTGGGGGCGTTTGTTGTTCCGTACCGACGCACGCCACTTGCGTCAGCGCAGGGGCAACAACAAACGCCAACGGAACCAGGGTTTCCTGGAGATAACTTGCAATTTTCGTGGACTTCATGTCCACAGCCGAGCACTCGTTTGTCGCGGCGTCAAGGGCTTTCGGTTCTTCCGGCTCAACCTTCGGAACCAAAGATGGCTCGAATACCGCCGCTTTTGTTGTGTTCGTCTGCTCGGTATTACTCTTCGTCAAACTCACCCGAACCGGGTCGGTCCATTCGGACGAACCCGTAGGCAAGACCATGCCGCAAACCACGGTTACCGCACAGGTTCCGCCGACATGCGCTGCTTGCATCAGCATTTGCGAAGTCTGTTGCTTGGCATGTGCGACAAACGCTCGCGCTTTCCTCGGCACCAGCACCAGCGCGACTACCGTGAATTGAACAGCCGCGTAAAGCAAGTCCAGGATCCGCTGCCGCTGATATTCCAACTTCGACCGGGAAACTTGTTGTTCGGCTGCTAGCTCCTCAATGGTTTTTCCTTCGACGAATAGTGCACGAAGAAACTCCTGATCCGCCTTATCGAGCGTTCTGAGCGGGTCCTCCAACATTTTACGTGCTTCCACGGCGCTAATGGAGGCCGAGGCGTCCAGCAATTCGGTCATATCCGTATTTATATCGACCTCACGTTGCGCTCTACGACGCTGGGATTGGCGGTTCGTCATGGCCTCATATTTCGCCAACGTACATAACCATGCGACAAACTTTTTTTCATTCTGGATTGACGGTCGCTCAGTGATGGGCTTGCATAGGGCCTTGACGAACGCCTGTTGCACCGCGTCCCCAGGAGAAATCCCCGAATGACGACACACCAACCGCGCCGCTGCCAGCATCTTTCGCGTCACATAGACGAATTGAGCGGCCGACAAACCAAAGGGGATGACGTCGCGTTTTGCGCGCACTGGCTTGGGAGCCGACGGCGAAACGCTTTCCTCAGACTTCTTGGGTGGCTTGTCCGACGGTGTCTTGCTCATGCGGGTACGGGGCACCAACGTACTTGCATCCAGAAAAATAGTTTCACATTTTGCCTTTCGTTGGGCGTGATCGTGCTGAATATTGCTTTTGCGGCACAACCCGCGCTGGCTCATGACCCACCTGTTATCACTCCTACCCGGCTCGACTTCGATGCGGCACACGCCCCCAAGAACTGCAACGATCGCAATGAGTTTGAGTCAATTCTAAGTAGTTGGATACCACCTGTGACGCTCCGTGATGACGCCGAGCGTCGATTGGATGTGCGTATTCGCTGGACTTCGACAGGGGGCAAACGAGCCGATGTTTCGCTCGTCGATGCCAGAGGCGTAACACTGGCTGAGCGGCATACACCGTATGCAAATGCAACCGAGTGTCACAAGGTGCTTTGGGCCGTGGCTCGTGATGCAGCCAAAATCCTGGGCGCATTCGAACCACCTCCTCCAAAGGAGCCTGTCACCTGCCCGGCGCCCCAACCTTGCGTATCATGCCCGCCAGCGCGTCCATGTGCCACATTCCCGCCATTGCGTCTCACAACGCCAGCGCCAACGCTTTCACCAGCGCCTTATCGCTCCTTTATTGGCATTGGCGGTTTCGTCGGGTCCGGCATTTTTTCCAAGCTCGGCGGCGGACCGTACATTCTGCTCGGATATGCCCCATCCCGACGTTTGTCGCAACTGCACGTTGAATTCGAAGGGTCCTGGACATCGCAGACCTCGCAATCCATTCGCGAGCATTCCATTCCGCTCGTGGGTTCGTTGTGCTGGGTACAGGGCATTGTTCGATTTTGCGGCGGATTTTCAACGTCGGTATTTTTCTCGAATCAACCACCGGAAAACGATGAATTGCGTCTCATGCTCGGCGGAAACTTCCGTGTAGGAACCGAATTGCTCAGCCACGGCCCGTTCTCCATTCGCGCCGATGTTTTTGGACGCCTTGCATTTGCCCAACGAAGGTTTGGCAAGGCCACCGTGGCGCTCGACGAGCCAACCCCCTTTGCAGCAGGAGTGGCAGTCATCGGCGTGTGGGCATTTGATTGAGAGGATTCTCGCCGTCGTGAAGCATTGAGCAATGACAGCACCCATGGTTGTCGTAACGTAGAGTTTGAAAAAGCAGAAGCATTCGTTGGAGATGCATTGCTCCCGATTGCCACTGTCGCATCCCTCGCTAAGATTGGGCAATCAATCTACGAGCAGCCGCGCGTCAATGGGCCATCGATATACGCACACCTTCCCGCCCGCAGATGCGGACGCGATATACGAGTCATTCGGGCTGACTGCAACGCATTCGACAGCCGACTCGCCGTGTCCTCGCTCGAAGGGCCGCACGCGCTTGAATTTGCCCGTGCTGACGTTCCAAATGCATAAATTCCCGTCTGCTGCTCCGGAAATGAGCGTATTCGAATCGCGCAGAAAGACCAGGGAATGAACACGGTCGGCATGACCTTCGAGCACTTTCGCGATCTCCCAGCGGCGCCCATCGTAGAGCACGATTTTCCCGTCAGTATAACCTGCAGCAAAATAATTACCATTGGGAGAAACTGCCAAGCTTCGCACACCCAGGCCACCACCTCGCAAAACATGTAATGGCTGAAGCGATTTGCTCCATACTCGGATCACTGAATCGCGACTGCCTGAGAGCCAGTGGCCGCGAGTGCGATCAATCGCCAATGCCAGGATTTCCCCACTGTGCTCCTCAGAAACCTGCAATCGCTCTCCCGAGGCCAAACTCCAAAGGGCGATTCGGCGCTTGCGCTCTGGTGTGGCGAGTGTTTGCCGTGCAGGAATCATGACGGTGGCCCGAATCCCTCCAGCATTCGCGGTCTTTAGGCTTGATCCGAGGGTCCCATTGGCCTGTGTCAGCAGTTGGACATTACCGTCTGTATCACCAATGGCAAACCAACCCGCGCCTGCACAGCCGCTCACGGGACGAGCAATGAGTCGACGCCACCATCGTGTTCGCGTGGTCATGAGGTCAATACAAAGAACATCCCCTGTCGCAAATGCGGCAAATACAGAGACACCACGGTCATCGAAGGCAATACATCGTGGGGACGTATTGCGGAGTGATAACGAGAAATACCCGTGTTGCGAATTGGTAACGATCTCGATCTCTGGCTCACCCGGCTCCCGAACACGAAACTGCGGCCATTCGCGTTCCAGTTTGTCGAAGATATTCTGCCCTGTCTCGTCCCCCTCCGCTTGCCGCGATTTGTCGTCGATAACGACTGGCACCGTCGGAGCAAACGCCTCGGGAGGCTTCGTATTCGGTGGTCGGATCGGTTTTTCCACCGGCAAGGGCTCGTTTTGAATTGCCGCGAGCGCATCCGCCATCTCCATGACCGAGCCAAACCGTGCATCAACATCGGTCGAGAAAACCCGCGCCATCCACGCGTCCACAGCCTTGGGCAATTCCGGCCGATGCTTTTGAATGGATTGAAATGCGCCCTTGTGCACCGCAAATGCCAACTCCCAAAACGAATTGCCTGCAAATGGGGTTGTCCCCGTGAGCATTTCATACGCAACGACGCCGAGGGCCCAAAGATCCGTCCGGTAATCAACGCTTTTCGTGTCGTTGAATTGCTCGGGGCTCATGTACAGCGGCGTTCCCATGGGCTTGCCCGTCGAGGTCTGAGCGAGACCTGCATCGGCCAGCTTGGCCAGACCAAAATCGACGACCTTGACAAACCGTTTGCCCGCCACATCAATGACAAACAGGTTATCGGGTTTGATATCGCGATGCCATACGCGCAACTTGTGGGCAGCATCAAGAGCCCGAGCCGTTTGCCCGACGAGATCCACCACTTCGGACAGGGTCAAATATCCCCCTTTTTGATGCCGTTTGGCCATGAAGTCGCGCAAAGTTTGCCCTTCGTGCATCTCCATGACGATATATGGCTGGTTTTTCTCGGTCAATCCATAATCGAAAACCGACGTCACATGTGGGCTCTTGATCCGCGCTGCCGATTGCGCTTCCTGCCGAAAACGAAGGACGGAATCGTTGTCGTCGGCGTATTTGGGCGACATGAGTTTTACCGCAACGAGCGTCCCGAGGGCCTGGTGCTCGGCGGCCCAGACCTCACCCATGCCGCCTTTGCCCAACAGGCGTACCAGTTTGATTGTCGGAGTTATGAGCTGCCCGGCTTCCATCGAGACCTCGGAGCACGCATCCTAGCGCAAACCTTTTCTTGCAGGCAAGGTTTGTGGCACAGCGATGGCGCATGCGCGCCTTGACATTCTCGCCCATTCTGCGACTGTCTGTGCAGAAATGTTCGACGTCAAGCTCGGAGTCGATGCGCAAGAAGTCTGGGTGCAAGCCTCGCAGGAAGGTGCGTCCGCGCAACGGCATGTGCTGGGAACACTCGATGTAGTCGAGGGTTTTACCAAGCGCGTTGGTGCTGCCGTTCGATACGGCGTGAAGTTTGACGACGCGCTACTTTCACAGGCGCATGATCTACATCAAGCGTTCTTCCAAGGTGCAGTGAGTGACGCGCTCACGTTGACTGCGGCCAATGAGTTGCCCTTCGTGCGATTGATTGTCGAGGATCCTCGATTGCAGAAAGTTCCGTGGGAGGCATTGTGCAAACCGGGAACAAGCGAGGATTTCCTGGCGATGGGCACTCGGTTTGCCGTCGCGCGAGGCATTACGTCGACCGAACCAGTCACGTCGCGCAAAATCGATACTGCGTTGCGGCTGCTCGTCATTGCACCCCAAGAACACGAGGCCGGTGTGCAAGGGTTGAGAAACGCGCTGCGCGAGTCGATTGAATCCGAGGCGATTGAATGGCTCGACCCCGTGCGAGGTGAACGGGCAACGACATTTCGTATTTTGGACCGATTACGCACGGGTGCTTTGCCGCATATCATTCATTTCATTGGCCACGGAGGTATGGACGCGACCGGTCATCCAATCTTGCGCTTGGCCGATGATGAAGATGGCGACGATGTATGGATCAAGGCGGAAACGCTGGGACAAGAATTGAAAGCGAATTTCTGCGGCGAATTGCGGTTGGTGGTCCTCGAGGCATGTGAGGGTGCGATTCCCGGGATGTTTGGAAGCGCGGCAGAAATCATTACGCGCGCGGGCGCAGACGCAGTGGTTTCGTATTTGTGGCCCGTTCGAGCGGCAGCTTCGCGCGAAGCATCAAAAGCGTTTTACCGGACGCTTACGGCAGGACAAACGGGGCGTGGTGACGTCCTATCCAGCGTGGGAGCCGCACGACGAACGCTTCTTTCGGAAAGTTCGGGAGGATTTTCGCTGATTGCGCATCTACGTGGAAGCACGACGAAATTATTCGATCTGGCGGCAAAACTCGAACAGCCCAAAGCGCCATTTACCGTACCGTTTCTTCAAGACAAACGATTCGTCGGACGCCGGGACGATCTGAAAAAACTTCATGGGCTCTTGCAACGTGAAGCTCCGATTGGCGTAAATGCCGTCACGGGTATGGGCGGCATTGGTAAGACGCAGCTCGTGGTGGAATACGCATATAGGCACCGGGGCGATTATCCCGGCGGCGTGTATTGGGTGAATGCGGCGGCGGATTGGCAATCGGAATTGGCGCGGCTTGCCGAAAAAATCGGCATAAGGGATCAGTCCTCCTCCGAACACGAGCGGCAAAAATGGCTGGCGCTGGCATTCGTGCGGCACTTGGAACTACATCCGGGTGCGCTCGTCATTTTTGACAACGTCGAAGATCCGCTCGAATTGCAAAACGCTTCGCGCGATATCGTTCCAGCGCGTCTTCCGTGTCGACTGCTATTTACGACGCGGCGACAAACGCCAACGTATCAGGTGGTCGATGTTCGGTCGCTCGACGAGGCGGACGCATTGCGATTGCTTCTCGAAACGCCAACGCGTCGGCGCGTGCTAGAAAGCGGGGCGCCACAGGAATTGGCGACGGCAAAATCCATTTGCAAGACGCTGGGGTATTTGCCATTAGCGCTGGCTTTGGCGTCGGCCCATTTGGACAAATCACCGCGAATCACACTCGAAGGTTATTTGCGGGGAATTGTGGATCATGGGGCATTGCTGATAACGGACCACGCGAAGGTGGACCCGCGCGAGCTGGCAACACAACACGCGAAGGCGGTACGCGCGACGCTGGAGGAGCAATGGGCGACGCTACGCGAAGAGAAAGCGCGCCGCGCATTGCAAGCGGCGGCGGTGCTCGGCGAAGCGGAACAGATTCCGCGAGCACGGTTGTCGTTATTGACGGGATTGTCAGACGAACCGGAGGATTGGCGGGACGCACCACTCGAAGAAGCGCTGCGGGAATTGATCGAATCGTCATTGGTCGAGGTTTTGACGGAGAGCGTGCTTAGGCTGCATCCACTTGTGCGTGAGTTTGGGTTATGGAAGCTTGGAGGTGAGCGAGAAAGGTTTGGCGAGGCTTGTGCCGAGCGAATGGCGGATGCATTGTACGATATGGGGAGGTTGTCGAACGAGGTCGAGCGACGCGGGGTGGACGAGGTGCTCGACGATTTGCGGGTGGGGATTGAGCTTGGTGAACCTGAACGGCTGGCGAATTTGTTGCGGCCGATGGATAGACAAGCCCATATTGTGAAGTCGCGAAATCTTGCGGAAAATCCGGGATTCTTCCTGCAACAATTGCGGAATCAGGCCTTGGAATTGGCCGCCGATCAGGTCACAGAGCGCGCCGATACTCGCTTGTCGCTACAAGATTTACCTTATTTGCGCGAGCGTTTTGCCGTCGGTGCCGAATCCCAGGCCCTTATTCGAACGCTCGCCGATCACGTTGGCGGCGTTAATTCCGTCGCGATCACAGCGGATTCCCGCTTCGCTGTCTCGGCTTCACGTGATCGCACTTGTAAGGTTTGGGATCTCCGCATGGGAATTGTCATGCGGACTTTTAGCGAACACTCGAGCGAAGTGATACACGTTGCATTGACGTCGAACGGAAAATTGGTCGTTTCTAACTCTGCCGATGGCAAAATCAAGGTTTGGGAATTGGAAACTGGCAAGGTATTGCACGAGCTCGGTGGACATGCCCATAGCATCAGGCACCTGCATCTTCCTAAAAGCGCCGACTTTGTCATTGCAACTCTCGGTGATGGCACTGCAAGAGTATGGAACATAGAGACGGGCAAGTTGCTGGTGGCTATGTACGATCGCCAATTATGGATGTATGCCTGTGTTGGACTTCCTGCCCGACGTCAAATCGTTGCACTTACCAATGCCGGATTGGTGTCATGGGACACTCAAACTCGACAAATAGTAGCGCATCAACGAGACAACCGCACCCTGTCGCTCGATGGTGTAGTTGCCGTATCTGCAGACGAACAGCTGATTTTCACTCGTCTGCGACATGACTTTGCGACAATAATTGGAATTTACGACGTGGACGCCAGGAGTTTTGTTCGACAAATTCGGATACGCAGCCACGACAGATCGTGCCTTGCCATTTCTCCGAATGCTCAGCGAATTCTTACAGCTAGCGACCGTCATGCAATCGATTTATGGGATGGTACAACTGGAGCGCTACTGCACTCATATACTGGCCATACGGGACCGGTAAATCACGTTGCAGCTTCTGAAGACGGGCGTATTGCAGTCTCGGGATCTGCCGATGGATCCGTGAAGATATGGGACCTAGAAATCGAGAAATTTGGTGTTCAGCGTCTCCCTGTTGCTGCCGAAGCCGAATCGATTACGTGTGTAGCGTGCGCACCGGGCATCGCACTATTAGGTTTTCAAAAGCAAATCACTGACATCAGGGATCATGTATCGTACGAAGAAAGCCGTCGGCAGAGCACGCTGAAGTCCTCCGGGAGATACGGCACGTACGGAATGGCGGTTTCACCCGAAGGTGATTTGGTGCTTTCCGTGCAAACAACGAACGGTTGTATAGCGGCAATTCGCATTGATTCTGATCACCCGCAGACCCCCGAGTGGGTGGGCAACGAAGCTCGACAAGAAGTGAACACTGGTCAACCGAAACGCGGATCCGACAGCGCTACCGAAAACAACGAGACAACGATTCTTGTTCGCGATCTTCGCACCGGGGCGATTGAACGCATGTTATCAGGTCATACTGCGCGAATCACATGCATTGCGTTTGCGCAGGATGGTAATCTGGCAATTTCAGGGGCCTTGGATCAAACCATCCGCGTTTGGGACGTCACCGCTGGAGTAACAATTCGCTCTTTTGGGACCACGCCAGTATGCGCCAAAAGCGTAGTCTTCTCGGCAGATGGAAAGCAGGTAATCTACGGGGCGTCGAATTGGGAATTACGCGTATTGAATCTTGAAACTGGCAAGGTTGTGGATTCATGGGTTGTGCATCGGGGCGAAATTACCGCCGTTGCAGTTACCCGCAATGGTCGATGGGTCGTTTCGGGATCGACCGATTCTTCAATCCGGGTGGTGAATCGTCAGACATGCGAGATAATCGGGGGTTTCACTGGCCACACAGGTCCGGTATATGGCGTTGCAATCACGCCGGATGATCGATTCGTTATCGCTGTTTGCTGGGACCGCACCCTCCGCATCTGGGAACTCGAAACCGGCAAGCAAGTCGCCATGCTCGAGGCGCACGCACCGCTGCTCTGCTGCGCCGTTTCCTCCGACGGCAAAACCATTCTCGCTGGTGACCAAGCCGGCGGCCTGCACGTTCTCGATTGGCACCGCGGCAATCTTCGTCGCGACGCAAAGGGGCCAACATAAATACCCTCTGCCGCCGTGTCATTGATGATGGTGGCCACATCGCCCCAAAACCAAGATGATCCAGCCGCAAACACGAGCTACCGCCCTTTCTTCCTCATAACCTCGACCTCCAGCGCCTCTGGAACCGCCTTCGCCAATTTGCGTGGCACCCGCAATTTCGCATTCGCCAAACCGGGTTTTTCCACAGGCGCGGAGACTTCCTTCTGTTGCTCAGGAATCGCTGCAACAGGTGCCCCATCAAAACCCGGCAATGGCAGCGTTTCTCCCTTCGCCCTTTTCGATGGCTGCGCGCGTTTCTGCGTCACATTGGTCGACATCGGCCCCGGATAATCAATGCCCTTCCCCGCCAGAATTTGCTCGACGGTCAAAATCTGGATCCGTGCATGATGTCCCCAAGGTGACGAATAAAATCCCGCTGTCGCCGCCTCTTTCTCCATTTCGCGCGTGGGTGCATTCATGGTCAGCAATACGCCGATTTCCGCCTCTTCCCGCTCGAGCACCCCGCGCAACTCGCGTACGTGTACGGGCATGATTTTGCCCGCCTTGACCGAAATCACGATTTGTTTGGTTTTGCCAGCGTGACCAGGTTCGTCGTGGAAGAAGAGCCGCCCATCGATTCCCTTGTCCGGGCCGAGTTTCTTTTCGGCGGGACGAGCGCCAACACCGCCGAGAATCCACCATTGAAACTGAAACGGGTTTTCAGTGGCCAGCTGCTGGGCATCTTCAATGGTCTTTGGCTCGCCGATTACTTCGTACTTGGCAGCTCCATTAAATGAGCGTTTTAATCGGTCTTTGACGAGGCCAATCGCGAGGTGCGTGATGTCAATACCGATCCATTTGCGATTGAGTCGATGCGCAACGGCTACGGCAGTGCCACAACCACAAAATGGATCGAGCACGACGTCGCCTTCATTGCTGCTGGCGCGAATGACACGTTCGAGAAGCGCTTCCGGTTTTTGCGTCGGATAACCCAATCGCTCTTTGGCAATTGGTGCAATGACGCCGACTTCCCATACATCCGACAAAGGCGGACCAACGGTTTCTTCGTCGACCACACTCGGTTTTCGATGCCCTGATGAGAAATCCGCACGTTGCTTTTTCGTGCCAAACGTTTTGAGTGTGGATTCCGCAAGTGGCTCGTAACCGTACAACGTATTGAACTTGTGTGTTCCTTCAGCGCTTTTGCTATAATAGAGAAGTACGTCATGCATCTTTTGGAATTGGCGGGCCGTGGTTGGCCACCGGCGATAACGCCAAATCACTTCATTGCGAAAACTCGCCGGACCAAAGAGCGCGTCGAGCAACACTTTCAGGTAGTGGCTCGCCGTAGGATCGCAATGCAAATATAGGGATCCTTCGGGTTTCAAAACGCGTCGCAATTCGACGAGACGAATGGCCATCATGCACAGGTACGCCATGATGTCACTCTCGCCCAGGAATTGCCGCAAGGAACGCACCGCGCGCGCAACTTCCATCTGTGGGCCCTCGACAAGCTCGCGATACGTCATTTCAGACTCGAGGCCCCATTTCCACGTATCCTCGAAGGCCTGAATTTGCGCCGCGGCTTTTTCACCGCCCCGCGACTCGAAAATGATGTTATAGGTTTTTCCGCTTTGGAACGGAGGATCAAGGTACACAAGGTCAACGGATTCGTCGGGAACGTATTGCCGAAGGACGTCGAGGTTGTCCCCATAATAAAGCGTCCCATGCCCCACGCGATCCGTGCCCCCAGGGACACGTCGATTTGCCATGGGCGCGAACGATACTTCAAGTCACGAATGTGGGCCTAATAAGTTGCAATTTTGGTCGTCTCTAGTGTACTCTTTCCGCCCATGCGGTTTTTTGTCCCCGTTTTGTGTCTCATTGGCGCCACATCGTGCCGTGGTTCTGCTGTGCCGATTTCGGGCTCGGATCCGCAATGGCTCATTCTCCGTGTCGATACAGTCACGGTGGTGTTTTGACTGAGCAAGCCGCCGTCGCACAAGTGAATGGCCAGACGGGTGATGTTGGCACCCATGATCAACCGTCCCACAGTTTCAGCACTCGCGCATAACTTTGAATGCCGTCGGGCATTCCACGGTCTTGTACGTCGATAACGAGACACTCGCGCGTTCCACCGTTTTTCGGTCCTCGTAGACCGCGACCTACCATTTGCTCGTAAAGCAGCGCGCTCGTGGTGGGACGGGTAATGCAAATGGTATCGGCACGAGGCGCATCGAAGCCGGTCGTCAACACATTCACGTTGCAAAGAAACCGTAAATCACCTTCGGCCTTGAATCGCTCGATGATCGCTGCCCGCTCGGCTCTTGGGGTTTCACCCGTCACAACCGCCGCAGAGCCATTGCCGAGAGCCCGATTCAGCGCCACAGCAAGGACTTCGGCGTGGGCAATCGAGCATGCGAACACCAGCACTTTTGCTGTTTTGCGTAGTCGCTTCAGCCGCTCGAGGATACGCGCATTGCGATCGTGCTCCATTCCGAGCTCCTCGACATAATCGGCCGGCAATTCTCCGAATTGTTCGAATCGCTTTTGCTGCTTTTCATTCATCGGATGCGTGCTATCGATGTCCAGCGATTCAGCAACGACCTGGGCGAGGATCTCGCGTCGCTGAAGCTCCGCTATTGGACGGTCACGAAGCAATGCAGGGCGAATGAGTCGATTTTGAAAATAGCCCTTTAGCTGTGCACTTTCTCCTTCATTCGGCCGCCACGGCGTTGCGGACAGCCCGACAACAGGCGGCGCATTCTGCAATGCACGCCATTGGTGTTTTGCGCGAAGGCGCAGAGCCACGAGAACATCACGTTGCGACTTCGTCACCACTTTGTGCGCTTCGTCCACGACCACGCACATGAGTCGCCGAACCGGGAAATTCTCGAAGAACTCGGGACGACTCTCGACCCAACTATCCAGTTGAGCGATGCCCGCAATCAGTACAGTGGGCTCGTCGCCTATTTCCACTTCGTCATATTTACGACCGCCCCAAAGACGCACGATGCGCACAGGAAAACCGCGGCGAATCGGCGGCGCATCCTTCCGCTGAGGAGGAACCTGCCAAACCTGACGAAAACACTCCCACGCCTGCATTTGAAGCTCTTCGCTTTGAGCAATCCATAACACGATGTTTTTCGATGTGCGCACCTGCAGCTCTTCGACCAAATGATCACAAATCGCTTCCACGGCAACGCGGGTTTTACCTGCCCCCGTGGGAAGTGACATGAGGCCCGTGTTATCCGTTTCGCCGCGAAGCATCTGCCGCATCTCCGAGTACACTTCCAATTGGAAATCGTGCAAAGGTGGCAATGGTTCGACCGGAGAAACCTCTTCGTC
>DAOMZH010000137.1:0-16429 GCA_035437985.1 Polyangium sp. (in: bacteria) | reverse complement strand
TTCCGCTTCGCAAGAAGCCGCCCATCAAATCAAAGACGGGTCGGTCGTTTCCCGGAATGATGCGACTCGACAGAATCACGACATCACCCGGATCGAGGCGCAACACGGGATGGGTTCCTCCGGCGAGTTTGACCAGAGCCGACATGCGCTCGGCTTGCGTGCCACTTGCTACGCAAAGAACGCGTTCACGAGGCAACGAGCTCACCAGTTCGGGAGGCACGACCAGGTCGCTCGGAAAGCGCAGCCGGCCTGTCGTGATCGCGGCCTTTACGTGCGTTTGTACTGACCGACCCAAGAGACAAAGCCGGCGTTTCGTTTGCACGGCGACGCGTCCCAGGATCGCCAAACGATGGACGTTCGACGCAAACATTCCGACCACGACCCGGGTCTTCGCGCGCTCGACGATGCCCGAAAGCGTTTCTCCAACCTCACGTTCACTAAGCGATGTCCCAGGCGAATCGACGTTCGTGCTGTCGGACAAAAGCAGGTCTACGCCTTCGTTTCCCAGCTCCGCGAAGCGTGCTTCGTCCGTCACTTCACCATCCGGAGGTGTTGGGTCGAGCTTGAAGTCACCCGTGTGCACGACGAGTCCTGCCGAGGTGCGAATGGCGAGCGCTATCGCGTCGACGATCGAATGCGTCACCCGAATTGGTTCGACGACAAAGGAACCAACCTCGTACGTCTTCCTTGGAGAAATCGGCAATAGACGTACACGCCCTGCACCAAGCTCGTGTTCTTCGAGTCGATGACGAACCAGTTCGAGGGTATGCGGAGGCGCGTAGATGGGCAGGTCGGCGCCAAACCGCGCGAGCAGATAGGGGACGCCACCGATATGGTCCTCGTGGCCATGCGTCAGCACCAAGCCGCGAATACGTGACGCGTGCGCATGCAGATGATCGAACCGTGGGTGATAGACGTCGATGCCGAGATCGTTTGTCGGAAACGTCACGCCACAATCGACGAGCAAAACGTCATCACCCTGTTCGAGGGCCATGCAGTTCATCCCAATCTCGCCGAGGCCGCCGAGAGGGACGATGCGAAGCGACGCGTGGTCTGTTGCCGAATCGGTCGCCAACGAAACGCTCCTGGTACGATCGAAGGCCGGCATGGATACGCCGGTCGGGTAGGGGTCAAGTGTAGCTGATGCGCACAGCTACCGTTCGATGTCGTCTCGCTCTACGTTGCGCTCATCGTTACGAACGAAGCGCTGTTGTCGTGCTCGGCAACCTCGCGCGGTGCTGAACTCGGTTGGCATCCTAGAGCGTGTCGATCGAGCGTCGCGAGTGAATTGAGGCTCGGTCTTCCAACGCCAACCTGACGATCGGACACACCACCTTGCTCATCGCTCTTCTCATCAATCTCGTCTTGCTCGTTGCGCAGCCCTTTCGCGCCTTGCGGCGAACCTTGGCGTTTCGACATGGAGGCTACGTCTTGCTCGAAGTCGATGGTCGCGTGGTGGACACAAATCCTCCCAAGCAACCTCTCCTCGAACGATGGACGCAGCCCCAACGACCTGCTCTCTCCGTCACATCCGTGCAGGAGCTGGCCCGATTCCTCATGGTCGACAAGCGCATGACGGGTCTCGTCATTCGTGTGCGCGCGCTCGCAGCAGGTCCGAGTGTCTTGGCGTCGTTTCGAGATGTCCTCGTGAAGCTTCGCGACGCTGGCAAAGAGGTCGTCGTCCACGCGCCCATGGGTGCCGATTCCGCAACCATGTTTCTCGCTTCAGCTGCCAAGCGGATCGTCGTTGGACCGGAAACCCATGTCGCTCCCCTTGGGTACGCGGTCGAGATGCAGTTCATCAAACGAGCTCTCGATCGTTTGGGAGTCGAGCCGCAAGTGTTCGCGTGCGGCATGTACAAATCCGCGGCCGAGCCTTTGGTTCGCGAAGACATGAGCGCTCCGCAACGCGAACAACTCGAAGCGCTTCTCGACAACCGTCATGCGTTGCTCGTCGATGCTCTCGCAGAGCGGTGTGGGGGTGATCGCACCAAGGCCAACCGATGGATTGACGAAGGACCACATCGAGCCACCCGAGCCCTCGAACTTGGTCTCGTCGATCATGTCGCCTTCGATGACGAGCTCGATGAACTGCTCGCCCCCACTCCTGGCAAGCAAGCTCGATACGTGTCGTCGAGCCGATACTTGGCAGTCAAACGGCCTACAAAATGGCGCCGTTTATGGCCCAAACCGGTCGTGGGTTTGATCGAGGTCCATGGTCCGATCGTCTCCGATGTGCGCTTCTCGATGGGCGTCATGGCTGCCGAGCAACCCCTCGTCCGTGCCCTTCGTGTCGCTCGGCTCGACCCAAGCATTGCCGCAGTCGTGCTGCACATCGACTCCCCTGGAGGCAGCGCGCTCGCGTCGCATCGCATCCATCACGAGGTCGAACGACTCGCCGCGGAAAAACCCGTCATTGCCTATTTGTCCAACGTTGCGGCGAGCGGTGGGTATTACGTGGCTGCTCCGGCGCGCTCCATCATCGCCAAGCCCCAAGCCGTCACCGGCTCGATTGGCGTCGTCGCCACGCATTTCGTTCTTCGCGGGCTCCTCGAGAAACTCGGCGTCAGCACCGATGTCGTCAAGCGCGGCGCCCGCGCCGACCTGAACTCGATGGCCCGTCCCCTCGAAGACTCCGAGCGCGAGGTTCTCGAAAAGGACATCGGTTCGTTCTATTCGACCTTCCTCGAAGTCGTGGCGAAAGGTCGCAAGCGTTCTGTCGAGGACATCGAAAAATTGGCCCAAGGTCGCGTTTACAGCGGCATCGACGCGCAAGCCTGTGGTCTTGTCGACGAACTCGGGGGTTTGGACCGAGCGTTCGAGCGCGCGGCGGAGTTTGCCGGGCATGCCCACCTCGACCCGGTCCTCATTCGCCCACCCCGTTTTTCAATCCCACCCCCGCCGGTTGTCCCGAAGACTGCCGAAACTGTGCTCTCTGCTCTTGGGCTTGACCGGTTCGTAGGAGAGCGCCTTGTGCTCGGCCTGAATCTGCGCCAAAACGACCGGATTTTGTTTTACGAGCCCTTTGGTTCGGATGGACGAACTTGGTTCGACCCGATGTGACCTCTCGGTGGAGCATGGTCGAATTGGTTTGCCGCCCTGCATCGTCCTGGGTGTGCGATTGCGTCACAGCGGGAGGGCGAGGTGGTCCTGGTCATTCGCGGTTGGTTTGGCTCGGTTGAGTTCTTGGCTGATCCCGCAAATTTTGCGTTTGGCGGAGCATCCCATCAGCGAACGCTCTTGTTTTCCCGAAGAAACCCGAGGCAAGGAAAATGTGCAAAGTAATTTTGCGAACTCGAAATGGTTCGTCAAACCCTTGCAGGAGAAGTGGAGGGTTGTGGACAAACTGCGCGAAATTTGTGCAGTTGTTCCGGTCAACCGGGTGAGTGGCAACGGGCGTTCAGAGATCGCGCAAAATTCTACGCGGCACTACCCGTAGTGAGGAATCTTGACTCGGCACCATAGGTAGCGATAGAGAGGGGTTGTCAACCGGTGGTTCGGAGACGCAACGTTTATCTCGTCCCGATCTCGGTGAACGTATTGTCAGTGAACGGGGTACCGCGGCATGTTCGTCATTACACTACGCCGCAGGCCCCGTTTTTTGTCGAGGAGACCTTTCTGATGGCGCAGCCGATGATCGTGGGGGATGGCGGAACTGTGAAGTCTACACCGGAGGCCGGGCGTTCGGACAGTCGTCCCCCGGAATCAGGGGCCGTACGGCGGGTCGTGAAGGCCAAACCCGTTGCCAAGACTTCCGGAAAAACCACTGCCAAACGAGAAGCGAAAAAAGTTACGCGCCCGAAAGGTCTTGCGTTCGACCGCCGCTACACCCGCCGCGGAACGGACCCTCTCGAGGAGATCGTTTGGGAACGAAGGTCCAGCATCATCACCAATCCCGACGGTTCCATCGTCTTCAAGATGGAGGGCGCCGAGATTCCCTCCAGCTGGTCGCAGCTCGCTACCGACATCGTCGTCTCCAAATATTTTCGCAAAGCCGGCATTCACGGCAACAAGGACCACGGCGAGACGAGCGTGCGGGAAGTCGTGCATCGGCTTGCGCGAACCATCCGCGAGGTTGGTGAGTCCACGGGCGGCTACTTCGCCAATGCGAAGGAAGCAGAAACGTTCGAATCCGAACTTTCGTACATGCTCGTGAACCAGCTCGGAGCTTTCAATTCGCCCGTCTGGTTCAACTGCGGCCTTTGGCATCGTTATGGGATTCAAGGAACGGCCGGAAACTTCGCATGGATGCCCGACGCCAACGACGAAACGGCAGCAGGCACCATCCAAGAAATTCCCTACGCCTATGAACGCCCCCAGTGCTCGGCTTGTTTCATCCAATCGATCAGCGACGACTTGATGGGCATCTACGACCTCATCAAGAGCGAAGCGCGCCTCTTCAAGTACGGCTCGGGAACGGGCACCAACTTCAGCACCATCCGGGGCAAGCAAGAGAAGCTCTCCGGTGGCGGCACCAGCTCGGGTCTCATGAGCTTCCTCGAGGTGTTCGACCGTGCGGCTGGGGCGACCAAGAGCGGCGGCACCACGCGTCGCGCCGCCAAGATGGTTTGCCTCGACATGGACCATCCCGAGATTTTGGACTTCATCAATTGGAAGGTCCGTGAAGAGAAAAAAGCGCAAATGCTCATCTCTTGCGGCTTGCCTGCGGATTTCAACGGCGACGCCTATCACACGGTCAGTGGCCAGAACTCCAACAACTCCATCCGCGTGACCGATGAGTTCATGCGGGCCGTGGGCTCGGGCGGGACGTGGGAAACGCGTGGCCGCACGAATGGCGAAGTCATCGAGACGCTCAATGCGCGCGACATTTGGCGGAACATTGCCGAAGCTGCATGGGCTTGTGCGGACCCTGGCGTGCAGTACGACACGACCATCAATCGCTGGCACACCTGCCCCAACTCGGGCCGCATCAACGCCTCCAACCCGTGTTCCGAGTACATGTTCCTCGACGACACGGCTTGCAATTTGGCGAGCCTCAACCTCACCAAGTTCCTCCGCTCGGATGGTTCGTTTGACATCCAAGGGTTTCGTCACGCGGTGCGTGTGTTCTTCGTGGCGCAAGAAATCTTGGTCGACTTCTCGTCGTACCCCACGCGCCCCATCGCGCGAAATTCCCACGATTACCGGCCTCTCGGCCTTGGTTACGCCAACCTCGGTACGCTTTTGATGCTCCTCGGCATCCCGTACGACTCGGATCAGGGGCGAGCTGTTGCTGGGGCCATCACGGGCATCATGTGCGGCCATGCGTACAAGGTCAGTGCCGAGATGGCTGGAACGCGTGGACCGTTCCCTGGCTACGCCAAGAATCGCGAACCAATGCTCCGCGTCATGGGCATGCATCGCGACGCGGCCTACGCGATCGATCGCGACAAGTGTCCCGAGGTTCTTTGGCGCGCGGCATGTGAAGACTGGGACGAGGCCGTGCGTATCGGCACCGAACACGGATACCGCAATGCGCAATCGACCGTGCTTGCTCCAACAGGAACGATCGGCCTGCTCATGGACTGCGACACGACTGGCATCGAGCCCGACTTCGCGCTCGTGAAGTTCAAGAAGCTCGCTGGTGGTGGTTACTTCAAGATCGTCAATCAATCGGTTCCCGAGGCTTTGCGGCGCTTGGGGTACTCGGACCATGAGGTGATCGAGATCGTCGCCTACGTGTCCGGGACGAACACCTTGCTTGCAGCTCCCCACATCAATCGCGCTTCGCTCAAGGCGCGTGGTTTGTCGAGCGAGGACCTCGACAAGGTCGAAAAAGCCCTGCAAGGCGTGTTCGACCTCGAGCTTGCGTTCAGCCCGTGGGTGCTTGGGGAAGAGGCGTATGCGCGTTTGGGCATCACCCCTGAGCGACGAGCAGGAGGGTTCTCGCTGTTGCGATCACTCGGCTTCACCTCCGCGGAGATTGCCGAAGCGAACGAGACGATCGTGGGTCGCATGACGGTCGAAGGCGCACCGCATTTGCGGCAAGAGCACTACGCGGTGTTCGATTGCGCGAACCGTTGCGGCAAGATTGGCAAGCGATTCCTCGCGCCGATGTCGCACGTGCGCATGATGGCCGCGGCTCAGCCGTTCTTGTCGGGCGCGATCTCCAAGACCGTGAACTTGCCGAACGAGGCGACGATCGAGGACGTGCAGAAGATCTACGAAGAAGGTCATCGCCTGGGCCTCAAGGCAGTCGCGCTTTATCGCGATGGTTGCAAAGCCTCGCAGCCGTTGTCTTCGTCGGGTGACTCCAAGAAAGAGAAGGACAAGGAGAAGGTCGAAGCGATCGAGGTTATGGCGCCGAAAGCGCCCGAGCCTGTGGCGCCGGTTCTTCGTCCGACGGGTGTGCGGGTGCGTTTGCCCAAGAAGCGCAGTGGGTTTACCCAGGAAGCAAAGGTTGGAGGTCATAAGATCTTCGTGCGCACGGGCGAGTACGTCGATGGCACGCTGGGTGAGATCTTCATCGACATGCACAAGGAAGGTGCGGCGTTCCGATCGCTCATGAACTGCTTTGCGATGAGCGTATCGATTGGTTTGCAGTACGGCGTGCCGCTCGAAACGTTCGTGGATCAATTCACGTTCACTCGGTTTGAGCCCCAAGGAGTTGTCGAAGGGCACGACTACGTGAAGCTCTCGACGTCGATCGTGGACTACATCTTCCGGACGTTGGGCATCGAGTACCTGCATCGGTTCGACTTGGCGCATGTGCAACCGCCGGAGCCGGTGACGATTCAGGATCCAGTGGACACGCGGGCGCAGGAGAGTTCGTCGGGGATGCCGGTGTTACCGGTGGCGAAGGTGAGTTCGTCCGCGCATGAACGATCGGGTGCGAGCGCGCTCGATGCGCAGTTGGAAGACATGATGGGTGATGCGCCGGTCTGCGATGGATGTGGGCACATCACGGTACGCAACGGGGCTTGTTACAAGTGCCTGAATTGCGGCAACAGCATGGGTTGTAGCTGAGTCGATTCGATACGGAACGCCGAGAGCCTTCTCGGCGTTGAGACCATTCGTCCCACGTCATCCCTTCCAATTCGTTTGTTCACCAATCATCGTTGAAGCTTGGCGGTGTTGGGTGCGCATTTTCTCTCGTTGCTTGTCGGCATGTGTTGCCGCTGGTACGAATGGAGCATGAGTTCTGCATCAAAACTGCTGGCAGAAGCCCTTCAGCTCGATGAGGCGGAACGCGCGAAACTTGCGCTCGAGCTTATGGATTCGGTTTCCATGGGAGAGCGCCGCGATGAAGCTTCTTGGTTGGAGGCAACCGAGCGACGTGCGCGTCGAGCCATTTCTGGCGAAGAACCAGGGCTGGATCTCGATGAGGCTTTGGATGGGTTGTCTCGAGATTTGGGGCTGTGAAGGCTGCGCGCCTTGATCCTGAAGCTCTGACGGAACTTCGCGAGGCGGCCGGTTGGTATAAAGAGCGTTCGCCAAAAGTTGCCCGAAGGTTCGTCGAGAACGTACGCGAGCTGGCCCGAAAGATCGCTCGCCGGCCTTTGCAGTTTCCGCAATTGTCGGATCCGCCAATCGAGCCGCCGGTGCGACGTGCTTTGGTGCCTGGTTTCCCGTACGCCCTGGTGTTTGTGGTGAATGGATCGTCAGTTCATGTCGTGGCTGTGGTCCATCAACATCGGCTGCCTGGTTATTGGCTCTATCGCATTCGAGACGATGAGGAATGACGCTCGACTAGCCGCACGCGCGCAAACCAAGTAAACGGGGATCATGCTGACCTCGTCTTGTCTCACGTTCCTCTCCGTGGTTCTCCTTGCTGCTGCGATGGGCGGTTGCAGCAAAGAAAAAGAAGAACCCGTCGTCATGACCCTGCCGTCGGCAACTGCAGTCGCTCCGGTCAAAGCGACGCAGGATCCAACACCACCTCCCGCGGAACCTGTCGCTGCAGCGGGCAGTGCTGGTGTAGCGGCGGATCCGGCAGCAGCAGCGACACCAGCTGCACCGGCCACCGACGCTCCGAAAGCTGCAGCACCGCAACCGATCGATGGTTGCTGCTCCGCACTTTCGAGCATGACGTCGGATGCCAAGCTCGACGCAGTCACGAAGTCCAAAGCAACAGCAGCCCTGGCGATGTGCAAAGCGACGGCGCCTCTCGTCAAGAGTGGCAAAGCTCCGCGCGCAACGGCGCTCACGCAGATCAAGTCGACGATGGCCGGGAAAGCGCCTTCAGCGTGTAATTAAACGCGACTCTACGAGTTCACCAACATTATTTGTACACCAAACGTTTGAGTAGCAAACGATGTGTAGCGTCATGTCGATGTGTCGCCAATGCGTGGTGAGTCGATGATGGGCATCAGCGGTTGGTGGAGCAACGAGGGTTTGCCTAGGGTCACCCAACGTCATCGCCATCACCCCTACCCAAAATGATCCCACCCTCGTCGTTCCACCACGACGAACTCCCCGTCCCCTCGGTCGAGCACCACGTCCCCCCGACCGTTTTCCTTGGCGAGCACCCGCCCTACCGAGACAAACCCCTCCGGCACCTGACCTGACGGCACCGTCATCACCAACGCGAAGTCTTCACCACCATGCAGCGCGAGCGCCAACGGATCCGCTCCCACCAGTCGCGCCGCGCGCTCCAGCTCCGAGGTCACCAGCTTCGATGCATCCAGCACCACCCGCACCCCACTGCTCTGCGCGATGTGTCCAACGTCTTGCGCCAGACCATCCGATACATCGATGCCCGCCGTCGCCACGTCACGCGCCGCCAGACCCTCCCGTATGCGCGCAACTGGCCGCCGAAAAGCTCGCAGCGCTGGTGCCGCATCCAGATGCCCAACCAGATGCCCAACCAGATCGCTCGTCGCTCCCACCGATGCTTGGAGCAGCAACAATCCTGCCCCTGACAAACCTACGTTTCCAGCAAGCACCACCTCGTCACCCACGCGTGCACCCGCTCGCGTGATCGGCCGACTCGATTCACCAAGCACCGTCGTCGTGATCGACAGCTCCGATCCTCGCGCCAGGTTCCCTCCCACGATCGGTGCTCCGACCTCCCGCGCTGCCTCCGCTTGACCTTCGACCAAGGCCCGCAAGTCATCGTCCGCAAAGTTTGTCGGTAAAACCAACGCCGCCAGGATGCCCACGGGCGTGGCCCCCATCGCCCCGAGGTCGCTCACTGCCGCCATCGTCGCGCGATACCCGATGTCCGCGATCTCCATGAAACCGCGACGAAAGTGAACGCCCTCGACTTGCGCGTCGATTGTCCAGACAAGCGGGTCCGAGTTTGGCGTGAGCACCGCCGCATCATCGCCAATTCCGACGACGGTGCGTTTGGACAAACCCGCGGCGAATACGGAACGGATGAGTTCGATCCGGGCAAACTCCGAACTACGTTGGGTCATGATTGGCTTATTAGGCAAATCGCACAGCAACGGCAGCCTGTTGCGCTGTTTCCGTCGCTGGCGTCGCGGGCAATCGAACGACGAACACCGCGCCATGCGGCGTGTTGCCCTCGATGTGCACCGTCCCCCGATGGCCATCCACCAATCGCTTCACAATCGACAGCCCAAGCCCCGTTCCCTCGTACTCGCGCGAGTGCCGCTGATCCACTTGGTAAAACGGATCGAACACCTTTGCTCGTTCGGCTTCCGGAATGCCAATCCCCGTGTCGCTCACCCGCACTTCGAGCATCTGTCGCAGCGGAGCCAACAGCACCAAACCTGCATCGTCCCCATCGTCGTCGGAATCCGAGAGTTCCACTTCCCGCGCCGACAACGTCACGCGCCCGTTCTCCGGCGTGAACTTGATCGCGTTCTCCGTGAGGTTGATGAAGACCTGACGCAGGCGCTCTGCATCGCCCACCAAAACCGGCAATTCCGCAGGCACATCCACACTGAGCGTGATGTTTTTCTTGGCCGCTTTTGGCGCAAGCGTCGACACGGCCTCGTTCAGCACGGCCCCAATGAGCACATCACCGCGACGAATCATCACCGTGCCGCTCTCGAGCTTCGACAAGTCGAGCAGACTCATGATCAGTTCGAGAAGATGGTTGCTCTTCGCTTCGATGATCTTGACGAACTCCAGTTGCCCCGGCGCGAGTTCTCCCGCGATGCCCCCCGACAACATCTCACTGTAGCCAAGGATCGACGTGAGCGGCGTGCGCAGTTCATGCGACACGGTGGCGAGGAAGTGGCTCTTGAGTTTGTCCAGTTCCTTTTGTTTCGCGTAGGCCTGCTCGAGCGCGGTGTTTTTCTTGGTCAACTCGCGGAAACTCTCGCGCATCGAAGCGATGTGCATCGTCGACGTCAGATGCGCCTTGTGTCCGCTCCACAGCACCACATCCAGAACGGAGACCAAGTGCTTCGCGACAGCATCGGCCACGATGTCCGTTGCTTGCGGCATCTGCGGAAGCAATTCAGCGACGCGCGATATGTCGATCCGACTGCTCACCTGAAAGAGCGCATCGGGAATCGTCTCCGTCGAAGGATCGACATACGGCCCCACGATGATGCGCCCGATCGTGTCGCCCTCGTACTGGATCGGCATGAGGCGATAACGCGCCCCGGTAAAACAAGGATGCTCGGTGCCTTCCTTCGACACGAGGCGCAGACGTTTGACCTCTGAAACCACGCGCGCACAAGCCCGTCGTCCCGAAGGTTCTTCGTTCACCATCGCGCACAAGCCGCATTCGTTCGTCGTGCTGGCCAGGTTCACCCCGGAACCAGACACGATGCGCACATGCAGACCAAAGATCTGCTCGAACGAACCGACCATCGCACGCAGAGATTCACGATCGATCAGGTCTTCGAGTCGCGGAGGGCCAAGGCCTATCGAGTCTGCACCTGTCGAAGCATCCTCGCTCATGGCGTTCCCCCAGGTGTCGCGTTCGACCCGATCGCGCCCATGCGTGTAGCAATGAGCTCGCGGTACGGTGTCGTCACCCCCAACTGCTGGGCAGCCGTTTTCACCATCTCATCGCCATCGATCGATAACTTCTTCGCGAGTTGATGGCTTTGATCGAGTGAACGCCACGTCATCCACAACAAACAGATGAACGTCTCGACGACGCCGATTCCTCGTGTCGCGACCGCACGAAACACAGGCTCGGCGCTCTTCTGGGCCAAACGCGCCAGCTCGTCATCCGTCCGAATTTCCGGCATGTCGCGTTTGTTGAACTGAATGACGACGGGCATCTTTTTGATCTCGATGCCGCTGTCTTTCAGGTTGTTGCGCAAATCCAAGTACGACTCGGCCGTGCGATGGGTCTCCGAAGTCCGCGAATCGGCGATGAAGGCGACACCGTCTGCACCCTGCAAAACGAGCTTGCGCGTTGCCGAATGAATGGGTTGTCCGGGAACGGTAAAAAGTTTGATGCGAAGTGAGAAATCACCATCTTTCGACTTGAACGTCAGCGGAAGCAGGTCGAAGAAAAGCGTTCGGTCGTCCTGCGTTTCGAGCGTCATCAGACGACCTCGCGTGTCCGAGCCCGCGCGTGCGTGCAAAGCCACGAGATTCGTGGTCTTTCCACTCAACGCCGGCCCGTAATACACGAGCTTGATGGTGATCTCGCGAGAGGCGAAATCGAGCTGCACGAGCGGATTGTCGCACGCAAACGCCCCGCTCGTCTTGATCGATCAGTCGTTGAACTCGTTCACGATGCAGCCGCTGCACCTGCAGCCTGTGCCCACACACCGCTGCGCAAGCCCTCCAACTGCTTCAGCACTTCGCCAAGCGCGTTGGATTCAGTGTCACAAGCTTGAACCGCTGCCTCCACACTCGGAGCCGTGTTCGCTCGTTCAGCCTTTGCTGCTCCAAGCACTTCGATGACTTCGCGATGCAGTTCTTCCCCAGCCGTCACGACCCACGTGTCGAGACGTTGGGCAAACTCTTGAATCATCTCGTTCAGCTTTGGACCAACCCGCGCAGCTGCTTCTTGCACCGCCAGCGGAGCCAATTCCTTCGCGCGATTCTTCGTCTCCGTTTCAATTTTGCCCTTCACGATCACCGCCAAAACGGGCGCTGCGACCGCGAGAATTCCCCCAAGCAACACGTTCACCGTCATCACCACGAGACCCGCGCCGAACAGCGCGATGACCCCAACGTCGTAACTCAACGTGTCGACTTCCACGTTCGGCGTTTTCAGATCCGCACCAAGAGCCTCGCGCACCCGTTTCGCCACTTCATGCGCATCGTCACGTACGAGCGCGATCGTGCGTTCCGCGAGCGCTTCGAGGGCGTTCGCGATCTCTTTCGTCTCCGCCTGGGCCCAGTCCGTGAAGGTCCTCTCGAGGAACGGACCAAGGTGCGCCTTGAGTTCGTCCGCGGGAGCATTGTCCACGACATCGGGAATTTGCCGCGTTACATCGGCGACAAACCTCTCGAGATCCCGCTGCACCCACGTCTGAATTCGCGCCACTTCTTCACGAATTCCAAACCGGCGCTCCTCGATCGTTTTCGATTGTCCCGCCAAATCCTTCTCGAGCATCTCGATTCGTCGCGTTAGTTCTTCGCTCGACATGGCCGCTGCTCGTCGCCGCGCATCGATGCCTTTGCCCAGCATGCGCGCCGCTTCGAGGCCCTCACCGAGCGCGTTGTCGAGCAAGATGCGCCCTCGTTCTTCCGCCAAGAACGTCGTCAAATGCCGCAGCAACTCCGGCATGCCGCTGTCCGCCGCGTGCCCGTCGAGCGCCTTTCTCGCACACACCGGAAACACCACCGGACTCCGCACGAGCTTGCCGAGCTCCGAACGAATGTACGCCAGAGCTTCGACCTCTTCGTCCTCGCTCCAGATGTCCCGCTTGGTCACGACAAAGACGATTTTGTCCCGCGATTGGCCAAGGAGTTTTTCATTCAGGAACACCCGCTCGCTCTCCTTGAGCGGCTGACCCGCATCGAGCAAGAAGAGCACCGCGTCCGATCGCGGGATGTAGCTGTACGTGATGTCTGCTCGTTGCAACGACAGATCGTTCACCCCTGGCGTATCGACCAAAACGATTCGTTCCCGAAGGATCTCAGCCGGGTAAAACACTTCGAGACGATTGACTTCGTTGGCAAAAGCTTCGGAACCTTTTTCCTGACCAACCGCAAACTTGCGCACTTCTTCGAACTGCATCGCTTGCCGCTCGCCAGATGCGCGAACGAGTTCCGCTCGAGGTTCTGCGGAGTATTCCAAGTGATGAATGACGGCCGTCGTTGGCGTCACCCCTACGGGCAGCACCTCGGCTCCGAGGAGCGCATTCACGAACGTCGTCTTGCCGTGGTTGAACTCGCCCACGACCACCAGGTGGAATCGATCGGCATCCAGTTTTTGAATGACGTCTTTTTCGAGACGCGTGCCGAGAGACTTGGCTCCCACGCGGTTGGCAATGACCACCACGCCGCGGAGGGTCGTGGCTACTTCGAGCTGCTTGGTGCGGAATGATTCGAGCATCACGTTACCCAATCACCTTGATGATCTCATGAACTCGGCTGTCGACGTCCTCCATCGACAAACCAGCCCCCTCGACCCCTACATGCCGTTTGTACAATTCGCTCTCGGCAAACGTGCGCAAGGCGAGGACGCGTTTTGGCAGCCACGGATGACTCGCGAAAAGCTCGCGATATCGCCCGACACTCTCTCGACTCTCTTCATGCTGCGCCAGAAATTCATCCATGTTCATTTCTGAAATCAGCTTGCTCGAGCCCAAAGCAAGTTTGGCGAACACCGCGGAAGAAACATCGAGACTGCGCGAACACAACATCCCGGCCCGATCGCAAGTGACCTCCGCTCGTCGGGACCAACTGTTCAATGCAAGTCTCGCTGGCTCGAAGATCCACTTCACGAAGATGGAGGCCATCGTCGTCAGGTAGTACATCGTCGTCAGATACACGACGTGGTTGTTGTGGATGTGCCCGCACTCGTGCCCCATGACCGTGCGTAGTTCTTCGGTCGTGAATCGATCGACGAGCGCTGAATGAATCGTGATGAACGAATCGTCGTTTGTCCCGTACGTATAGGCGTTCACGACGGCGCTGTTCATGATGTACACCGTGGGCGTTGGAATCCCGAGCGTTTGTGCACACTCGGTCGCCAGTTCATGAACTTTGGGGAATTGTCGCGGACCAACTTTGACGCCGTGTCCGAGAAGTTCGGCCTTACCCGCCGACTTGAAGAATCGAACCGCGGCCGATACCGCCAACTCGATGGGCTTCATCTTCTCGAAGGCGATGCGCATCGCGTGATCGGAAGCGTACACATAGTCGTGTCCGCCCCCCTGTGAGCCCCCAGCGCGCTGCTCTCGCCGCCCCTCAACAAAGCCCTTGAAATCGAGCGTTCCGACTTGTGCCATGAGGATCGAAGGTAACGACGGTGCGTGACTGGCGCAACCGCACCTCCTGCGTCGACATGCAATTCGACGTGCCCTTCACATCTCCTTCACATCGTCAGATTGAATGCTTGGGGCATCGAGTCACCTGCGGTGGTCTTCGCCGCAAACCCCTACTGGACGGCGATCGCTTGCGTTATGAACGAAGAACCACGCACGAATGCCTCAAATCTACGGAAACACCAGCGGGCTGAGTCCCAGCGCCCACAAGACCCTCGAACGAATCTATCGCCGTAAAGTGCCCCTCGAGCACCTTGCGACGCCGGAACTCATCAAATCCCTCGCCGAAGCAACGCAAGAGACAGGTCGACAAGTTGGAGCTTTGGTGCATCGATCGGGGGCCATCGATTACGTGATCGTTGGTGATGCAACGAAGTTGATGTTGCCGGACATCGGGCGTTTGCGTGCAGCTGAAGGACGTTTTCGGGCTTTGCGTCTCGTGCACACGCACATGTACAACGAGCCGCTCACGCGCGACGACATCGTGGATCTCGTGCGTTTGCGCCTCGACATGGTCGCGGCGATTCAGCTGTCTGCCGAGTGTGAACCGAAGACGATCGAATACGCCTACAACACGCCTCCGTCGCCGGTGGTTTCGGATGACGAACCCAACGATCGTTTGCCCTACAGGCGCGTAGGTCCGGTTCCCATCGGGCGCATCGAGGCGAACTTTGGGGAGCTGATCAGCGCGCTCGAAGATGAATTTGCGAAGCGATCACGGACGGTATCGACGACGGCGAAAGATGGTCGCGCGATTCTCGTCCACGTAGCGGAGAAGTCGAAACAAGGCGCGTTTGCTCAGGCTGAAGACAGCTTGCGGGAACTATCCGAGCTGTCGCGCACGGCGGGCGTGGATGTGGCCGACACGGTCATTCAGTTACGCGAAAAGATCGATCCCCGGCTCATCGTGGGCAAAGGCAAACTCGACGACATCGTCTTGCGCGCAGCGGAGCTCGACGCTGCAACGCTCGTTTTCGATCGCAACCTGAACCCGTCGCAAGCATCAGCGATCGCGAAGCATTCGGACTTGAAGATTCTCGATCGCACCCAGCTCATCTTGGACATCTTTGCGCAACGCGCCGAATCGGCTGATGGCAAGCTTCAGGTCGAGCTCGCTCAACTCAAGTACGCGCTTCCACGTTTGTCCCAAAAGGACGACTCGCTCTCGCGTCTCACAGGGGGCATTGGTGGGCGTGGACCAGGCGAAACCAAGCTGGAGATTGGTCGTCGGCGTGCGAAAGAACGGGTGAGTGCTCTCGAGGACGAACTCAAGAAGCTGAGTCGGCAACGTGAGCAACGAAGGCGCAAGCGTTCGCGGCAAGGCGTGCCGATCGTGAGCATCGTCGGGTACACGAACGCCGGTAAGAGCACGTTGCTCAACACGCTCACGGGGTCCGATACGATCGCCGAGGACAAACTCTTCGCCACCCTCGATACGCGATCGCGTCGCCTCCGTTTTCCTGAGGAGCGCGAAGTGATCATTACGGACACGGTGGGGTTCATCCGGGAACTACCGAAGGATCTTTTTGCCGCGTTTCGCGCGACGTTCGAGGAAACGGCGGATGCTGATCTGCTTTTGCATGTCGTCGATGCGAGCGACTTGGCGCGTGATCAACACATCGCGACGACGGAGGAGCTGCTCGGGGAATTGGGATTGGCGTCCATTCCGCGGATCGTGGTCTTCAACAAGGTGGACTTGATCGAACCAGGCGAGGCGCGAAGGTTGGTCTTGGGGCGCAACGATGCCGTGACCACGAGTGCTCGGGATCGGGAATCCACGCGAGGACTGTTGGCGCTGATCGCGGCACGACTGCAGGAACGTTGGGACCAATCGAGTTTGTCGCCGTATGTACAGCCGACAGATGGCGATGCGCTCGAGACGAGCGATGAAAACGTTGGAGCAGCAACGGATGCGGACGGCGTTTCGATGACGACGCTCGAAGAGATGATGGCGGGAAAGCGGTATCGTCGGACGACGATTCGTGCGTGAGAGCGCGCTGCTCGAGATGAGAGGAGCGCTGATGGGCACCCAACGAGGCGCAAACGGGGGTATGGGGGCGGAGCCAAGGCGTAGCGCCCCATCACAAACAAAAGACTCGCGTAGCGCG
>DAOMZH010000136.1:0-16442 GCA_035437985.1 Polyangium sp. (in: bacteria) | reverse complement strand
GAACGGAGTCGTGATGGCAAAGCAAGCCGGTCGGCTCGTCGTCGTGAGTGCTCGGGCGCCTTTCGTTCGCGAAGAAGCGGGAATTTCACGAGCTCCTGGGGGACTCGTGTCGGTCTTGTTGCCGTTGATGCGCTGGAGCGGAGGCACATGGATCGCTGCAGGAAACGAGCAAGATGCATTGGGTTCAGGGGATGCAGGTTTTCGAGTCGTCTCCGCGTCGATTCCCACGGAGCTTCGCGCTGCATGGTACGCAGACGCATCGACCAGCGCGTTGTGGCCTCTCGCGCATGGCTTCATCGAACGTTGTCGATTTCGTGACGACGCTACGCGGGCCTATCGTGAGGTCAATCGACGCATTGCCGAGCTCGCGGCGGCTCATGCTCCGCTTCGCGGCACCGTTTGGATTCACGACTATCAGCTCGCCCTCGTGCCGCAATTCGTGCGCGCTTTGCGACCAGATCTGACGGTGGGTTTTTTCTGGCACGTGCCGTGGCCGAGCGCCGAGTTTTTCCGGGCCCTACCCTGGCGTCACCAGCTCATCGCCGGAATTCTCGGCGCCAATGTGGTCGGTCTGCATGTTCCTCGCTACCTCGAAGCGTTCGACCAAGCCCTGCGAACGTCGGGTTTTTCTTACGACATCGAAGGATCCGAACTCGTCGTCCAACAGCAAAACCACGTTTGTCGAGTCGTTGCTTGTCCTGTAGGAATCGACGCTGCTGCGTGGTCAGCGCTGGGGCAAGACACCGATGTGCAAGCAAAGGCGAGGTCGTTGCGAGTCGACCTGAGCGGCTCGCGTTTGCTCCTCGCCGTTGATCGCTTCGATTACGTGAAAGGCATCGTCGAGCGCCTCGAAGCCTTTGAACGGCTGCTCGAAGGTAGCGTCGATGCGCGCGAACGCGCCACGTTCGTGCAGATCGCCGTGCCAAGCCGCGATCAAGTCCCGGCGTACCGCGACCTACGGTCACGCGTCGAAGCAACGGTGGGTCGTATCTTGGGTCGGTTTGGCACGCCAATCCGTCATCCGGTGCATCTGTTCGTTCGGAGTTTCGAAAGCGCTGAATTGGCGGCGTTTTACCGAGCTGCCGATGTCGCGATCGTGACGCCCCTACGTGATGGTTTGAACCTCGTCGCGTGCGAATACGTGGCGACACAACAGCTATCCCGAGGTCGGTTGTTGCTGAGTGAAATGGCCGGGGTGGCCGATGTTCTCGAAGGTGCCTGGTTTGTCAATCCGTACGATCCAGATGCGCTGCACGCAGCGTTGTCCAGCGCGACGCTGGCACCGGAAACCGAAGTTGATCGCACACGGATGAATCGTTTGCGTCAAAAAGTATTCGATATGTCCCTGGATCATTGGACGTCAAAGTTTCTCCAGCACTTTGAACGAGCCCAACAGACTGCTTTCGAGGACGTACCGCGACGCGAAGGAGCACCACGATCGAAGTCGTCGAAGTCGCTCCATCTGGATGAAGGAAGTTGTCAGCAAGAGCCGCAAATGCTGGAAAAGCTGCGACGCCACGTTGGGTGAAGGATATGCACGGGTTGTCCGGCACGACGTCTGCAACACGACCGTTCAGCCGGGACAGCGCCGTGCCGTCTCGACTTGCAGCGGGTCGCTGAGGCGACGCCGAGCATGTAGGCGCAAGAGCAAAGGGGGCGGAACATGATGGCAGTATTGATGTGGGTCCTGTTTGGTTTGGTCGTTGGCGTGATTGCGAAGTTGATCACGCCTGGACGTGAGCCAGGAGGTTTTGCAATCACCGTGCTCCTCGGTATCGGAGGCGCGCTGGTGGGCGGGTTTTTGAGTCGATTGCTCGGCGTGTCAGCAGTGGGCACATCACCCGGTGGGTTTCTCATGTCCATCATCGGCTCCGTCGTGTTGCTGGCCATCTACAACATCGCCATCAGCCGACGCATGGGCACGTGATTCTCAGAAGCATCGAGATTCGACGCGGGCTCCGTCTGGCGCATGTTCGTCCCCAAAGACGACGGTGTTGGTCACGGAGCCTGTTTTTTCTCGTGGAACATCGAGTTTTGATGCGGGAGTCTCGCTGGGTGGCTTCGTCATCCTCGAGCACCTGACGGCGGCGCTGGATCCGTTTGTTGCGGCTGATGTTCGTCCGGACCAATCGGCACCTTCGATGGTCGCCAAAGGCCGCGAAGATCGACCCACGTCACGAGCCGAAACGCGAAAGCCAGAGCGGCATAGGTCGTGAGGCCCCCCGCGAAGGCCCCCCAAAATCCACCCAAGGGACGCACGAAATACACGACCAGCGCCATGCTCGACGTAGCGAAGACGGCAGCACGAATACGCTGCAGCGGGATTGTCCGGGCCAACGATGGAGTGAGCGCAAGCGTTGCTCCGAGCGCGGAGATCGACACGATCAGCGTCGTCAACGCTGCCCCGAAGGCACCAAATTTCGGCACCAAGATGCGATCCAGGACCACGATCGTCAGCAGCCCGGGAAGCAACACGGCTCCCAAATACCCTTCCCGCTTTCCAGCGACGAGCGGCAAGGAAGCGACATGAAACGCGAACGTTGCCGGGATGTGCCACGCCTGCATTTGCAACACTCGACCTGCTCCGGCAAACCCGCGATTTCGATACACGAGGTCAATCACGTCGGGAGCAAGTAGGCAAAGCCCAGCGCCCAAGGGCAAACCAAGAGCGGCTGCCACGATCATGGCGCGTTGGTACAAACCGACAAACCCTTCCGGATCCCGCGCGTAAAGGCGCATGCCAGCGGCAAAACCGGCACCGAACACGAGGTCCGAAACGACTTCGAGCTGCTCGACCAGTACCCAACCGGCACTGAAAATTCCCACGGCTGTTTCGTCGCCAAACCAACGCACCAGCACCCGATCTGCTTGACGAACGGATCCCAACAGCGCTCCTACGATGCCAAAAGGCAAACTTCGTTTGGCAATCAAAACCAGGTCGTCATACTTCGCGCGCCAGTTCGGCGCATAAAGACGCGTCCGCAAAAAGTAATACGTGAGCAACAGTTCCAGCACGTTGCCCAACGCAAATATGATTGCTGCTCCAACAATGCCGAACCCTGCTGCAAGGCACCACGATGCGGTGGTCAAGACGAACAGGCGCGCGCCAAGCTCGACGTAGACGATGTACTGAAATCGCTCATGAGACTCGAAGCTCAGCCACATCGTCGTGTAGAGGAGTGTGGCGAGTTGCGAAGCCGCAGCGATGGGGATGAGCCATTGGGCCGCACCTGAACGAGTGAACATCGAAATTCCCGCAGCCAGGCCAAGAATTACGACCCCGGTCAAACCGCGAATCAACAGCGCGGATCCCAGATGTTGCGGCCCGAGCTCGGGACGCACGGCAACTTCACGCGCGAGGTATCCACGCACGCCGAGCCCCGCGATGATCGACACGATCCCGACGAGGGCGAGCGACGCTTGAAACTCTCCCCACGCCACCACACCGACCGTACGAGCGAGATATCCGACGAACATCACGCTCAGAGCAGCCATGACGATCTGCTTGGCGAGCATCAATCCGGCGTTCCACGCCACGCGTTGCGTCTCGTGCATTCCGTTTGTCCCCCTGGAACGACACGACACATGTGCGAACGTCGGAAACGTTCACGTCGTCGTGCCGCTCGCTGCACCAACACTTGCGGTCAGAGGTTTGGATGCACGTGCGCGGCTCTGGTTGCCCTAGGCACCGAGGCTACGGATCGGCAAAAAAAAGACATGCTCAGTGCACGTCGAAAGAAAGGATTTTGGAGCGGGACACGAGGCTCGAACTCGCGACCCTCAGCTTGGGAAGCTGATGCTCTACCAACTGAGCTAGTCCCGCGAACTCCGAGGCCATGCTTAGCGGAGTCCTTTGCGTTTGGCAAGCGCTCGACGTTTTCACGTTCCCTGCCGCGTATCGGGCGAGCTGACATATCCTGCGACGCGTGGCACCTGCGCATTCGACCCATGCACGTGTTTGTCTCTGGATGACGTTTGCCGCGTTAACCGCTTGCGGAGGATCCCAAGGCGGCGCGCAAACGGCAGCTGGAGCCGAAGGTGAAATCTCTTGTCCTGCGCCGATCGGCGCGATTCCTCGTGAAAACTGCACCGAAATTGGCGAAGACTTCGGCGCACTGAACGTCGATGGAGCGTTGAAGACTGCGTCGTCCAGCAAAGGCTCGGAAGAACGCGTCGAAGCTATTCACGCTGCAGGTGACCTCGCAACGCGGTTGAAAGAGCGCCGCGTTGCTCTGTGCAACGAATACAACGCCTGCAAGATGACGCTCGCGGATCACAAGGCCGAAGACGAGCGGCTCACGGGCCTCATGACGTCGCTCATCAAAGTTTGGGACGAGCGCAAATTCAACGACAGCGACGGACCAGGTCGACTCAAGGACCAGGTCAAAACGCTGGCGGAGCAATTCGACGGACAAGCCGGCGATTCGGGGCCTGCAGTTTCGGATGCCAAACCCTTCGCCAAGCGCATCAAGGGTGAAGAGATCGGACGCGCTTCCGATTCGGGCATCACGTTCACGTCAGCATCTGGCGCAGTCACGGCTGCTTGCACCGCGGAGGGGCCGCACGACGCGTTACGAGCAACTCCAGAACAACTCAAAACAGCGGGCGGAAATCGCTATCTGATTCGCGTATCTGGCACCTACACGCCCACGACCGCTCCCGCGATCAAACCCGGCGATGACTTGACGATTCGTTTGAAGTATCGCGCAGGACAAACCGGCGAGGCCTACGTCGCGTTGCGCTCGCTCGAAGATCCTGACGCATCCGAGTCGACGTCGACGTTCACCATTGCCAAAGCAGGACCTGGAGAACACCAAGCCGGCCTCACTGCCGCGCCTGGTTCGAGCGGCTTTTATGTGGGCATTGGCAGCAAAAATGTGGCCCTCGATCTCGACGACATCGAAGTGGTTCGTGGCGGATCCGTCATCCTCTCCGCCCTCGGCGAGGCCGCCCAAGAGGCGCAAGTCGAATCGTTTTGCAAATTGAGTAAAGACAAACCGATCACAGGCAAGGGCTCGTTCGTGTGTCCAGCAGCAGCGAAGGACGCCATCACGATTGGCAAACCACGTGCTCATCTGTTCATCACCGTAAGAAATGGCAAGGGCGACGACATGTCCATCTTGCGCACCATGTCGCTCGAAGGTGGACGTTCGATCGATGCGACGATCGCTGCCGATTCGGTCTTCGTGATCGGCCTCGTCGGCCCTGGAACGACGACGATTCAAGCCGTCGAAGTCAAGAAGTTGTGACCAGCGGCAAGTCCGCGTACCCCTTGAGCCCTACAGCGGCACGCTTTATAAGCAGCCCGATCGTTGTTGACTCGATTGTCCAGACAATCGACCTCGGAGATTCATGAGCCAGTACAGCGTGAGCAGTCGATGCGAATGCCAAGCAATTCTGACGGCAACCCTCGACGAGAATCACAACGTCGTTGCCGGTAGCGCATCTCGCGGAGGATCCCGCGAAGTCTCTCCTGCGCATCGCATGTCCGCGACGCCGGAGCGATTCGATGTTGGTTGGGCGTGCCCGTTCTGCGGCCGGAACACTCTTCGTTCGTTTCACATCGGCGCCATGCGCCCAGCTTGAAACACGAACCGCAGTTCGCTACGACAAACCTCGTTCCGCACGGATGCGGTCTACGAGTCGCATCGTGACTTCCGCCCGCGACGTTTCGCCCGCACGGTGACGAAGCCACCGCGCGTGCAAAAGTGCCCGCTCCGCGTCGTCATTTCGTCCCACATCGTTCAGCAAAGACCCTAACAAGGTGAACGTTCGCGCTCGCCATTCATCCAGCGAACAAGCGCGCTGCAAGAGCACCACGGCAGCCCGCGGATCCCCTTTTCGCAGATGCCGTTTGGAACGGCGGATGAGCACCTCGACCGGATCGTCGTCGATGCACGCCCGCTCATTCGCCACAACGTGACGCTTCGTCTGCACAACTCGTCGCCGCATGGGCCACTTTCGAGCATGCGTCGTGCCAATGATGCCGAGGCCTCGAGCGTGGGCCGCGCGTCGACATACATGCCTCGAAAAAACGTAGGAATCTTCAGTGGTTCAAGATCATCTTGAAAGACAACCTCGATGCTTTGACAGCTTGTCGAGAAACTTCAGGAAGAAGTTGAAGGGATGATCTTCTTGTCGCGCCAATCGCGGTCGATAGTGGATGGAGTCAGTCGATCCGTTCCGGCGGTTCGCCGATCGATGCAAACGGATCGTTTTTGAAGTTCGTGCCGTCGAGGTCGACGTGGAGCGAACCCGGTTCACCTTGCCGCGCAGCTTCGAGCGCATTCGACGCGCGGGACAAAACGTCCGTCGCACTCTCGGCTGATGGTGGAGTCCAGACGGCAACACCCACGTTGAGTTGAATGTCGAAGCCCGCTTCTTGCGCAGCTTCCACAGCTTGCGCGGCGGCGCGTTCGAGCACTCGTTTCACGGCCGTACGATCGATGCAGGGCAAAAGCAGGGCAAAGTCGTCGTTGCCCCAACGAGCAACAATGTCGTACTGGCGCCGTGCAGACCGCAGTCGCTCACCGAGGAGTCGGAGCAACGAATCGCCTTTGGCCCGCCCATGCTTCGCGTTGAAATCCGCCATCCCCTGGATGTCGACGCGCGCCACCGCATACGAATCCCACACGCGTTGCGCTCTTCGATGCTCGCGTTCGCACTCTTCCTCGAACCGACGCAAGTTTCCAAGACCCGTGAGGGCATCGACGAGCGACGCTTCTTCGAGCTTTCGCCCCATCTCGGCAACCTTGTCTTCGAGCTCGCGTTCATGCGTGAGATCATGGACGACGTCGATGCGACCCACAGTCGTTCCTTCACGAACGACGGGGGCAGAGATCCACACGATGCGCTGCGCTGGAGGTCCGGCGATATCCACTGCAGCCGATTCGACATGCGCTTGCATCACTGCATGTTCGATCAGCTTCGAGCGGAGCGATCCAAGTTCGGCGTGCGCTGAGAGAAGCTTATCGACGACGTTGGTGCGAGTTTGTCCCACGAGCGAATCGGGAGCACATCCGAACAGGCGTGACGCACCGGGGCCGGCATGGCGGCAGATGAGTTGTTCATCGAAAACGAAAACGACGTCGCCGATGAGTTGCACGACCGCGTCGAGAGCGGCATCGGAAGCGAGATTCGAAGGGCCCACCATGACCTTCGAGAACTATCATTCCTTGCTCGTTTCGCGGCTGTTTTTTTCGGGTTTTCAGCGCGGTACGGTCAAGGTTCGTCGCGCGAAAAAACGAAGCATGTCCTCTTCGCGTGTCTTCGGCCACCGGCGGTGATTCGCGTTGCCCACAATCGCCGTGCACTTCTTTTCGACAGCACAGTTCGGTTCGTCACCGGAGACTCCATCGAGTCGCAACGATGTCGTTTCTGCGCCAGTACCATCACGTGCGCGCAACCATCGTTCGACCGAGGGACACGGCGTCACGCGATCACACGCGCGGTACATGACAAACGCTGGTGGTGGTGGACCCGCACAGGACCACGCCGCACGCGGTTGATCACTGCCGTAGGTCGCAAATGCCGCCACTCGATCGGCACGCATCATCGCGTACGTCGTCGCCATCGCGCCTCCATTACCTGCGCCTACTGCATAGATCCGGCGACGATCAATGACGTTGCGATCCGTCAACACCGAGACGAAATGATCCGTCGCCGCAACATCGACATTGTCCTCGGCCACGTAGTCGACGTCGAACATCGCCCCATCGCGATTGCCTCGAATGCCTCGTCCTTGCGGTGCGAGAACGACAAACCCTGCATGGGCGGCTTCACCGGTGAGGTCGAAACGCGCGGCGTGTTTGCGAAGTGAGGTGTCTTTGTCGACGCTCGATGGGCTCTTGCCAGCGTCGTGAAAGAAAATGACGAGGGGCACCGGAGCGCGGGTTTCGATGCCTCTTGGGGCGATCACACAGGCGTATCGAGGTGCTCCCCAGCTGTCCTTCCATTCGAGCACTTCTGCGCCCGGACAAACAGGACGTCCAAACGTGCGTTTGACGTCGCGATCGGGTTGTCCATCCGAGGCAACACAACTTCCTTCGTTGGGTGGTCGCGCGATCGGCGTCGTTACAACCACGGGTGCAGCAGCTGCATCGACAAGCCCGCCATCTTTGTCTTTGCGTGAGCCGACCTTGCGCCCTGCGTCATTCGCTGCGTCTGGTGCTGCGGCATCACGTTCGAACGCGCCGAGCAAGTCACCTCCATCGACGCTGGAACTAGGCAGTGCGTTGCATCCTCCGAAAAGTGAGGCGAACACGAGTGGCGCGGTCATGCCCACGATGGAGAATCCGACATACACGGCACTGCGGCGCGAACGCACGGCGCGCAGTCTAGTGGTGAGTCTCCGAGGTGCGCTGAATAAATGTCGCGTGGTCCGCACGCATTCGTCGCGCGGGCCCTTGCGCATGCAAAAGTCGGCCCTACTTTCCCGCGACCCTCATGGACCTCTTCGACGGCATTCTTGGCGCAGCGCTGCTCGCGCTCGTCTCGTTCCAATCTTGGCTCACGTATCGCGTCTTCCGAAGCAACGTCTTCGAACGCAAACAAAAACTGCTTCAGGCCCAGCTGATTTGGCTCGTCCCCGTCATCGGCGCTGGCTTGGTTTTCACCGTTCTTCAGGAAGAAGAACGCGCTGGCGGCAGCAAAACTCCCCCGACTGCCGTGTCCTGATCTCCCCTGCCCTCTAGAGGATATTGAGATCAAAGGCCGTTCGGCTGTAAGGTTGCGGCGATGTCGACCGGCACCCTGCGCGCAGAACTCGAGGCGCGTCGAAATTCTTCCAAGACCTTTAGTTTTGCTGAAGCAGTTTCCGTCATTGTACCGATCTGTTCGGAAATTCAGCAGATCCATAGCGACGGGAAACTGCTGTTCATTCACCCTTCAGCGATTTTCTTCACCGGCTCCGCGGCAAGTCTGCTCGAGGACAAGGCCGAGGTTCTTCCGACCTTACCAGCAGATCTCGCATGCGTTGCGCCCGAGGCACGATCCGGCAAACCGGGCGATGCAAGGGCGAGCGTCTTCAGCATGGGAGCCATTCTTTACGAGATGCTCACCGGCGGCAGCGTTGGTCCGGGCATGAAACGTCCGTCCGAAGCAGTTCAAGGTTTGCCCCCACAGTTCGAAATGATGCTGGGTACGGCGCTCGTACCGAACGCGGAAAGTCGTCCTGCAGATATCGGAGCGTTGGCGCAAGCGCTTCAAGACATGGCGTCTTCGGCTCGTCCGAAGTTGGACAGCATTGCGGTCGAGATTGATTTTGGGACGTTGCCCCCGCCTGCGGTTGCGGGTGCCCCGGTGATTGCGACGGCCATTCCTGCGGCACCGCGAGCTCCAGCAATGAATGGACCGTTTCCGGTCGCGGTGGTTCAAGCCCAGCAAGTTCGTTCGGACAATCCCACGGCCCGATTGGCCGACATGAAAGCGCGCCTCGAAGCCGATACGAGTCCGCGGTACGTCGTCATCAAAGACGGCATGGATCACGGGCCGTTCAGCGCTGTCGAACTCTTGCAACAGATCGCGACGAACACGTTCGTCGGGGAAAACATCCTGCGCGACACCGCGGTCAACGACGAGAAATTCATCAAGGATTGGGAACAGTTCGCGCCCTTTGCCGAACAAGCGAAACTCAATCGCGACATCAAACAAGAGAAGAAGGCGCTCGAAGAAGTCGTCGTCAAAGAACGTCAAGGCACGCAATACAAAGCGCTCATCGGGGCCGCTGTCGTGGGTGTGCTCATCGCTGGTTTTGCTGGATGGCTCGTGAGCAAGCGCGGGTCTCGCAAAGAGGACAACACCGTGCAGGGCGACAAGGTCGTGGCTGTCGATGTTTCTGGCGGCTTGGGACCAGGCAAATCCGGACCCAACGCGGGCGGAGGATCGCTCGGTGGTGGAAGCGGTGGTCGACCGATTCTTGCAGGTGGCATGAGCTGCGAAGGGGCTCAAGCGAAGTACGTCGAGGACTACAGCAAGGATGCTCCACCGGACCTCACCGCAGGTGCTTATGGCGCAGTGCTGAATCGCGGCGGCTACCTGAACTCCTGTGGGGTGCCTCCATCCACGGAGGTCAACATCTGTGCAGCAGTGCAGAACGGTCGTGCCGTCGGCGTGACGGTAACGACGAGACCTTCCAATCCAGGCATCAATTCTTGCGTCGCGGGCGCTGTGCGTGGTTTGTCATTCCCCTCCCATCCTCGGCTCGACGTCTCGCGTACGACGTTCGCTTCGCAATGACGCGTGAGGCCCCTATGGCCGATCCGTTCATTCACATCCAAAACATTACGAAGTCGTTTGCGTCGAACCCGGTTCTTCGAGGGGTGAACTTGGCGATCCCTCGAGGTTGTCTCTACGGACTCATCGGCCCAGGTGCGTCCGGAAAAAGTGTTCTGCTCAAGTTCATCACAGGGCTTTTGCGACCTGACGCGGGCAAACTGCTCGTCGATGGTCAAGACGTCCACGCGTTGAACGATCTGGATCTCCAAAAATTTCGCCTACGCTTTGGCATGTTGTTCCAGAACAACGCCCTGTTCGACTACCTCACGGTCGGCGAAAACATCGCGTTTCCGCTGCGTCGTCTCTTCGATCTGCCCGAAGAAGAGATCTCGGAAAGAGTCGCGGAGCGTCTCAAGGTCGTGTCGCTTCCCGGTTTCGAGGATCGTTTGCCCGCAGGTTTGTCTGGGGGGCAAAAAAAACGTGTGGGTGTGGCGCGAGCGACGATTTCGCGGGCCGAGATCGTTCTTTATGACGAACCAGCCGCTGGTCTCGATCCGGTCACTTCACAACGGATCTTCGAGCTTTTGCGAGACGAACAAAGGGCAGCTGGAGCGACGGTGATCATGGTCTCGAGCGATCTCGATCGGTTGCTCACGGTCACCGATCGTGTGGGCATGTTGTACCGCGGGCGCCTGGTGTTTGACGGGACAACCGACGAAGCGAAAGCCAGCGACGAGCCGCTCGTGCGGCAATTCGTGCATGGTCTCACGGAGGGGCCGCTGTGACGGTGCTGGGATCTTCGCGACTGAAGTCGAACCACTGGGTAGCGTTTGTCTTAAGGAACGATCCGAAGTCGTCCATCAAGCGTTGCGCAGCGGCGTCGAGTTCTTCGGGAGCAGGTCGTCGCGACAGGTGTAGCGGAGGGTGAAGCAGCGCTTCGTATTTCATGAAGTCGAGACGCCGCGTGAAGATGGGCAAAATGGGGGCGCCGGTGGTCGCTGCCAGACGCAACGGACCTTCGGGAGCACGCCAGGGTTTGTCCAGGAGCTTCACGTTGCGCGCCCGCATGCTGGCCGGTGCACGGTCGATCTGCATGGCGACTACGGCGTTGTCGCGTAATCGATTGACGAGGGGCAAGGCATCGAGGGGTGATTCTCCGATGTGGATGATTTCCACGCCGGCTTTGGCGCGCATCTCGTCTTGAATCTTGCGGGCTTGGCTATCGCGCTCGCGAGCCATGACGGTGACGACTTTTTGTTCGCGGTCACGGCGTAACATGGATCCCGCGATATCCCAGCCGCCGGTATGGGCCGTGGCAATAATGACGCCGCGTTTTTCCGCAATGCATTCGTCATAAAAGTCGACGTTGATGACGTGGGGTTTTACGTCGAAGCCGCGACCCGTGCCGACCAAGATCGCTTCGGTCAGGCAATGGGCGTAATTGGAAAATACAGCCGCGACGTCGAGAGCCTCTTGGGTGGGGGATCGTGGGCCGAGGACATGTTCGAGGCTCGCTTGAATGCGTCTGCGGGTCATGGGCAAGCCGAGGCCGAATCCAATGCCGAAGAGCGTTGGGCTATATTTGACGAAGAATTCCGGACCATACTTGATTCCTGCGACCATGAATTGGCGCCAAAATGCGGAATCGAAGCGCAAGCTTTCGCGGAGGGAGTCAAAAGCGTTTGGCATGGATACTCAAGGTGTCCTGGAGTTGTTGCGCACTAGCGCGAAATCAGGGCAAACGCCCGTGAAACGTCAAGATTGTTCCCATTCCTGTGGTGAGCGGACTGGCGCCCATTCCGGTGACTTGGACGGCGCCCGTTTTGGGACGATGCAACCACGGCACGAGAAAACCTGCCGCCGAGCCCATGATCGCGCCAGTCAATACATCTGTGAAATAATGTTTGTCCGCAGCAATGCGCAAATATCCAGTGGCGGCGGCGAGCGTGAGCCCCGTGCCCCAAATCCACGGCGCCGATTTGTATCCTTTGAGACTAGCAATGGTTCCCGCAGACACTGCCGAGACAAACCCGAGCATCGTATGTCCGGAATAAAATGACAAATTGTTGTCGCCCGGCGATTTCGTATTGGGTTTGTCACCAGCTGCGAGATCGTGGACGAAGGGTCTTTCGCGGCCCACGGTAAACTTGACGAGTTGATTGAGGTTGGCGGCGATGACGATGGATTCGAGAATGACGGTAGCGTCTTCGCCCCATTCGCGAAAACTGCCATTGCTGGCGTAGACGGTTGCCGCATCGAGTCCGAGGGCGGCAATGGGAGCGAGGGCAAACCCGGTGACGTAACTGGCGACGTCAGCGCTTTTGGTATTGGGCCAGCGCAGGGCATTTTTGACGGCGAGGTCGCCTGCGGGAGGTTCGCACCAGTTGCACGTGGCGGGAGCGATTTTGCTCTTGAGGATTTCGGTGGTGAGCCAAATGGCGGCGCCAGCGCCGGTGACGCTCAAGTCTACGGGAAAATTGACTTGGAGGCGTGGACGAGCGGGTTCGCTGGCTCGAGCGGACGCTGGGAGAAGCAGGGCTACGAGGGAAAAGGAAACGGCAAAGGAGCGAACGGCCATGGGGGGACGGTACATGAATGCTCGAAAAGAGGGAAGAATTTGCAACGTGTGCAGTGACGCTCCGCGAACTCTGCGGCACAGAGCAAAAAGTTTCCCGGTTGGTCGGGGCGTGGTAGGCTTGGCATCGCAATGGCCTACATCACGCGCATCCATGTCGAAAATTGCCGGAATGTGAAAGTCCTCGATGTGGATCTGTCGCCGAACGGGCCGAACGTTGCGGGCGACGAAGAGCCAGGTTCGTCGACCCGAACGAAGTTGCCATTTCGGCATTTGATTTTAACGGGGCCGAATGGATCGGGGAAAAGTGGGGTGCTGCGATCGATATCTGCACATTTCAACCAGTTTGCATTGATGCCCCACGATGGTCCAAGCGCTGGCTTTGATCGGATTTCGGCTCGCAGCTTGACGAACGAAGGATTACAGGAAAATCTGGGCACCGCTGAAATCGGTTGGGGTACCGATTCATTTAAAGTTTTAACTTCTAGGTATCAAAGTGGCGATTTTTTTTCACTGTTCACTCCTGCCAAACGTGATTTTCAACAAGCGAAAGCACCAGGTCCCTCCGAACTCAATCTCAACCTCGCGTCGATGCGTCCGGACAAATCTCTCGGAAATCTGCTGCTTCAATTTTTGGTTAATAAGGAAACCGAACGTGTCCATGCGTTTGCTGATGGGGACCATGCAACAGCTGAACGAATTAAGAAATGGTTGGACCAATTATGGCTGCGAATGGCGGACCTGATGGAAGACCGGCAGCTCAAAGTGTCTTATGATCGTCAATCATTCACATTTCGTTTTCGAAGAAGCGATGGCTACGAGTTCGACCTCAACACCCTCGCCGATGGGCATGCAGCCGCATTCGCCTTGATCGCCGAAATTCTCTTGCGCATCGAAGCTGCTCAACGCCTCAAAAAGGATTTTACCTTCGAGCCCGAAGGCATCGTCATCGTCGACGAAATTGAAACGCATTTGCATCTTTCGCTGCAAGAACAAATTCTGCCGTTGCTCACGACGATGTTCCCTAAAGTGCAGTTCATCGTGGCCACCCATTCGCCTGCCGTGATTGCCAGCATTCCCGATGCTGTCGTCTATGATTTGCGCAAGCAAAAACAATTCCTCAGTTCTGACTATCAAGGCATACCCTACGGCGTGCTCATGACCGAGCATTTTGGCATTTCGAGCGATATCGACCTCGATTCGACCGGAAAGCTGCTTCGCTTTCGAGCATTGGCGCAGCAGGCGTCACGCACGCCCGAAGAAGCTCACGAAATGGAGGACCTCGCCGCAATGCTTTCGGCGCGTTCGCAGATCCTCGCGACGGAAGTTTGGATGGTCAAAGAGCGGCTTGGTTTGTCGAATGTTCAGCTCGCCGGGGAGTAAAACCCTTGATTGACGTCACGCGACCTTCAAAGGCTCCCGAAAGCCTGGCCAGTGGAAGTTATGGTGGGATCGATGTAATCCACGCGCTTCATGCCGCATTTCTGGGTAAGTGTTATCTTTGCGAAACCAAAATCGAACCCGGAACGCTCGAAGTCGACCACCTGAAGCCCAAAGCCGAGGGCCAATTTCCCGAGCTGAAGAGTGCCTGGACGAACCTATTCGCCACCTGTAACACGCACCGCTGCAATTCGCGCCGCACAAAAACATATCCGGAAGGTGGATTATTGGATCCGAGCGCAGGCGATGGCGTCGAGCGTCGTCTTCGACAAACCCTTGATGACTTGATCTCGAATGTCCTGAATTCAGATCTTCGCTGTCGCTTCGAGGCAGTTGGTCCTGACGACAACGCCGCGCATAACACCGCTCGGGAACTCGATCGTATCCATAACGGTACGGGTTCTACTGAGCGCGCCCAAGCGACGGCCAAAGCCTTACGTAAAGCCATTGCTTTGCACGTCGGTTTGGTTGCTTCGCTCGTGCGTGAGTATTTGTCCCTTACCGCTGGAACCTCGGAACGACGTGAATATCTCGACCGCGAATTGAGAACGATTTTTAGTCGTCGCGCGCCCTACACCATGCTCGTCCGCAGTTACTTCTCCCACCGTCCCGAAATTCGTGCCCTTTTTGAAGAAACCCGATGACCCCCCTCTCCGCTTTTCAACCCACGTCCCTCGATTTCATCGCCCACCCATATCCCGTTTATGCCACCCTCCGCGACATCGGGCCCATTCATTACCACCCCGATTCCAATCTCTGGCTCGTCCCTCGTCATGCCGACGTGAGCTCACTTCTGCGCGATCGCCGCTTCGGTCGTACCTACCTGCACCTCGCCACTCATGCCGAAATGGGACGTCCCGACGAACCACCCGAACACGCCCCGTTTTGGCACGTCATTCGTAACGGAATGCTCGATCGCGAGCCGCCCGATCATACGCGCCTACGCAACCTCGTTTCCAAAGCGTTTACCCCACGCACCATCGAAAAACTCCGCCCACGAATTCATGAAATCGTCGAACGACTCGTCGATCGTGCCGAAGATCTTCGCGAATTCGATTTTCTGGCGAGTCTCGCCGAACCCTTGCCTGTCACCGTCATTGCCGAACTTCTGGGCATTCCGGAAAGCGACCGGCATTTGCTGCGCCCTTGGTCCGCCGATATTTGCGGCATGTACGAATTGCATCCATCCGAATCCACTGCTCGACGCGCCGTCCAAGCGTGCCTCGAATTCGGCGATTACCTGCGCACCGTCGCGCGCGCGCGGCGCATGCACCCGCAAGATGACCTCATCACGGCGCTCGTCCAGGTCATCGAGGCTGGAGATCGTTTGTCCGAGGATGAATTGATCGGCACTTGCGTTTTGCTCCTCAATGCTGGTCACGAAGCGAGCGTCAATGCTGCGGGCAATGGTTTGTGGGCCCTTTTTCGACATCCTGAACAGCTGCGGCGTTTGCAAGACGACTTGTCCCTCGTTCCTCGCGCCATTGATGAAATGTTGCGCTTCGACACACCATTGCAACTTTTTGAACGTTGGGTGCTCGAGGATGTGGAAATTTGTGGTGTGCACGTGCCCAAGGGCGCGGAACTCGGATTACTCTTTGGGTCGGCCAATCGCGATCCAAGTGTGTTTGCCAATCCGGATCAGTTCGATGTCGCGCGCGAACCCAACCCACACGTGAGTTTTGGGGCCGGAATACATTTTTGCCTCGGAGCTGCTCTTGCGCGGCTCGAAGCACAAATTCTGTTCGAGACGACGCTCCGTCGCTGGCCGAATTTGCAACTCGTTTCCGAACCCCGCTGGAAATCGGGATACATCATTCGAGGTTTGGAAGCGCTTTACGTTCGAACTTGAAAACGATCGTCACGACCGTCCGTGCCGTAATTTCTTGATCATAGGCCCTGGGCGAAATGCCCTTTGTCCGCGATATCAGGCATAACCCGAGTTTATTTTCGGGTTTTTCGCGCCGGGTTGTTTGCGGTATGGGTGTGGCCGGGGGTAAAACCATGAAGCTATTGCTCGTCGATGATCAAAACGTGGTGAGGGAATCTCTCGCCAAGGTACTTCGCGACGAACCAGACGTCACACTCGTGGTCGAGGCGGAAAGCGCCAAGGATGCGCTGGCGCAAAAAAACAAGCAGACCTTCGACGTCGTGGTCATCGAACTATCACTTGCCGATCGTTGCGGTATCGAACTCATTCGCCAAATCAAGG
>DAOMZH010000135.1:7840-16473 GCA_035437985.1 Polyangium sp. (in: bacteria) | reverse complement strand
TTCGGCCTTGATGGCATTTTGGCGGACAGGGTCCGTCGCCAGCGTCCAGATGCCCACCAAGGCATTTTCGGGAAAGTCGATGAAGACCGGGTTTTGATAGACAGACGCGCACCAATCGTCATAACTGCCCACGAGAATATCGTTGGCGAATTCGGTGCTTCCGCCGCGGGAGCCCGCGGACGTCGTCGAAGATTCCTCGTAACTCGCCATATCGGTCTTGTACGTGGTCTTTTCCTGCACCGAAGCTTGACCGGTGAATGATCGATACGACAAACTCGCCGCTTGCTCGACGGTCAATTTACCTCTGTATTTGGTTTTGTCGGTCGAAGTGTAGCGATATAATTTGCCCCCCACGCGCAAGCTGCGCACATAATGCGTTCCGTATTTGATGATCAAATCGGCGGGGTGGAGTGCAGCATTGTTGATGTCTGCAGCTGCTTGTGATGTCAGCCGGGGCTGCAAATTCGGTTCATTGGGCATCGACAGGACCCACGAAACGGTCACGTCTTCGTAACCCGAGTAAGCACGCGACGAGGCCATTTGTTCGGAGCTCGTAAATGCAGCTTCAGCTTCGCCATGAAAAGCCGCGGTGCCGCCTTCGACCCGGGTGCGCGCGGAAATCGAGGTCTTGTATTCATGATAGCAGTGACGCGTCGTGAACCAGGAATGCGTCTTGAAGACGCGCATGTGTTGGACCCAAGACGGTTTGCCATAGACAACGGGGCCTTTGTCGGCCTGGAACGTGAAGTCTTCACAGGTGCCCTCGTGAAACAGCGTCTCGCGCGAGCTATCGACATTGGCGAAGGCTCCGAAAACATCGTATCCAGCAAGGAGATTTTCGAGTCCGGGAATTTTAGCTGTGGCCATGGTTTCCTCTCGTGCAGGCAATGACACGTGCAACGACTGCGCGAGGATACGAATGAATTGTTGAGAAACGATGGAGCGCGCGTCTTCGTCGCCTCCACACTTTCTCAACAACCACCCACTACCATGTCTTGATAACGCTGCCTGTTGGCAGCGAAGATCGCCTACACGGGTGGAGGGACCACCTCGAAGGCATGGAGGAGTGGGTCATGGCGTCTTATTCGAGAATTTTGCGGGGCACGACGAGCGCGCTTTTTTTGGCGGCGGCATTCTTGGCAACGGGTTGTGGAGATGAAGATCTCGCGGCGGTGGACAATGAAGACAATCAAGTAGGGATGGGGCTTCCGCCCGTGGATGCGGACGAAGAGGCCATGCCCGAGGGCGACGCGAGTTTGCTGAAGCCTTGTGGTACGCCAACGCCGACGGCCGAGGAGATGGCTGCGAACGATGCAGTGGTCGAACAGTTTCGGGCCGACATGAAAGCGCGGGCGGCGGAGAAGCAGGGCTCGCCTTCGTCCTTCGTGGTTCAGAGCGGCACGATCGTCGTCTTTGTTCACGTCATCAACAAGGGTCCGACGGTCGAAGAAGGCAATATCACCGACAACAAAATCTACAAGCAAATCGTCGCGCTCTCCCAAGCTTATTATAACGTCACTGGCTGGCAATTCTACGGCTACGAGACCGACCGTACGACCAATCCCGCTTGGTATGCGGCTTGGCCAGGCAGCACGGCGGAGGCGGACATGAAGAACGCCTTGCACAGGGGAACCGAATCGGCGCTCAACCTGTATATCACGCAACCAAGCAATGGAGTCGTTGGCTGGGCGACGAGGCCCGAGCAATACTACTACAATCCGATGATGGACGGGGTCGTTATCAACAATCAAACCCTCCCGTCGAATTCGACCACCAACGCCTACAACCAAGGTAAGGTTGCGGTGCACGAGGTTGGTCATTGGCTCGGCCTCTACCACACATTCGAGAATGGCTGTGGCAATCCTGGCGATTACGTGAGCGACACACCCGCATCGAAATCGCCGACGTATGGGTGTCCGGCCAGCCGCGACTCCTGTTCGAGCAGCGGTACGGATCCATTCCACAATTATATGGACTACACCGACGATGCTTGTATGTGGGAGTTCACGTGGGGCCAAGATGCGCGCATCGACGAGCAGTGGACGATCTGGCGCTATTGATTCGTATTCGGGGCCAAATTCGAGTTCGAAGGGGCCGGCGTTGCTTTGGGAGATCTCGACGCTCACGGATGAACTCGTGAAATGGCGCAAATCGTAGCTCGGGAGGCTCTGGGTATCCATCGCTTCTTTCAGGGCTGATACAAGAATGCCTTTCCCCCATATTGCATCGACCAAGTTTGTACGAGCGTCGTGAAATCGGTCACGACGACCGAGCCTTCGTCGCGTAGCGCCGCGATAGGCACGAAAACCGTCGTCTCGATATTCGCAATCCCGTTCGGCGCCGTGATGTCCACGGGCAGGATGTTCCACGACGCTCGAATGGTGTGCGTTCGACGAAGTCATCCGTATCGGTGTGGACTCTCCAGAGCACGTCGAATGCGGGAATGTTCGACGCGTCGTCCTGAGCGTCCGCCAGCGGGTAGAAGAAATCCAGCGTGCGTTGTTCGCCGGGAGCAATACGAATTTGCGGCGATTCATCACCACCACCGAACGCCGAGACGTGTTTGTCTTGCAGAACCGATTGACGCGGTGTGCTGCTGCATCCTCGACGTCCGGGGGGTTTGTCGGTCAACGGTTCGTCGTTCGCCCTTGCAAAAACTTCGGCGTTTCACATAACGCATACGGGCAAATGTACCCAGACGCAATGGTTTTTCTCGTACACAGTACTACGAGGTATTGTGGGGCGTGGCTTCCACGCAATTCCCGAAGATGTTCGAACGAATAATGGGTTTCCCTGGATTGGATTTTGATGTCGGCGAGAATTCCCCAATAGATCAGCCTTGCGTGGTTTCACGATTTGCTCCACGCTCGCACGTCGATACCTCCTGTGACGGGCGCATTCGGATCGAGGCGCCAAACTTGATCACTAAATCGCTCTACGCCCGCCATATCTCCACCCACGACAACGGACAATACCCGCGCGTTGGCTTGTTTTTTCGACTGATCAACATGGCTTGCGATTCGTTCGCTTGCTCGACACAAACCGTCTGTCACGACAAGAATGTCCGCTTTCGCGTATTCTGGGGTTTTCAATAATTCGGTTGCTCGAAGCAGCGGCGTATCGTAATCGGTGCCGGCATGAAATCCCATTGCGAGAAATTTGAGCAAATCATTGAGGCCCCGTCGCCCGCGGCGAATTTCGAGGGGCGTTGATTCCCCGGGTCCACCGAACAAAAGAAGCTGCACCGATCGGCCTTTCGGCACGAGCTGTTTGATGACCGTCAAAATGAGCGCCTTCGCCACGGCCTCTGGAGCCCCTTGCATCGAACCGCTCGTATCGACACACGCAATGGCGGGACCGCGGCGTTCGTCGCGTGGCGTGACCTCCGTCGTGGTTCCCTCGAGTTCCAAACATAACAAGCGACGTTCAATGAATCGCTGAAAAAACAAATCCTCCGTTTCTGGCGAAGCAAGGAGCGCGAGTTCGCAAACGAGAGCATCGGCAATGTCGCCTCCAACGCGCACACCGACGACGGATTCTCGCCCACCTGCGAGCGCTCGACGTGCGCGACGTTGAAAAACCTCGGCACGACCCAATTCATCCGCAATTCGTCGGAGTGTCGGCAATCGAGAAAGCAATGCGGAAAGTTTTTCCAACTGAAACAATAAGGTTTGATGCAAATGACCTTGACTAAAATCCCATCCCAACCCGGGAACAAGCGTTCCGAGCGCGAGCATGACGTCGTCGCATTGACGTGCAGCCGCCATTCCTGCGCCCATCGCTCCGTCGACGTCGAGATTCTTGCGAATGCGCGAACCAAGCTCCAACGTGCTGGTATTCTTGGGAATCGTGCCCTGCACGGGCGGCGGAAAACCATTGGGAACTTGGCGCTGCATGAGTTGTTGAAGGGCTGCTTGAATGTTCGAAACCTCTTCGTCTTTCGCGACATTCCACTTTTGCTTTTCGTCTTTGGGCGGGGTTCTTGTTTTTTCGGCACCGTGATGACGAAGCACATGGGCAATCCAGGCAATGGCACAACTTGCTGCGCGTAATGGTTCTTTGCCGCACGCCGCTTCGAGGACGCGCAATTCGCCATCAGCAATGACAAACCATAACGCTCCAAGCGGTCCAGGGTCACTTGGCGGATGTCCACTCAATCGTTTGGCAACGGCATAGGTGGCGTCGCCGATCCATTCGCCAAGACCCACGGACTCGGCCATGGCGCGAAGTTCCGGCGTCGCATTCTTTAATGGTTCGAGCGGGTCGGTCGACTCGGAATCGGTCATAATTCATCGTCCAATTCCGGAACACCGACGACCTGCTTCTTTTTCGGCGCATTAGGTGGAGGATCGAGCAACGGCATTGCCGGCAAATGAGCGGACACATTCTTTTTCGCCCATTGTTGAAATCCAAGGAGTGCTTGTTTCATCGCTTGAGCATTTGGCAACTGTCGACGGTGCCCCCACGGATCTGCGGTCGGCATCAACCCCGCAAGAGCATTTGCGGCGAGGTTCTGCATTGCGCTGTCGACATTCGCGGCCAGCATGATGGCGTGCGCGGTTGCATCGTTGATTGTGACAGATGGCGCGTTGCCATTGTGGTAGGACCGATGCGCGGACATTGGGTTTCCATGTGCATCCAAGCCCACGGCATGCTCATTGCCGCTCGCTTGAATCCAAATCGATGGCTCGTCGTATCCTCGTCCGCGATGCTGAGCACCATTTTGCGCTCGATTCAACAAAACGGTCGCCGGCTGGTGCGCAGCCACGGCGGTGCGATATTGTTCGCTCGTGTTCGTATAATTTTGAATTTTCGTACGTATTGCCACGAGGCCCGCAACGAGTTCGGGCGGCAATTCGGTGCACCACGGCGTATGCTTTCGCTCGGTGTCGAGGTGTGCGAGGTGCTGATCCAACAAAGCTCGCGCTTGCGCGCAACTTTCATCGAATTCGTCGAGTTTGCGGGTGACTTGTTTGCGCCAGCGGGTCAATTCGGGCGATGGAGTATCTCGCTGCATCGTCGACCAAAATTGGCGTAGTGGAGCGAGGTATTCATTGTGATCATCGGTGCTCGTGAGCGATTCGCGCACGCATTTACGCACGACGGCTTGATTGCTTCCGGGATCCCCGAAGCAATATTCGAGCAGTGACAAATCGAGGGGCGTAATCTTGTCACGACCCGAGGTCAACGCGGACATTTGCAAAAGTCCCACAGCCCAGCGAAATCGGCGATCGCTGGCGTCGATGCCTTCTTGGGAAAATCGCTCTCGTATGCGAAGCAGAATGCGCCTGGCATTTGCGTCCGCGGTAACGGCCGACGCGCGTTCGCGTAGCCACTCGAGCTCGACGCGCGCGAGTCTATCGGTGGCAATGGGTCGAAATGACGATATCTCGCCGAGACAAACCTTTAGGAAACGGTCGGGATCCTCGATGGGTGGAACGCTCACGCGCACGAGAAAACGATCGTAAAGCGCGCCGAGCCCTCCGTCGGGATCTGGTGCTTCGTTGCTGGCCCCGACGATGCCAATGAGAGGAACGGAATCGCGGTGTTTGCCATGGTGAAACACGCGTTCATTGATGAGCGTGAGCAGGCTGTTCAAAATGGCGCTGTTGGCTTTGAAAATCTCGTCGAGGAATGCAATGTGGGCTTGGGGCAAATATCCATCGGTAAGGCGCCGGTAGTCTTCTTCTTTGAGACCGGGAATGCTGACGGGGCCGAAGATTTCGTCGGGGTGGGTGAATTTCGAGAGCAGATACTCGAAAAACGTGGTGTCGTGCAGGCATTCGCAAAGCGCGCGGGCGAGTAAGCTTTTTGCTGTTCCGGGTGGTCCGAGAAGGAGCACGTGTTGTCCTGAAAGCATGGCCAGGAGCGCAACCCGAATATGGGTTTGTCGCTCGACGAAGCTTTTGTCGAGCGCGGTGAGCAAGCGATTGATTTTACCACGAATGAATTCGAGTTCCATGATTGTTTGCCCAAAATTCTTCTACGCGTTCACCACCCGCAACAGTTCTTGTCGTATTTCTTGCGCACCTGCCGTGAGGTCGACAGTGGCAAAACGTATTTTATGACCTTGAATGACGACAGTCTCGTCGACCATCTCGCCAATGGCGGGGTGCAACAGAAGTCCCGAAGCTGTGTCCGAATAGGGATCGCCGTTGCCCTCTTGCGATCGCAAATAGGCGTAAATCTGATACAAATAGCCGCTGCGAAGGGCGTCTTCGCGATACCATCCGCGCGTTACGATCGACGTGAATTTCGTGTCAATGACGATGCGCTGGTGCGAGTCTAGGTTATCAATTTCGACGTCCGTACGCATTCCGGGCAAAATGCGATCGATCCCTGCTGTTGGGCTTTCAATGCGCCATGCCAAGGAATGTTGCGCCCGAACTCGCCATTTCGGAGCGCGGAGGACCACTTTGTAAAACTCGGCGACGGCCTTCTCGAAAAGCTTGCGCACCCAGGTGATTTCCCGATCGGGCACGGGCAAACGCTTCATTCCTGATTCCTCCGTGGGCAATGCAAGGTCAAATGCGAGCCGCGCCGCCGTTACCATTCGTTGGTCATCGAGGTCATGACGTCCAAATTGCGCTATTGAAACAGCGTCTCGCCCGTGGGTTTGTCCCGTTACTCCCATTCGACGCAAGGTCGACGCAAGCGCTCGACACTCTTGGGCGAGTTTGGGCAGCTTGACGACATTGGCTATTTCTTCGAGGGCCGCGCGAACGAAACGATTACGTGGCGTATCGACCGTCAGTTCTTCGAATCGACAAGCGACGCGACCTCGTTCGAGAAGTTGATGCCGCTCGGTCTGCAGCAAATCAATGCGTCCGCGCACGCGTCCCAAGACTGCCTCGCGCGATTGGTATCCGAATCCGAGATTCCTGCGAATACGGTCGTCCACGGCTCGAACCAGGATTTCGGCAATCAAGTTGGGGATTTCCTCGGGAGCGTCATCCACGGCGCGTTTGTCGTTCCCCAGTTGACGGAAGAGATCCGACGCGTAAAACATGAGCAGCCAAAGGTTCCGCACTGGAATGCGGCCAATGTACCGTGCTTGCTCGGGCACGTCGGATTCAGTTGCGGCAAATGTGTCAGGCAACATCAGGAACCTTTGAGGAGTCGCTCTTTTGCTTTGCGCGCCTGTTCGAGGTCGTCGAACCAATATTCGTCGAGCACCGGACCGATTTCCGTTTCGACGATTTGCCGAAACCAATCCAATGCGTCGTCGACGGCTTCGTGTGGAGTAACGAAACTATGCCCGATGCAAAAATGGCGTCCAAGTTTTCTGTCTTTGGCGATTTCGTCATTCAGTGTTTGGAGACGTTTTTCGATATCCTCGAGGACGCCCGCGGGCGCGTTCGATTTGTCGCGGACCCAATCGCGCCAACGTTGCCCGAACGAGGGTTCCAGGTCGATAAAAGCAAACCTGCGGCGCAGGGCCATATCGAGCGGGGCAATGGATCGATCGGCAATGTTCATCGTGCCGATGACAAACAAATTGTCCGGTATGTAGATTCGTTCGCCTTTTTCGCGTTGATAACAGAGTTCCAATGCTTCGTCCGGTTTTCGCTTGTCGGCTTCCAAAAGGGTCAGCATTTCGCCAAATATTTGTGCGGGATTACCACGATTGATTTCCTCGATGACGAAGACATGTGGCACATTCCGCGACGATCGCGCGGCAGCAATCATATTGAGGAAAGGCCCGTCGACCAAATCCAACGTTCCGCCACTTGCGGGTCGATGGCCGCGAACGAAGTCTTCATAAGAGAGATTCGGATGGAATTGAACGGCACGTAATCGTTGGGGATCTTGTGCGCCCATGAGCGCAAAACCGAGGCGCTTGGCGAGCCAAGATTTGCCCGTTCCGGGTGGGCCTTGAAGAATCAGGTTTTTCTTGGTACGCAGACGGGCGAGAACCGCGTCGAGTTTGGCAGGATCGATGAAGCAGCCATCGTTGATGATGTCGTCGATGGAGTAGGGGTGGACTGATGGGCCATTGGCACCCTGGGACTTGATACCGTCGCTGAACTCGGACGTACCACCATTTTCGCTATTGACGGAGTCGAGGATTTCGTTGTCGGTATTGGGCTCAGTAGAGGATTCGTCGCCAAATCGGTCACTCCAATATGGATCATTGCGAAAACGTGAAATGTCTTGCGGTTGCCCATCGAATGCGAAAGCAATGAGGGCATCCGTTCGCCAATCGCCTGGCTGTACTTTGGACACCGTCGGGCGGAAGGTGAAGAAGTACCATTCACGAGGGTTGTCAAGCAGGGTCCATTCCACTTCAAGCATTCGACCATCGCCTAAATTTTGGGTAACGGTACCAATCGCTTTGACGGTCATTGTTGATACATTCAGACCACGGTTGTCGAACGGCAAATTCTTTTTGCGCACGTACGCCGCTTTGATTGCAATGCGGTCACCGACTTCGATCGACTTCACGTCGTCGAGATATTTGTCGGTGTGGCCATTCTCCCAAATACCTTCGTCGACGAATCGAGGAGTCTGATCATGGTTACCGGCATACATGGCACCGACAAACCAACAAGGTCGGGGTGGCTTGGCTACGGATTTTGGATTCACGATGTCGGCTCCAACTCTGTTTGGCGGGACTTTGACGCAATTCGGCA
>DAOMZH010000135.1:0-7740 GCA_035437985.1 Polyangium sp. (in: bacteria) | reverse complement strand
GGATTCACGATGTCGGCTCCAACTCTGTTTGGCGGGACTTTGACGCAATTCGGCAGCCTACCGAAATCGATGTGCGGCTACAAGCGAAATCTGTAACGAATGCGATTTTGACTCGGGCTGGAGAGGACCTGACGGAAAGAATTGCGCAATGACGTGAGCATCCAACCGCCTACCATCGTCGGCGCTGCTTACCGCAACACGCGACGTCGCCTTTACGACGCACGATACACGTGACCGAATTTTCCACGGATACCATCGTCGCATCGGACACACCGATCGCGGCAACCGGCAAACCTCGATCGACTTGACTACCATCGCAAAGCTCACCCCAACGATTGCTGCCCCAGCAATACACTTTCCCAGATTCATCGACTGCACACGCATGCGTCTGCGACACGGACACCTGCTTCGCTCGCATGTCAGCTATGCGCTGCGATTTCCATGGCCCAGACTCACGCCCGTGTTTCGCATTGTCATCGAGGCTCCAGCATGACAATCGCCCATCACGATCGATTGCACAAGCCTGGTCAAGGGACGACGCAATAGCCACGACATCGTCGATGCCTTCAAGATCATTTTTTACTACTTCGCCGTTCGCTCCTCGCACGAGACAACGAACGTGACCAGTCGTTCCAACGAAACAACCTATGCACCCAAATTGGGGCGTCATACTGCGAATACCGTCTCGGATCGGCAAAGACTCCTCACGGAATCCTTCGCTGGAGTTTTCGACGAAACATCGCACAGCTTCAGGGTCCACGAGCGCGCATACACGTACGTGACCATCGCAAACCGGGGCTGGCAAAAATGATTTCGCCCGCCCGTCTACAACAAGAACCGTAGACGATCCATGCGAAATTGGGTCCATTCTCGAGCACGACGCATGGGCGTCCGATGCAATGGCACAACTATACCCGCCTGTTACAAATGCCGTGTTGACCGCACCTGGCAGCAATAGTGGGGAACCTGTGTCCGAACCGCTTGCACGTGCATCCCAACGAAGCGCCATTCCCTGCGTATCGACCGCAACGCCGACAGCAGCGCCACTCGAATTCATCAACTCGATACGACGTACCTCCCGCGAACGGAGCGCATTCACAGGTTCAGGTTCAGCGACCGCTCGAAAAGAAATCCGCGATTCCTCGTAATAAATCGCATGTCGTGCTTCAGCCACGATGTCGCTGATTTTACCCTGAGTCCATTGCAGCGCGGCAACGACGCCAGCAAGCAGCACGAGCACAAACCATCGGCGTTGCAAAGACGTCTTTTGTTCACTGTCCGTGATCAATTGTTGTCGTGTCAACGCCATTGCGGCTATAGCCCAACACGCCCATGCAATGACGGTCAATCCTTGTGCCGGAATCCAGAGAATTCGATCGATGATCGGAATAGGGCGATCGTTTGTGACCGTAATGACGGCCAATGCACCGAGCACGCCAGCTGCTTGAAAGACCGATGTGACCATGACGAATAACGACGCGTGACCGAGCAGCTCCGCAGGTGTTCGTCCACGCCGCACATTGCGAAGGGTGATCGCCAGGGTCGTCAAGAGACCCACAACGCCAATGATCAAGGGAATGGCAACAGCAGCTTCACTCATCGTGGTTCACGTGATTCAGGTGGAAGGAGCGACCCCCCAGGGATTCCCATCAATGCCTCGTTTGAGCAGAGTACCACGAAATGCAATGGTCGCGTGCGGAGTCGCTTCGGTTGTCCAGGGGAGCACAGAAAGATTGTTCCAGCCGTCAGACGTTTCATAATAACGAGGCGCCCCGCCTTGCTTGTTGTTGCTGTAATGCGTTTCGCGTGCTCCTGGATAACAAGAAGCTCCGGCGGACCCCTTCTTATTTTGCGCCCCGCAATAAAGGACAGATTTATAACCAACGACCAATATCTCTTTCGGCTCCCATCGAAGCGATAAAGCTTTCAAGAACTCGTCCCCTTCGGTGCCCGCGCCTGCCAAACAGCACATGAAAAATACTTTGGCTCGGTAACCAAGGACATGCATCAGTTGGTCGAATTGAACAGCATATTTGGAAATCGTGCTTGCATTGAGCATTCGCCCATCTGTCGCGACGCTCGTATCCATATCTCGCCCGACCGTATTGTCGATATCGACACCGCCGGGTCCGCCATGCGCCAGGATTGCCCATCGTTGGATTTGATTTTCCTCGATTGGACCGCAACTCGAGATCCAATTCTTGCATGCAAAGCGTGGCAATTCTAACTGTCCACCGCCCAATTTATTCGCCAAATCCGCAAAATTTGCAAAATCCACGCCGATGAGCCAGTTGTCTTGACCAAATACCCGATCACCGCCCCCTTGCTCAGGTAATCGAGCATCGCTGTCGGCAAATCGCAATGGGGTCCCGATTCCGGCAGCCCATACGTTGATTGGGTTCAGATGTCGCGCGTTGACCAAATTACTCGCAGGTGCTGATTTGGACCAACCACCCGGCGTCGCGGCAATTGGCGCTGCCGTCGTTGACCGAACGCTTTTATCTTGTGAATCCTCGTTCCCCATCGTTTTTCCCTAGCTACCGTACACATCGACGAGCGCCTTCTTGGTCGCTTCGTCAATTTTCCCCGTAGGCTCGATTCCGCTCCGCCGTTGAAATGATTCAATGGCGAGCCGATTTCGAACATCGGCCTCGATGCTCTCGAAACCTCGATAATACCCAAGCTGCTCGAGGCGCTTGCGAATCCCCGAGAGTTCTTCCACGGGGTCCATATCGCCAATCAATACAGGAAAAACCACGTCGAGCCGAGTGAAGTGGATGTCGATTTCGTGCACGTGAACAGGAACTTCAATGCACAATATGCCGGAGCCATCGGTTGCGCCGGCCAGGGGCCATCCCAGCCCTCGAACCTCGAAAGGTTCGTCCGCAATGGCCTTTCCCGCTGCCTGGAAAACGATTCGAAGCGGTGCACGTGGGATTGCTCCCTGGTAGCGGTTTGTGGCGCCTTGGGTGAACGGCAGCCCTTGCCGATGCGATATGGGTACATGCAAAATATCGCCGGGGGCAAGCACGTTGGGCTCGCGCTGAGCGCGAAGTTCGGCGTTAAGCGGGTGATTCCACGTCTCTTCGGGGTCGATGCCCAAACAAAACGCTATTTTTGCAAGATGGTCACCTTGTTTGACGAGATAGGGCTTCATCCGACAGACCCTGATGTTTCACCAACTCCGCGCGGTCTGCAAGGTCCAACCAGGACTCAGGCGATTTTTCTTTCGTGCGGCGTCCCGTCGTGCCATGTATCGACGTAAACGGAGGTTTGGCGACGTGCGTTCACAGGAGGCCGAGCAGGGGGTTGGCCGTTACGGCGATGCGATTCCAGCGGGCTGGACCTGCCGACAAACCTATTTGCGCTTAATCCAAACAAAGTGGCAATTTCGCCATTGACAAACCCAATTCACGCTTTGCCCGCCATCGATAACTCCGCAGCAATCGTCGTCGCATTGTTTTGCCGTGCCAGCGCCGCTTTTTGCCAGCACGAGCGCAGTGATGGGCCAATGCAATTGGAGTTTCAGCGCGACGAACACAGGAGCATTACCCAAAGGTTGGGCAGCACGCCCGTCGGTACCTACATACGGTGTGACATCAATCGAACCCCACGCACCGGTCGACATTTCTGCGCCAAACGCAGCAAACCCCTCGGTCGGTACACAAGCAAATGATTCTTTGGCCATGACTGCCTCTTTTCCTCTGCCCGTCAAGTCGAACAGATTGGAATGCTTTGGTGCAGGTCGAGGGCATAAGTGCTAACTTTAACAGTCACAGTAACCTAGCCCCGGGTTAAAACCCGGGGCTACAACACTCAAAAGTCCTCCACTGCGTGCAGCGACGCTAGTTGACGTTCTAGCGGGTGAAAGTCCCGCCGATGGAAGAACCCAGATGCCATCGTAGTGATATCCAACGACGAAAAGGGTGACCAATTCGATCGAAAGCTTGGAAGTAAAAGTCTCCGTTAGCCCGGACAACCGGGTTAGATCCGCCAGGGAGGCGAGCAAATCGGCAGGTTGTAGCAAAGGCGAAGCAGTCGTTTGGAAACTGTGCGGGTTGCCTGGAGCGGCTTATTCGACTCGATCGAGGGGACTCACCCATCCTCACACGCTTGTGGCTGATGGGAGCATCGTGCCCGCATTTGCCGAGCGTATGAGCTCTTGGCCTGGCGTGCAAAGTTGTTGACTGCCGTGGACGCGAAGTGATAACCCTCGAGGATGGTATTTGGGCGAAAAAACGTCGTGTCCGCAATGGCTGTATTCGCGCTTCTTTCGGTTACGAAACAAGCCCGGGCCGATCATGAGATCATGCTGATTCTGCTCGGCGTCGGAACGCCTCTTGCCCAGAGCACGCTCATGCCGGGTTATGCCTCGACGATTTATTATGCAAAACATCCCGAAAAGAGGATGCCCAGGGGATGGGCGGTCATGAACACTGTTTCCGGCGTCATGGCCGGCACTCTCGGTCTCGTGCAATTCGGCGTTGGCGTGGCCGAATCCGGGGGCTCGAGCGACAAGCGTCAGCTCCGCCCGATTCTGATTGCTGCAGGAGCTGCCGACATCCTTGGCAGCGGCATTGTCATGGCTGCATCGTATGTGCTACGCACGCGACCAATCAAATCGGTTGATGACTTTTCGGTCTTGCCCATGGCCCCCTCGAGCCCTCAGAATCCCGTTGCAGGTGTCGTGGTGACGGGGCGTTTTTAGGTCGCGAAAATACGTCGTGTTCTCGGAGCATGAGGCTCTCGTAAACATCACGGCAGTAGCCATTGATGTGCGTTAGCGAGTATTGCTCGTCCACGAGTGCGCTCAACTGCTCAGGGCTTCCTGACCACATCGCTCGATACATCTCGCGGTAGGCCGCCAGAATGTCAGTCTTGTTTTTGTCGTGATGGATCACGGCATTGGATTTTTGTTGCAATCATCCTGGATTGAGATGTTGCAGGGCTTCACGATCTCACTGTCGTACTCATCGTTTCGCGCGTGACTTCGACAAGTGCCTTCAATGCGGGAGAAACCTGCGCTCGACTTGGGTAATACAAAAAAAGACCTGGAACCTCGGGGGCATATTGCTCGAGGACGACGCGTAATTCGCCTCGTGTGAGTTCATCCGCGATGAAGGGTTCGAGCGCATAACAAAGACCGACCCCTGCCACCGCGAGCGTTCGCATCAATTCCGAGTTGTTTGTCATGACTGGTCCGCGTACGGGCACGCGCCAGGTTTTTTTCCCGCGTTCGAACTCCCAGGCCCACGGCTCGCCGCTCGGCGTCCAACGCATACAGAGGCAATCGTGCTGCAAAAGCTCTTCAGGTTTATGAGGGATTCCGCGACGATTCAAATACGAAGGCGCTGCCGTAACCACGACCCGCATCGCTCCCGTGAGCCGAACATGCACCATATCCCGATCAATGGCTTCAATGAGGCGAATCCCAGCGTCGAACCCCTCGGCAACAGCGTCGACAAACCTATTTTCGACATGTACTTCGACTTGGATTTTCGGATGCCGCTCGGCAAACTTTGGCAGCACATGTACCAGCACCAAAGGCACCGCCGCTGTCGGCACGGTCAATCGCACGCGCCCAGTCACTTCCCCGCGCTGCACTTTGACCGTGCCCCTCGCGGTGGGATCAGCAACGAAGAAAAACAAGCCGCTGGTGTTCGGCGCTATTGACGAATGACCCCCCCAGGGCCCCCGAGCGGCAGCGATGCGGCTTTTAATGCGTGCGCGGCGTACCGACCCAATTCGTTGGCGGCGCGGTAGGCTTGGGCGGCGAAGCAAATGGATCGTCCGTGGGCGAAGCCTTCGCGTGAATGAAGGGATAGTTGAGACAATCCAAGCCATCGGCCTTCATGTGTTGCCAATAAAGCTGAAACTGCCTCCAGTCCGGAATCCATTCGAACTTGCGCGCTTTGCCATAGAAGTAACGCCCGACGAGCACCGCCAGGCGTTTGTCTCGTTCAACCGATGGCGCACCCGGTTCCATTTGGGTCATGGCCCATTCGATGCATCCGACGGCATATCCTGGAGCCCAATGTCGCAAATGCGCCACCAAATTGAAGAGCGCTTGCGTGGCAATCGCGTCCGCCTTGCCGATGTCCGTAGCGCTGACGAAAAACGTTTCGAGTTGGGCATCGGTTACGGCATCCCGCGTCTCGGGCGCTCGCGATGCGTGGATGAGCATCCATAACAACGGCAACGACGTACGTATCACTTCGAGCGCTTCCTTTTTGCCGGTGACCACTTTGCGCGTGCCGAGATCCACCACCTCGTACGTGTTTTTTCCGAGGTACCGCATGCCGCATCGGCCGAACAATTCGCGAACCTTGTCGTTGTTCAAAACTCGCGACATCACACTGCCCATCCAGCCCAATCCGCCCCAGCCGGTTCCCCAGGTGACGATTTGATTGTCGTAGGTATTGATGGCCGCGGTGCTTCCTTCGCGCGCCTGAAATGCACGAAACGCGGCGATTTTACGCTTTTCAGGGGCATTGGCATTCGCAGTCTTGCGTTCCAAATATTCACGCAAATACTGCATGTGCGCCTTGTCCTCCATACCGCCGTACATGTGTCCTTTCCCATGCGGCTTCAGATGGGTTTCTTGCGGAATGGCCGCGCGGGCCGCAGATATCTCGGCCCATAGGGCGTCCGAAATGGTTTTTCCGGCTTCGGGTTTGCCTGAATCGGACGCATATGCATGCCACGCAAGCGGCTCTTCTTCAAAAAAGGATACGGGTTCGTCAATGTCTTCCGATTCATACGACATGACGTGTTCGCCACCTGATGGGACAAACCCCGTGCGGGGGATCGTGACGAGGATTTGTTCGAGTTCCGCACGTTCCATGCATAAACGATCGGCCAAGGCATCAATCGCCACGGGCGAGAGCGCGATATAGGGTAGGGATGGTTTGTCCATTTCGCCGATGCGCACGGCGGGCATGTCCCGAATCGTATCCGTGATCCGTCGGGCGGGGCGACGTACATCGATTTGTTCGAAGGTGGCGCGTTTGTGTTGATGTGCCAATGGACCTTCGATATTGAGGCGCGCGGCGGGATCGCCCAAAAGCACGTAGGCGGACAAGTCTTGCCGCAACATCCACAAGGTTGCTTTGCGAATTTTGCGTTGCTTGTCGTCTTCGACGGCTGCATTCTTGTGTTGTTGCCGGGCGTCGTTGTCGTACATCGCCGACAAATCGACGCTTGCTTGGTTGAAAAACCGTTGCAGTTCGAAGTATCCGGCGCCGACGCGTTTGCCGTCGACCAGCGTGCGGAAAATATCTTGAAAACGCGACGGTCGATATTTGTTGGTCGTGCCGACGTCGTGAAAGCTGAAGGTCCAGGCCAAGTCCACATGACCCATGATGGCAAGCGGCCCGTTCGGATTCGCCAGAGCGGCGCGAGGCAATGCCGCAACGAATGGTTTTTCCTGTTCACCTGGCAACGAAGCCAAGACGCTGTCGAGGTTGCGCCCATAAAGACCGACGTCACGTAATGCGGCGAGCCAATGGTGATATGCGCTCCCGTTGGGCGTACCAGCCCCGAAGCAGGCAAAGTAAAACCATAACCCATTGGGCAGGAATTTCCGCGTAGCCAAGTCTTCCGCCATGATTTTCTGGCCGGCGCCAAAACTCATTGCACCTTGCAATCGTCGTTGCTCGTCGGCATTCGACCAACCTCCACGCGGCGCGCCGCAGCCATGACTGACGGTGAACAACATCGATGGGTCATCGGCGTCGACAG
>DAOMZH010000134.1:0-16485 GCA_035437985.1 Polyangium sp. (in: bacteria) | reverse complement strand
GCTTCGACACTCGAAAAGCGCGTTTGTCGCGCAGAACACCCTGCTCGGGATAGGCGCCGCGCTCTTGCTCCTTGCCAACACCGGCTGTCGACGCGCACCTCCGCAGAAGGAAAAAGCGCCACCTCCTGCACCTCCTGCAGCCTCGGCGGAAGCACTGAAGATTCCCAGCTCCGACGATGATGACGGATCTCCAAAGGCCAATGGTCCAGCAACTGCCGCGACGACCGTAACGACGGCCCCGGCGACGTCGGCGGGTTCAAGACGCAACAATGCCCGCGGACCACAACGAAGTACAGCCCGCTTCATGCTGGATGGTCCGGAGTTGCCCATCGCGACGGGTGGAGCCGCAACGGTATATTCAAAGGGTATTCTCTGGCGTTTGTCAGGAAATTCGGCGTCGGTGAGCCTTTTGGGACCGAATGGCCCAGCGCCTGGACCCAGCGAAGAAGAACGCACGAAAAAATGGCCCCGCGGCAAGGTCGCCGTGGCCGAAGATGCGTCGGGGTCAATGCATGCGTATTGGATTGAAGGACGGGAGCTCATTCGTCATACAATCACGCCCGACGGAAAACTCGAAAATCAAGAAGCCGTTTTACATGACGCAGTGCCCGGTTCTTTTCCGACCGCGCTCCGGTCGGCAGGACGTGATGTCGTTGCGTACATTGCGAATGGCAGCACTCGAAATGCCGAACGACATGCGCGCCTTTGGGTCGAAGGTGGAGGTGTTTTGGATTTATCACCCGAAGGTTCTGGAGCCTCGTCGATATCGCTCGTGCCCGTTGGCGAAGGACAAGTGATTGCGATGTGGCTCGATGCGCGACAAGCCATGACGCCCGTGCATGCGCGACGTTTCGAGGTTCGTGAAAAAACCACGGCCATTGCCGAAGACGAAGTCATGTTCGTCGGTGGTCCGCCCGAAGGGTATCCGGAATTGATTGGCGTGCGGGCCGGAAATTCAGCTGCGGGTATGGTGCCCCTTTCGACGGAAAAAGGTTTTGCCTTGCATAACATCATGGTAAACTGGCAAGGCAAAGCCAAGGTCGCGGCGCTCGAATACCCCAATGGAATGGATATCGCCCCCGTTGCCGGAGCAAGCGCATGCGGACAATCGGTCGTCATGTATACGCGGCCGGAAAACAAAGAAGCCGGCGCCCCGCAGGTATTGGAACTCGCCACGATTGGAAAAAATGGGGCCATCGAAGTCGAAGAAGTCGCTGCCTACCCCGGTCAGGTGCTCGAATTGAGCGCCGCGGCAATCGATGACAATACGATCTGGACGGTTTACACGGCCAACGCAAAATCATTCGCTTTGCGTATTCGGTGTGGCGGGGCGGATTCCGACAAACCCACGAGCAAATAAACCTTCACGACGAGGTTTGCTCCATGGCGTCGGGGAAGAGTCGCTGCAAGAGCCACGCTTGCACCCGCTTTTGTTGTTCGCTGGCAGTGAGCGCGTCGCGCATGCGGCCCGCGAGCAATCCGGAAAGAACAATAAACGAAACTGTCGAATACAGCATCGCCAGGAACGTTGGCGTTTCCGGCAATGCTACCGCCCGAGCCAAAATAATGAGTCGATCCGGCTCGAAGATGTAGGTTCGTCCAAAAACACCCCAGTATTCGAATGCATAGGGCAACGAAGTCAACAAGACGAAAACGGCCATGCCAATACGTCGCTCGAAACGGGTCGCCTGCATCGCATAGATCAAATGCGACGACACCGCGGCCGTGGGAATCAAGGCAAAAGGACCAAGGTAACAACTCGACAAGGCCACTGTCGAGGCAATCAATACGGCCAAGGTAATCGATCCCAAGGCACCGATACGTGGTTGTCGCGATTGATAATATGCATAACCTGCAGCAACGATGTCGACGATTGCGGTGGCCACGACCGCAGTTTTGCTTTGCACGCCAATGACCATCACCATGGGCACCACCGCCAGCCAAGCCAATAGCCCATAAAATGCGCCGCGCATCGTTTCTGCTCGCGATTTGTCCTGAGCCCGAGTAAATTCCGGCAATGCCTCCCGAGGAACATCCTGCGTATGCACGATGAGCTCGACGAAAAGGCGCTGCGCTACCCGATCCTCGGGATCGAGCGCCAAAGCTCGAATGACTTCGCGTAAAGCCAATACGCGCGGCGATTCTTCGGAATGGGTCGTCTCCTCGCGTTTGTCAGCGGCCACCATTTCCGCGTTTTTCTTCTCCGACGACAAAAACGTTCGGGCATTGGCGACATGCGTCTGGGCAAGCTCCCGCCGCAAGGAAAGATCGCGATCCCCATCGAGAAATCGCTCGAGCCCTTCAGCCAACTCCCGCGCCGTGGACAAACGCTCCTCGGGAGCTTGCGTTAGCGCTGCGGCACACAATGCATCGAGTTCCGGAGCCACACTCGGCAATCGTTCTTTGGGATGCGTCGACACCCCGACCAATGCAGCCTTCATGATTTCATCGATTCGCGTCGCCGTGCGTAATCGAGATAAGGTCAAGATCTCGAAAAGAATTGCCCCGAGCGCATAAACATCCGCGCGCGCATCGACCGCGTCATACCCGTGAATTTGCTCGGGTGCCATATACGCAGGCGTGCCGAGAAGCGCACCTTCGACCGTGAGCGCCGCATCATCCGACGACAAACCTTCTGGCGCACCACGCGGAGCGACCCCCAGACGCGTGGTGCTGCGACGATCACCGTTTGTCTTGTCCGGATCTTCCATTCCTTCGGGTTGATTTTCCCCAACGATTTTTGCAAGTCCCCAATCGAGGACGTACACTTCACCAAAATCACCGAGCATCACATTGCCAGGTTTCAAGTCCCGATGCAAGACACCTCGGCTATGCGCATAATCGATCGCGAGACAAACCTGAACAAATGCGGCAAGAAGTCGCCGTTCGGCGTACCGCTTGACAAACGCTTCGTCTTTGCGCCGAAGGTGGTCGAGAATTCGCTCGAGCGTATCCCCTCGAACGCGTTTCATTGTGAAGTACGGGCGGCCTTCGGAATCGAGATCCAAGTCGTAAACCGGCACGATCGAGGGGTGTTCGAGTTGTCCCTGCACGCGAGCTTCGCGAAGAAATCGCGCTCGCGCCGTAGGCGTGTCCGTTTCGGTATGCAACGTTTTTTCGCCACGCGCCGACCAATTCGCGCATCACCACAAAGACGCACCTCGCCCATACCTCCGGTGCCCAAAAGAGGTCCCGATTCGTAACGAGTCTGCGCCGCCAATGCACCGATTTCGGTTTTCCCGACCTCCACAGCCCCCGCGCTGATTTCTCCACTCGCCAACGTGAACGGATCGTGACTCGTTGCCTCGTTCAAGGTGACGGGACCCAGGACGACATTCGGCATGGCCGCGATCGTTGCATCAATCGATTTTGGCGGGGGAACCGAAGCGATCGTCGGAGCCATCGGATCGGCCACTGTGCGCGCACCAGGGGGCGAAGGAGAAGAACCACGCGTGGACATCGGCGGCAATGTACCGCGAAGCGTAGGCAAAAAGAAACCCGGAGAATTTCTGCGCACGAACATAACGCTCGATTACGATGAAATATCACAAAAGGCGCCCATCTGCTCGGTGTGCGCCCCTCGTTCGACTTGCCAAACCATGAACTCGGTGAAATTTTTCGCTCGATGATTGAATTGACGCTGCTATGTCCGTATTTTGTTGTATGTGCTCAAAACTTTGTGAAAATTTATTTCATTTGTTTTCACAGGCTCACATCTGGGGTACATACTCCTTTGGACTTCATGACTTGTCGAGGGATGCATGAAACGCAGATCAGTATGCTTGTGGGGATTGTTCATTACGGCGGCTGCCGCAATACCAGCTTGCACGCCGCCGATTGAAGGAACCATCACGACGGGTAGCACGGGTGACGTGTCGAGCAGCAGCGCGGGAGGAAGCGCCGGGGCGGGCCAGGGAGGCTCTGGGAATACAGGAAATGTCGGTGGAAGCGCGGGCGCAGGTCAGGGTGGCGCGGGTAATACAGGCAATATGGGAGGTGCTGGCGGTGGTGGGGGTACACCTGCTACGTGCGTCGACACCGGCCGCATGGATTTGGTGCTGGCAATCGACAATTCGCGCAGCATGGCCGATAAGCAAGAAATTCTGGCGCTTGCGGTCCCGGATTTGGTGCAAGGGTTGACGAATCCGCCGTGTATCGATCCTGCGGGCGTCAAGCCAACGACGCAACCGGCCACGCCGGCGGACGCTTGTCCCATGGGCCTGCAGCGAGCCTTTACACCAATGACCGATATTCATTTCGGCGTCATTAGTTCGAGCATTGGGGGGCATGGTTCGGATGCATGCCCGAATATGGATTCCGCTTCCAAAGAATGTACACCGAATCCAAACTACTCGAATAACGACAAAGGCCATTTGCTCGATCGCGGGGATCAATGCAGCCTGACGACGATCACGACCTACGCGAGCAAGAAGTTTTTGGCTTGGGATCCTGGGCAGGTCTTGAATCCACCGGGGGAAACCCAGGTTGACAATGGCATGGGGGGCGGAATCACGCCGCGTTTGCGGGACATGGTCCTCGGTGCGGGACAGATTGGGTGCGGGTATGAATCGCAACTGGAAAGCATTTATCGCTTCTTGGTCGATCCCAATCCATACGAATCGATTTCGGTCACGAATGGAGTCGCAACCCCCATGGGTACCGACCAGGTTCTTCTCGACCAACGCAAAGCATTCTTGCGTCCCGATTCGCTCGTCACGGTCGTCATGTTGACCGACGAAAACGATTGCTCGACGAAGGAGTATGGGCAGTTCTACTATTCCAATCAATTGCGCAATGGCCCTACCCCCGTACGCTTGCCCCGACCACGTCAAATTTGCGCGACTAACCCGAATGATCCTTGCTGCATGTCGTGTGGTCAACCACAGGGAAGTTGTCCACCTGATCCCACCTGCGTGGATCCCAATGGCGGCACGGGTCCCGCTTTGTTGACCGATACAGAAGACAATATCAATCTTCGCTGCTGGGATCAAAAACGCCGCTTCGGGATTGATTTCTTGTACCCTATCGATCGCTACGCGCAGGCGTTCACGCAGGCGATGATTCCAGATCGAGCAGGCAACGTCGTCGCCAATCCGTTGTTCTCGGACCTCGATCCTACCGATGGCATTACCGAAATTCGCGGGCCCGAACGCGTATTCGTGACCGGGCTCGTTGGTGTACCCTGGCAAGACATTGCCCGCGACAAGGCCGATGTTTCCAAGGGGTTCAAGAATGCGGCGGAGCTCGCAAACAACTTTGTGGGAACGAACAATTCGACTTGGGATGTGATCGTAGGCGATCCCGCCAATTACGTGAAACCGCTCGATCCGCTGATGATTCCGACGTTTCAAAAGCGCACGGGGACAAACCCCATCACGGGTGATGCCCTCGTCGACGCATCCATGCCCTTGGCTAATCCCATCAATGGGCACGAATACACCATTCCCAACGACGACCTCCAATATGCATGCATTTTCCCGCTGTTGCCCGGATCGTCACGCGATTGTACGGATACCACACTGTCCGCGTGCGATTGTTACGTCAACACAAACGACAATCCGCTTTGCCAAGTCGATCCCAACAACCAGAACCGCCCAACATTGCAGGTTCGCGCCAAAGGGTACCCCGGCATACGCCCGCTGCAGCTCTTCAAAGCGCTGGGCGATCAATCCGTCGTCGGCTCCATTTGCCCGGCGCAGGTTAATGCGCCCTTGGCCGCCAATTTCGGCTATCGGCCCTTTGTCAAGTCGATGATCGATTGGGTCACCCGCCGCGATTGCAACCCCTGATCCCTCCCCGGTCAAAAATCATTGCCACATGGTGGTGCATGCAGAGTAAAAAGCATGCACCACGGGCCTCGATGTCCATACTCAGGAGCAGACATGGGAAAACGATTACGTTTGTTGGCCATTTCGATAGCCATTTTTGCAGGTTGTACAGAACAAACCGGAACGTCGACATCATCTAGTTCGTCTTCCGGCGGCGGAGGAGAAGGCGGAAGTGGCGGGAGCGGAAATTCCTGCGCCGACATTCTTTGCTCGCAACCCGGCGAGGTTTGTATGAATGGCGCGTGCGTCGTCGATTGCCGGCGAGCAGGATCGCAGCCTTGTGCGTCAGGCAGGGTCTGCAACGTCGCGGGAATGCAGCCCGGCCAATGCGTGGATCCTGCAGGTTCTTGCATTACAGCCTCCAATCCAGAACCTTGTGGCGCCAAAGTGTGCGGATCGGGTTCTGCGTGCGATGGCAATGGCCATTGTTATCCGCTCGTTCCGTGCAGTGACGTGTCTTGTGACGCCGATGGATGTTGGGGAACATCATGCTCGTGTGTACGAGAAAAACCATGCACGCCAGCTCCTTTGGGTATGCCCGGAGAAACGGGTACACTGCACGACAACGCGTTCCGCAAAGGACTCGTCGATTTGGAATTCGATCCCACGTGTGGAGCGTGGGGTGCGACGCTCATTTCGGGCCCCGATTTCTTGCGCGAGATCGCTCCGGACGGGACCGTCACGAGTCATCCGAGCATCACGAATTTGAACATGGGCGAGGTGAGCGTTCTGCAGCAAATCACCATTCCCAAATTCGCGCCAACTTCAACGGGACAAACGGAAAAACCCACTGGCCCAAAGTCGGGTGCCGCGGACCTCGAAGTCGCGGCGACGTATATTTGCTGTGCGGGGTGCGGCTGCCAGCTCGATTCTGTCCCGCAAGGAGCCATTCGCTTCGATCCTTTGACGAATACGCTCCCCCTCGTGATTCCCTCGCAAACCGTAACGACAGGCACCGGACCGTTTGGCGGGACAGTCATCGATACGGGACCGGCGGGTTTGTCGTACGGTATGGACCGAGTTCTCTACGTAGGAAATATCGATGCGAATGGAGATTATTATCGCGTCGATTTGGGAACCCAACAAAAGAGCTTGGTGACCACGTTTGCCTCGCGCGTCTACGCAGCTACGCCGTTCGATGCGGTGACGATGCTCGTAGCTCTCGAAGGCGGAGAATTACGACTGTTGCGGATTGTCGATGGGTCGTCGACATTATGGGCCACGTCTGATCAACCGGTCACGGGCCTGGTGCGTGATTTCTTCGACGGATCCGTCTACTTGTCGCGGCGGGATGGAAGCATTTTGCGGTTTTCGAGTGCCGGCGTAGCGGAACCATTTCAAACCGTCAATGGCGCATCGCGCATTTCGATCGCGCTCGATGGATTCCTCTACGCCCTTGAAATTCCTGCCCCATTTGCCGATCATCTCCCGACGGTCGTCCGCTTCTCCCTGCCCGACACGCGTTGAACCTCGCCGGATAGCTGCGACAAACACCACGAGGGAGACAAACCCTCCGGTCCCGCGATCGCGCTCACGGAGCGGTCGGTCGTGAAAAAAAGTGTTGACAGCCGGGTGAACCACGACTTGAGTGACGGCGTTCGTACCTCCTTTGCCGACAGGTGTCCGTTTGTCCTCGAACACTGATCCCGAAGCTCCGACCGCTCGTTTTCCCGCTGGGTTTGCCGTGGTCGACGTAGAAACCACAGGTCTGCGCTGGAAAGCGGATCGCGTCATCGAAATTGCCGTCGTGCGGCTCGACGTCGCCGGCCAAGTGATTTCAGAGTTCGTCACGTTGATTGATCCCGAGCGTAATCCCGGCGCCACGCACATTCACGGATTGACGGCCGAAGACCTGCAAGGCGCTCCCAAGTTCTCGGAAACACTGCAGGATCTTCTGCGGCATTTGGACGGCGCCGTGCTCGTGGGGCACAACGTTACTTTCGATGCGTCGTTTCTGCGCGAAGAGTTTTTGCGGGCAGGGATTCTCATGCCGCGCGTCCCGCTGCTCTGCACGCGCGAGATGGCGCAAACGGTGTTTCCTGGAATGGGTGATTTTCGGCTTGCTGCGTGTTGCCGAGCCTATGACATCCCGCAAGGTCAAGAGCATCGTGCGGTCGAAGATGCTCGGGCCACAGCGCAATTGTTCGTGCGTCTTTGGAACGAGGACGTGATTCAGCGCGATGCGCCTCGGGACGTGCAACATGCCCGCACAATCGCCTGGCCGAGCGTCGCCGAGCCGTCACGCGCGCTCACTCGCGAAGAATCGGCAAAAATGCGCAAAGCGGAGACGTCGCGTTTGGCAGAATGGATGAATGGTTTGCCCGAAGGCTCGACGACAAACAGCATTGACAGCTACTTGGATCTTCTCGACGAGGTCCTCGAAGATCGGTTCATCTCGGACGAAGATGCTGCGGCCCTTGCAAACATGGTCGCGACCCAAGGCTTTTTGCGTGACGACGTGCTTCGCGCGCATCGTACATACCTCGCGAACCTGGCCCGCGCAGTGCTCGATGCGGAGCTTGGTCAAGGCGTGGGAGCTGCCGACATTCTTGCGGTCATGAAGCTGTTGGGTTTGTCAGAGCACGACATGACCGAAGCGATGGACAAGACCCGTCGCGAACCATCTCGGGCCAGCCGGTTGTTGAAGAAACCATTACGAGCTGGGGTGAGCGTGTGTTTTACGGGAAATCCCATTCCCACGAAACCGGAGCTCGAAGGACGCGCGATTGCGGCGGGCCTATTCGTCAAAGAATCCGTGACGAAAAAGCTGGAGCTTTTGGTGGTGGACGAGCCCCGATCCATGTCGAACAAGGCGCAAAAAGCGCGAACGTTGGGCACGCGCATCATGGCCGTGCCCGTGTTTTTACTGCATTTGAAGTTGTTGAGTGCTCACTGACGAATCAGTGTTGAACAGCGGGAGCCGACTTCGGCGCATTCGGCAGACGATGGCCGTGATGCGATTCTGTCGTGAGCGTCTCTTCGGCCGCAAGATCTCGCGCATGCACGATCCCGCGCGGGGACAAACCAAATGCAACCGTCGCCACGACGAGACCGGCAACGGCGAGTCGCTCGCGTGGGGCCAAATCGCGCCCAGCAGGCACTTTCACGCTGCGCGTCTTGCCCACAAACGCCTCCGTGTAAATGCGGAACAGCGCAATGCCATTGAGCAGAGTCGCAATGAGCTGAACGGCCGCGACCCAGGGATAACTATCCAAAACTCCGTGCACGAGGAGGTCTTCGCCAATGAATCCAAGTGTTCCCGGCAGACCAATGGCTGTAAGACCGACGATGAGAAACAAGGCAGACGCGCGGGGCATCGTTTGCGCAAGGCCGCCGAGTTGACGAATGTCAGTCGTTCCGGTGCGGGCTTTTACCATATGAGCGACGAGTACCAAAGCCGAGAGAGACAAACTCGAGGCCACCCAATACACGAGCCCACCGGCGAGACCTTCAGCGTTTGTCGATGCTAAACCAATGAGGGTCAAGCCAGATTGACTCGTGGCCAATGCTCCGACGAACCGACGCAAATCACGCTGCGCCAAGGCGAGCAAGCCGCCCCAAATCGCCGTGACAAGCCCGAGATCCGCGACGAGCGACAGGGCTGTTGGACCAACATCCGGCAATAGCGGAAGCAGTACGCGCGCCACGAGGTAACTCGCGGGGCGGGCCACGAAAAGCAATTCGGCCAGCCCTGAATGTCCCCGCTCGAACATGACTGGCAGGAATGTTTGCAATGGAAACAGCGAGCCGCGCGCAATGACGGCCAATACCAGAAATACAGCTGCAACAGCCGCATAATTCGAGGGAACACGATGATTCACAAGCGCGGATAATACGAGCGGCGCCGCCATTTGATCTTGCAGGCCGCTGATGCCCAATACGATCATCGCGCCGACGAGACCCATCACGCCAAGGCCCTGATATCGCACGATCGTCCGAGTCAGGACGAGATCGTGGCGCCGCCGCGCGTCGAGCCAACTGGGAATGAGCATTCCTATCCAAAACAGGACGAAAACGATGAGGTCTTGAGCCATTGCCAGCCCGAGCACGGTGACCTCGGTGAGCAGAATCGAACCAATGTGATGGCGATCGAGATCGACCCGTGGACACCCCAGAAACACAACCAGCGTAATCAGGGTGCTGAGCGGCAATAACGGGGCACTCAAGGCATCGATGCCGAGAATGGGTCGCAATTTGCCCGCATAGGTGATCAGAATGGGATCAACCCAAATCTGCGGGTGCTTCGTCGACATGAAATAGAGGATGGCGAGCGTCGAAGCGACGAGGAACATGCCAACTGCGACGGCAATGCCGTATCGCCGCGCCAAACGGTCGCTCGTCATCCGCGGTGCTTGCCACGCAAACACGGCAGGCACCACGAGAAGCAACAGGAGGAATGGAAAATCGAGGCGAGTCATTAGCGAGTCCCCAAGGCTGGACGAGGCGTGGAGTTAGGATCTTTTTCTTCTTTTTGCTCGACAGACTGCTGCGTGGTCGCCGTATCGAGACCAATCATCGTCGCGTGGAACCAACGACCGAATGCATCGACACGCGTCGCGAGCCACATCACGGGCGTGGCAATCACGCGCTGCACGAAGGCATCGAGGTGGAAACCATCCAATGCGTGGCGGAAGAGGGCCCGACGCATTCCCTCGGGAAACATCGCTTCGAGGTGCGCCCCGGTTTTCGGTTGAATACCTCCGAACGCTGCGTACATCGCATTGGCCTCACGCAACGCCGACGGAGCCCGCAAAAGCTGCAATGTCCGCACGAATGCATGAACCACCAAATGCACCACGGCCAACGCATGCAATCCCAGCCCAACTTCGACGAACATGATCCCCACTTGGCACATCGTCGCGTACGCCAATGTGTTTTTCACATCCGATTGCACGCGCCCCGCGAGCGTTCCGTACATGGCCGTCGACAAACCAATCACGACCAGTACGCCCCGAGCAATTGGCGCCTCCGCAAAAACCGGCGCCATACGAATCAGCAAATACACCGACGCGTGCACCGACAATGCTCCATAAAACAGCGCACTCGAAGGCGTAGGACCTTCCATGGCCCGAGGCAGCCATCCCGAAGCTGGCAATTGCGCACCTTTGCCAATGGCGCCCATCACGAACAGCAACGCCACCAGCGTCGCCGCCCCCGTTCCCAAATGCGCCGCGCCAATGGACCAAGTCGTGGTCGTGAAGGCGAATCCAAGCTCCGCCGAATGCGCGTAATGATGCAAAAGCATCGCGCCAAGCAAGAGCCCCACGTCGCATACACGATACGTCACGAGCGCCGCAAAACCACGGCGCACCGGCGCATCTCGCTCCTGGTAAAACCCAATGAGCAAAACGGACGTCAGACCCACCAGCTCCCATCCCGCAAACAACAAATCAATGTTGCCCGCCATCACGATGAGCAACATTCCCGTTGCAAACAGGGAGAGCAGAATGAAAAACCGATCGAATCCAGGTTCGCGATGTAAATAGGTGCTCGAAAAGAACCCCACGAGCCCTAGAATCGTCGTCGTGAGCACCATCATCGTGCCACTCAGCCGATCCACCAACAACTCGAATTCGAAGCTATATCCCGGCACCTGAAACAGCGAGCCCCACTTTAGTTCGTAAGGCCCATCGGAAAAAACCAAAACGAGCGACGCGCAGGCGAGCACGAAACTCGAAATGAACGTCACCGCCGTCAAACGTGCGGTAGCTCTTTCGCTCGGCGAACGATAAAACAAAGCCAAGCCGCCAAGCAAAAAGAACGTCGCGGCGGGTATGGCCAATACCGCAAGCGTCAGCAATTCTCGAATTCCATCAAGCTGCATGAGCGATTTCCTCTCGAGCTGCTTTGTTCGACTTCAGCTCGATACGCGCTGGCGGAAGATGTCCAAGTTTTCCCTTGTACCATTCGACGGATGAACCAACGCTGGCCAGCATTTCGGGTGTTGGGTCAATGGGGACAAACCCTTTGTCCGTAAATTCCTGGAATCGTCCAGTGTCTGGATCCATCGACACGAGCTGCATCCAGCGCCCCACGACGAGTGCTTTCACGACCGGCACGCGCGCCGCAATCGCGAGCAACGTCTCCGGAGTTGCTTCGACAATCGTGAGCAGCCGCATCGGCTCGTGAATTTCTACCATCTGGCGGGACAAACCCGTCCGCAAATCACTGGAATGACCACTCATCACGCCGAGATAACCAGCAATGTTGTGCGGCAACTTCGTCCCACAACCGTATATCTCGTTATCCACATACGAAAAATAGTATTCGAGGCTGATACCTGCACCGACAGGTCCGACAGCCGTCAAGGTGCGTTCGAGAATCTTGCCATCGGGATCAATCGTAGGATCGTAGGAAACTAAAAAGCTGCGCCGATCGAGGAACAAGCCCTTCGTAAAACACCTCCGACCCACCATGCAAATGGCATTGGTCGCGTGATTGTATTCGGGCCGTGGCTCGGCCAAACTTTCCGCGCGCCCCTCGACGTGCATGAGCGAAACTTCTGGATCATCGGTGACTGGCGCAGATTCGAATCGACGCGTGCGCTCGTGGGCATTCTTGGCCCGCGCAGTATCCAAAAGTCGCCGCAATTCTTTCAGGTCCTCGGCATGCGATGCCGGCACTTTGTCCTCGTCCAAAAACGGAATCGCGTCGTTTGTCGTATCGTGATATCCGCCAATGAACCAGGTCGTCGAGGGAATCTCCACGCCGCGGCTGACGAGCGCTTTGCGAATGCGCGGATCATTGGCCAACGACGCAAACAGGCGCGCATTGGGAAATCCACGTCGCCCGCCACATGCTCCACAACCGTACGCCGATTCATGCGGATTGTTGATGGATGCCGCACCGTGCCCAATGATTGCAAACAAACGCCCGAACTTGTCCACTTTGCCCATACCTGCGAGAAGGGCTTTGATTCGGTCTGCCGCTTCATCAATGGTAAAACCCGCATGTTTCGATCCATGCTTGGCGTCGGGATCGTCGCGCAACGACCGAAATACCGTCCTTGGCTCGGGAAGGACCTTTTTCTGGAATGCCTGTTCGATCTTGGCCGTCAGGCGCGGGAAAAGAATTCTTCCCAGCATGGGCAATGCGGCGATACCACCCGTCAACATCGTCAGAAATGTCCCCCGTACGAGCGACCGGGAGCCTACCGAAGTATTGTGCAAAATCGCGGACATCCAGCGGCGCCGCGCCAAACGCGATTCATAAAGCGGCGCCTCTTCAGGAATTGGCTCTTCTTTGACCACGTGCGCCGGCGTCACCACGACCGGACAAAGCGCTGCGGGACGTGGATCGTCCAAGGACACGAAATCCATTGCCAATCCAAAAAACCCAGCCGCGCCAAACGTTTCGATATCGGACGACAACTCCTCCAAATGCCGACGCAAGGATTCTTCGCGGTCGTCAATGCAAAATACCGCCTGAAAACGGAGCGCTTTCTTGGTCGTGACTTTCGCTCGCGGACGCACCGTTTTCAAAGCCGAAAGGATTTGATGTCGATATCGGTGCTCGTACGCCTCGCAAAGGAATCGCCTCCGGTCCACCGGCGTGAAAGCATCGAGCGCATCGAGAACCGCCGCCCCATCCGATTTCGACAATTCTTCCAAAGCCGCCGCCGAAATGCCCGCCCGTTGGCAGACCAGAAACAATCGATGCGGACCATCGTGATCGCCCGGTGCGCGCCTCGTCAGCGGAATGGATTTGTATTTCTTCGCCAAACCCGAGATTCGCTCACGATAATCGAGCACCTGGGCCGCAACATGCCGAATTGCCTGCATTTCGTAGGTCAAACGCACGGCGAGAAAATCCGCGAGCGTCGCCGGTGGAGCATCCGCTGGTCGATCCCCTGGATTACGTTCGAGCCGCGCAAACATCCCACTCCACCCTGGCAGTTGCTGCGTCACGGCCCGCAAGTAATGCTCGGTCTCCCCTTCGGAAATGCCGAGCTCCCCAAGAAGCACGGTAATGGCTCCGAGGGCATCGAGGTTGTCCGCGGCTTGTTTCCGAAATGCCTTGGATACGCCGTCCAGCCACGCGGCCGGACCATCCGACGAACCTCCCACCAAATCACGAATGACCGCGTAAAACCCGCGCTCGCGATTGGGCATCGGCCAATAAGCCATTCCTTGATCCAAATAAGCCGCCGCCGCCCGAATCATCGTCGGATTGACGTATTCATTCGTATCAATTCCCGTGAGCCCCAATAAAAGCTCGCGATGCGTCCCGTCTTTTCCCAAAGTAAACGATTTCGACTCCGGAAGCCGCAAATCACGCCGACCAATTCGTTGACATGCCGTAAACAATGCCCTCACGGCAAAACGTTCCGGGTCTTCAGCGATTGCTCGATTTAATGCCTCGAGATCGAACGCCACCCCAAATTCACGCCGACATGTTTCATCCGCCAGATGCTCATCGTCTTCGCCCACCAACACCCGCGCCACGTCTTTTGCGTCCCCAATCTTCAACATCTCCTGGAGATACGCAGTCCCCTCCGACACAATCGCCTTGCGCGCACCAGCCTCGAGATCCTCCGGCAATTGCGTCAAGTGTCGGCGCTCTTCAACGAGAAAGCTCAAACCTGCTTCGGTTTCGGCATGCACCGGATGTTGCAAAACGATACGATACAGCATCCGTTTCGACAGCAATCCACCCAGCAGCGTCATGTCCGTGGATACACCCTCCGCTTCGAGCACCGCATCGATATCGAGCAATCGAATGCGACCATTCGCCAAACATTCATGAAATGCCGCCTCGGTCATGTACCCTTCGGCGCCCATTTCCTGAGTAGCGCGAGTTATCGCCTTGTGGAATCCAAGCTCCTCATACGCGTGAAGCGTGTTGTGATGAACGAATACGCTAATCGGCCCTTGATCCGGGAGAAAGTGTCCTACGTGCGCGAGGATGTGGGCGAGCTTCTCGCGAGAAGCGTGCTCATTCTTGGACGAATTTTTCGATGAATTGCGTGGGGCACGGCGAGCAGATTTACGCATGGCGCGCCTCCATGACGGACCAACGTCGTCGAGGGTTCCCGACTTCCTGGATCGGTGCAGAGCCCTAGCACATTTTGAGGCGTCGAAAAGACCCCTTCCCCCACTATTTCATCGCGAAATATGGCGCTTTGGAGTCACAAGCCTCTCGTTACGTTTCGTTGCTCCATCATCCGACCCGTGCATCGCCGAGGATGACTTCCATGCTCCAGATTACAGTATCGACAGCTTCAGGTCCTTCATGACGTGACGCTTGGTCGGTTCTCCGCACGACGCAATTCGTTAATGAATGCCCAGGCCTGCGCCTCGGTTTCGACGAATGCAATGGGCCGCGCTTTGGAAGGATTGAGCAGGCGGGTGGCACGTGCCAAAAGCGTAACCATGACGCGGGTACCAAATGCCGCGCCAAATACCGCCGAGCCACACAGCACCGTACGGAGATCGGTCGAACTCGCCGCTGCTGCCGCTTTGCGGGCCTCGGGACTGAGTGTCCCCATGGCGCGCACGTCACATATCCAATAAATTCCCCGTTTCGTGCGTTGATGCATCCACCGTAATGCATCGAGCTGGGCGAGCATATCCGGTCCGGAAACATCTCCATTCATCCGACACACGTAAATATCGGGCAATTCGTATCGATGCTGGTGTTTCCCGAAAAACGTCCACGTTTCGCGCGGCGGCTCGAACATCAAGTCCCAACTGTAGCACCGCGACGAACATGCAAAAGAAAGAATCTTGCTTATTTCTTTTTCTTGGGATCGGGTTTGGGAGCTTCTACCTTACGAAATGGCCGCAACGCCAATTTGCGTTGATGTGTTTTCGCGACCGTGCCATCGGGAGCACGGCCATGTACGTAGTCTTTCTGCCATTCCATTTCGTGGGCGTCCGTGCCTTCGACCGGCAAATCTTGAATGAACTTCGTGCGACTTTCACGCCATTGCGTATATCCCCGAGCCGTTGGAGGATCGTCGTAAAGGCCCCGGATCGTAGGCGCAAATTGCTCCAAGTCTCCTCGATGCATCGGAATCAGCATCGCAATGGGTTCGCCCTTTTGAAACGTCACCGGATGATTCGGTCGCGTGAACTGCCAATTCATCGTGAACGTGGCAAATGCCCAATCCGTTTCGATGATCCCGTCGAGCGCGCAAATGCCGTCTTTGGGCATGTTCGTCGGTCCGCGAACCATCAAATTCCAATTCGGCGGCGTACGAAACAAAAACGGAATCGTGAACGTCAAGATTCCATAACCAAAATGCGTCGAAGCCAGGTATGGCTCCGGCCCTTCGAGGTTCTCGATTTTGATACAATGGATCTCGTTCGTGCCATCCCAGGTCGCGCGAACCGTGTGTGGCGAAATGACAAACCAGCCCGCTTGATTGGCGATGAGCAACGGCAAGCACCGGTTGGCAAAACCATCACGCGTTTTGGACATCCATTCCCGCTGGATGGGTGCCGGACTGAGTTCGGGCGTCGCTCCGACGCTCGTGTGATAGGCGATGAAGGGAAATGTCTTGACCATCGGACCAAGGTCCTTGTACTCGAAGTTCGTCCCCGAGTGTCACAAAATTTTGCGGGGTCTGTTAGCAGCCCGCTGAATTATCGTTGCGAGCGCCAGAAAGCTAGGGCGACGGAGCGAGGAATACTTCAGTATTTCGAGCGATGTCGAC
>DAOMZH010000133.1:0-16560 GCA_035437985.1 Polyangium sp. (in: bacteria) | reverse complement strand
GCTCTCGCGCTTCGTCGCCGAGCTCTCGCTCTCGGAGCACGGCGAGGTCTTCGTCGCATTGGTTGCCGTCGATCGGTTGCCCTCGCCAGCCAATGAGTCGGGAACGAAGACTCGGTGTGCGGAGTAAGGGGGCGCTGAGTTTCCGCATGACATGCACGCGCATGCGGGCGAGGGAGGAGAGTTGCATGAGGGCAGTTTATCGAAGTTCGGCGCGGTTGAAAATGTTCTTCGACAGTTGGGGCGGGTGGAAGTTGGGCGACGTTCAGTGACGATGATCGCATCCGGCTACGGACAGAATCGAAGGTGTGTCGTTTGGCCAAGTGACTGTGTCGCGGAGGTGAACGGATAGGGCAAACCCATTGTTGAACAAACTCTTCGAGTACCGACATCGTTGCTGTCACATCGATGTTACTTGTGCGACGTCATGCTTTCACGCTTGACACCAGATTGTCACAACCTCGTGCACGCTTTGCCTAGTTGTTCGGTTTTAATCCGCGCATGACCAATTTATTGCAGAAGTTCCAGCGTCGGTCGTTGCCCTGGGCCGCGGCTGGCGTTGTGGCGACATTGATGTCTTTGCCCAGTGCTGCGCAAGAAAAAGCATCGAGTGCGGTTCCCGCGCCGCTGATGAATCTAGGGTCGCCGCGTGCTTATGTCGATTATTCGGACGGGACGTTCTACCTTCGCAGCGCCGATGACAATATCATCATTGGTACGGGCGGCCGGGTGCATATCGATACCTATGCGTTTGGAGGGCCAAACGTATCCGACTATCGCCGCGGAAACGGGAGTGCTCTTGGCCCGTACACGTTTTTCCGGCGATTTGTTTTGGAATCTGGCGGCATCGTGCGCAAGCATTGGTTTTTCTGGCTCGGGGGCAATTTTGCCCCAACGCAGGTCGATCAGAATCAGGTGTCCACGAGTACGGCGAACGTGTACGATGGGTTCGTCGGGTGGCAAGCGAATCCTCATTTGCAAGTTTATGCTGGGCAATACAACATTCCGGTGACGATGGAGAATACCACGAGTTCGCGGTGGATGGACTTCATGGAGCGGGCATTGACGGTGCGGACGATCGCCGCGCCATACAATAAGGACCTCGGATTTTTGTTATGGGGTGCGACGCGGGAAGGAGCGGCGCCATTCGAGTATCAAGTGGGCGTATTTGGTGGCGACGGCATGAATCGACCCAATGTCGATTTGCGAATCGACGGAATGGCGCGCGTGGTGATTCGACCGCTTGCGGGGCGCAAAGGGGCTCTCGAGCGAATGCACATCGGAGCGAGTGGTCGTTATGGTTCGCGTGATGGTAGTGCAGTGAATTACGATGCGCCGACGCTATCGACGCCAGGCGGTTATGCATTTTGGTCGCCGGTCTATACGTTGGCGGATAAAACGGAGGTGCACATCATTCCGACGGGGAATCAAGGTGTGGTGGGCGGCGAATTTTACCTGCCATGCGAGCGATTCGATGCCAAGGCTGAAGTGGTTTATGCTTACGAAGAAATGCGCGAGGCGGCGTCGACAGCGCGCAAAGTTTCATTACGCCAAGGCGCGCTCGAAGGGTGGGGTGGTTATTTGCAATTATCGGCGTGGCCGATTGGAAAACCGCGGGTCAATGGCAATCCGGCGGGGCGTTATTTCGGTTTGCGTCCGCCGAAGGATCGTGGAGCGGAAGCGCCGCATGGCTTGCAGCTCGTGGCGCGTGGCGAATTGATGCGATTCAATTATGATGGCAATCGACGATCGCCATCCGTTGCCGATGGTGCGATATCCGCAACGACGACGCAGATTCGCGTCGCAGCATTACAGTTTGGCGCAACGTATTGGGCAACGAAGCACATTCGTCTAACGGGCGAGTATTCGCTCTATGCGTTTCCGGGGGCGCCGCCGTCTGCCGGGGCTTCCGCGACGAACCAGGCCGCTGCGCCTGGAGCCAAAGCCAACCCGGCGAATACGTCGGCAGATCGTTTGCATGAGTATTCCTTCCGCGTAGGTCTTGCGCTTTAACGAACGGTTCGTCGTTGCATTTCTCGCATGACGCGTGCTAACGTGCGCGTATGTCGAACGGCGTGCTTCTCACGGGTGCAACGGGCTTGTTAGGTAATGCTGTGGCGCGATTGCTTCTTTCCAAGGGGCGGCGCGTGCGGGCACTCGTCCGCAATCCCAAAAAAGCAGAAAGTATCGTTCCCAAAGGGTGCGAATTGTGTACCGGGGACGTCACGGATGCGGCGAGCATCCTGGCGGCAGCGCAGGAGTGTTCGGTCGTTTATCATGCAGCAGGACTTCCAGAGCAATGGCTTCCTGATCCGAATGAATTCGAGCGGGTGAACGTCGAGGGGACTCGCAATGTCGTGGCCGCGGCGAAATCCATTGGCGCAGAGCGATTCGTTTATACGAGTACGATTGATGTATTTCGTTTTTCGCCTCCGGGCATGCCGTTCGACGAAAGCGAGATAGACGAACAACCCAAAGCGACGTATTACGAGCGGTCGAAACAAAAAGCCGATCGATTGGTGGTCGAAGCCATGAAGGAAGGTTTGCCCGCGGTGTTTTTGCACCCTTCGGGTATTTATGGCCCAGGACCATTGACGTCACCTGGCGTCAATTTGATGATTCTCGATTTGGTGCGCGGAAAAATCCCCATGTTGCTCGAAGGGACCGCTCCCGTCGTGTTTTCGGACGATGTCGCATTGGGCCACGAATTGGCAGAAACCTCAGCGCCCATTGGCGGGCGTTACATTCTCAGCGAATCGTCGCATACGCTCGTGGGCATTGCCGAAGCGGTGCGTCGGGCTACGGGCAAACGGGGCAAACCGAGTAAAGTTCCGCCTGTTTTGCCACTCTCGGTGGCCAAAGTCGTCGCGTCTGTGGGGGAATGGATATCGTCGTTTACCAAAAAGCCACCGCTGCTTCCGAAGGGGCAACTCGAATTCGTGCAATATGGATCGATTCCTTCGTCGGAAAAGGCGCAAAAAGAACTAGGCTGGAAGCCGCGTTCCTTCGAGCAAGGTTTGTCGGAGACGTTGGACTTTCTAAAAGCCGAAGGGAAGATCTGAAAGGACTCGTTGCAACTTGTCGCTACCCGAGACGGCGCTCGGATAGACCTAAAGCACGATTTTGTCGAGTTCCGCTGGACAAGTGGCCGCGATTCGCGATACGCTTTCCGCCCTGATGCTTATGCGTATGAATGGATTTTTGTCGGGGGCATTGAGTGTGTCTCTGGCGCTCGTTTCGGGGTGCAAACACGACGAGCCCACGTCTGCTGCCCCAGCTGCTTCCACGACCACCGCTGCAGCGCCTGCGGCGTCGGCGCACGTCGCGCCCGCGACTTCGGCGTCAGCTGCCGCGAATGCCGAACATCACGTCGCACCTCCGTGGTTTGACGGGACGCCGGAACAAGCGTTTGCCCGGGCGAAACAAGACGGCGCCCTGATCTTCTTGTACTGGGGCGCTGTGTGGTGTCCGCCCTGTAACGAGCTGAAAAGTCAAGTATTCAATAAACCCCAATTTGCGGATTTGGTGCGGGGGTTTGTTCCGGTATATCTCGACGGAGATACGAGCGACGCTCAGCGTCTCGGCGAGACATTCAAGATTTCCGGATATCCGACGATCGTCATTCTGAGTCCCGAGAGAGAAGAGTTATTGCGTCTTGGCGGGAGCCTCGATGCAGAGGAAATCGAACGGGCATTAGCGAGTGTTCGTGCACGTGGACAAACATTCAAGAGCGCAATAGAACGAGTGGACGCAAAAAAGCCGACGGATGCGGATTGCAATTTATTGGCCCACGCAGCGTGGGAATTGCTTCCCGAAGACCAATGGCCCCCCGCGAAAATCATGACATCGGTCCGCGCCGCGGTGGACGCTTGTCCCGCCAAACTCGCGCGGGAACGAGCATTGCTGACGGCGACGCTGGTAGGATATGCATCGACGGCGGGTAAAGACCCTGCAGCGGCACCGATCGCCGACGAAATCAAAACCAAGATAAATGGTTATTTCGACGTGATGTTTGCCGACGCGGAATCTGCGTGGTCGGCACGTTCGTTCATCAATAACCGCGCGGAGGACACCGCGACATGGCTCGAAGGGAAAAAGCCAACGCCGGTGACATCGGGCTGGAAAGCGAAATGGCTCGAGGCAACAAAGTCGATTCGGGACCATAAAGACGTTTCCGTAGATACGCGACTGTCGTCCTATTTGCCAATGCTCGAGTTCGAGCACCATGCGAATCCGGACAAACCTGTTTCGGAAGCGACGAAAACGGCGCTCGTTGCGGCAGTTGACAAGGCGGATGCGGATGCAAAAACGCCTTATGAACGGCATACGGTGATTACGGGGGCGGCGTTCTTGTTACGGCAGGTGGGGCTCGTGGATCGGGCCAAAGCCATGTTGCTCGCCGAGGCTGAAAAAACGGACACGCCGTTTTATTATTACAGCAGTTTGGCGTCGCAAGAAAAGGCGCTCGGGCACATGGACGAGGCGCGCAAGTGGTCCAAGAAAGCGCGCGAAAGTGCCAATGGTCGGGCAACGCGTTTGCAATGGATTGCTCAGGACGTGCAGATGAACGCGAAACCGAATAGTCCGGACGAACGCAAGTATTTGTTGGAACTCGCGGATGAATTCTACAAGTTGGCGCTCACGCTGGATGATGGGTTTTTGGGGCGAAACCGAATGAGGGCCAAACAAATCCGGCAGGCACTCGAAGCATTGCCCGGGGACGAGGGCAAAGAGCTTCTCGCGCGACACAAAGCGGCCTGCGAAAAACTCGGCGGAACAGCCCAAGAACCTTGTCGAAAACATTTCGAGTGAGCAATGCCATGGGAAACGATCCGAACCGTAAAGGCGATGACGACGATGGCGATGTGGTGGTCAAGAAGGAGCGCAAGGTCGCCAAAGCCAAGCGTTATCAAGTTGTTTTTCACAATGACCACTACACGACGAAATGGTTTGTCGTGGATGTGCTCGAAAGATTTTTCCACATGACCGAGACGTCGGCGTTGTCGTTCATGATGGCGGTGCACACGACGGGGCGCGGGATCGCGGGGGTGTACACGAAGGACATCGCCGAGTCGAAGGTGGAGCAAGTGCACGATTATGCGCGGGAAAATGGGATGCCGTTGCGCTTGTCTGCCGAACCCGAGGAATGAGGGGGATCCGTTATTTCTTTTGGCCCGCCAAACCAGCGCCGCCCAGAATGGCTTCGAGGGCGCTTCCGACCGAGCCCACCATTTCGCCGAATTTTCCCAAAGCGGCGCCAGCGGTACCTGTAGCCTTGTCGACGACGTTTTCGGCCTTTGTTAGCGTCTTGTCGACAATGCCCAAACCTTTGTCGACGACATTCTCGACTTTTGTCATGGTCTTGTCGACGACGCCCAAACCCTTGTCGACGATCGCGAAACCTTTGTCGACGACGTTTTCGGCCTTTGTTAACGTTTTGTCGACGACCCCGAGACCTTTGTCGACGAGCTTCGAACCTTTTTCCAAAACTTCGTCTACTTTGGCGGTGATCTGGTCGGCTTTTTCGGCGAGCGCCGTGCCAAAATCGTTGATCGCTTGCACGGCCCCGGTTTTTTCCAATATCGCACCTAAAGCTGCTGCACCGAGGGCGCCAGCGACATCACCCATCGATAATGGTGGAGGCGGGGCGGCAGGACCTCCGACGATGACTGTTTTTACGCCGTCGCATACGAATGCGCCGCAGGTCGTTTTATCGCCGACGCGGACGAGCTGCATTCCGTGAATGGCGACGGTGGGACTGCCCATTGCAATGGGCTGGGCGAGATGCGGCACGCATGGTTGGGGCAAAGATGGCGCGAAAACGGCCATTTGTCCCGGACCGAGCATGATGTCGGGCGCTCCCATGGTTATGACTCCGGTCGTAATGACGGGAATCATGTCCATGAGTGAAATCATCGATGTGCCAAGGGCTCGACCAATACCGGCTCCCACCGCGCTTGCGCCTGCTCCGCCCAATCCTGCGGGTCCTACGACGTGCGCACCCAATGCAGATGCAACCATGGCCGGGCTGGGCAAAACCATGGGCAATGCAGCGTGGGCCAATCGTGAACCGACTTTTGCCGCCAATGCTCCATTACCCATGACGGACTCCTCAGGTGGATTCTCCCGGACGTGGGAAACGAACGGTTGATAAAATGCGATCGAAAAGCGGATTCATCTGTTCGGCATCGGCTTTGGCCATCGTGGCATTAAAGCAGCAGACCGTGCGCCTCCGCCCGGCGACGAGCGCCAAGCGTTGTTCGAGTTTTCCGGACGAACCTTGCCAAGTAAAACGCAATTCGACGCCAGGTTGGCCACCATAACTCTGCTCTTTGCGTTCGTCGAGCTCGAATCCTTCGAGGCGTTTCGACAATTCGGCCAACTGTTTGTCGGCGTAGGATTGAATGGTTTCTTCGGGCCCGAGCGTATCGCGGGTCATGACCATGTTTGGGGCCGTTGTTTGTCCTGGCTTAGCGGGAGCAGCAAAGGCGACCAAGGTTCGGTCTTCCCAATGACGGGGAACGTCGAAGGTAACGTCGCGGCTTTCGTAGCGTGACATCGTTTATTCTTGCTCCGTTCAAATCACGGCGGCACGTTTGACGAATGCTTCGCCCATTTCGCCCCACGGCCGCTCGTACACGGCATAACCTTTTTGCGACAAGGTGTGCACGAAGGCGTCGGATGAGGAAAAACCATTCATTTGGGCCTCGACGAGGTGGGCATCGAGCTCGCCGGCCGACAAGGGCGAAGCACTTTGCGTCTTGAGAATGAACATTTGTCCTTCGCCTGGGCTTTGGAAGATGGTGGCTCCTCCGGGGCTTTGATTCAGGGTCGAAGCAACATCTTGTCCTGTAAAACCACCGGCTCGGGAAAGAACCTGACCCATTGAGCCTGCGTCTGGTGCGGCAGGGGCTCCCAGGTTTGGCGCGGTAAGCGCTTGGGCTCCATCCGGCACGCCGTTTTTCCCGAGCAAACTCTGGAGAGCTTGCTTTGCAGCATCCGTGCCTTGTTCGGCCGATTCTTTGGAGGCCGTTGCATTGCTCGGGGTGCTGTCCATATCTTTGAGATCGCCCCAGAAGTCTTCCGCGTCATTTTTGATGTCGTGCCACGCGTCCTTGGCGTCACCTTTGAGGTCCTTGACGGTGTTTTTCGCATCCTGCGCGGCCTGTTTGGCTTCGCCTTTGAGGTCTTCGACGGTGTTTTTCGCGTCGGACTTGATATCATTCCAAGCCGTTTTCGCCTCGTCCTTGGTTTGCTTCCACGTGTCTTTGGCGTCTTGGACCGTTTGCTTGGCGTCGTCTTTGGCTTGCTTCCAAGTATCTTTGGCGTCTTGCCAGGTTTGTTTTGCTTCTTGTTTGGCCTGGTTGAGCGCGTCTTTGGCTTCCGTTTTGACTTCGTTCCAAGCGGCCTTTGTTTCGGCAACGAATTCTTTCGGAATGGCCTTTACGTCGGCAATGACTTCCTTGGCGTCGGCAATGGTCTGCTTGACGGTTTCTTTGGCGCTCTCAATGGTGCCTTTGACTTCGTCGACGACCGCTTTTGCCTGAGCTTTGACTTCTTCGACTTGAGCTTTTGCCGCGGCTTTCCATTCTTCGACTTTGCCTTTCCATTCCGCGACTTTTTGCTTGACCTGCTCTTTGGCGTTTTCGATTTGACCTTTGAGCTCTTGTACGCGCGCCTTGGCTGCGTCGATATTGCTCTTGGCTTGCTCGATGATGTCCGTCGCCTGTTTCTTCATTTCTTCGAAGCGCTCGACGGCTTGATTCTTCATTTCGAGCACGCGATCTTTGATTTCTTGGACCTTGGCTTTGGCTTGCTCTTTGAGCTCTTCAATGCGGCCCTTGATTTCGTCGATCTTGGCTTTCGCTTGTTCCTTGATCGCTTCGATGCGACCTTTGATTTCATCGATCTTGGCCTGGACGCGAGCTTTGGCTTCCTCGAACTTTTCTTTGACTTCGTTGACTTTGCCCATGACCGCTTGTTTGGCGGCTTCGAGCTTGCCTTTGAATTCTTCGACCAATGCTTCGGCGCGGGCTTTGGCTTCTTCGAGTTTTCCGCGGAGTTCTTGAATCTTTGCTTGAACTTGCGCTTTGGCAGCTTCGAGTTTGGCTTTGACCTCTTGGAATTTCGCTATGGCCATTTGTTTGGCCGCTTCGGCCCGAGCCCGCAAATCTTCCACGGCGCCGCGAATCTTTTCTTGCACGTCGCCCACGATTTCGCCGGCGCGGGCCCGTAATTGCTCAATTCGATCGGCAAGTTTTTGTTGTTCGAGGGCGACGCGATCGAGGATGTTGGCGACGAGCATTTCCGGGGTCTGCAAAATCTTGTCGATTTGCGAGAGCAATTGCTCGTTGATGAAGTCGGGCATCATCAGGTATCCCGGCGCATCGGCAACGGTCTTCGGGACCTCTTCGAGCACTTTTTTCAATGCGCCTTCAATGGCTTGTTCGTCGAATCCGCCAGGGATTTGGTCGAAAATCGGTGCTTTGAGCGCTTTTGCGACTGATTTGATTTGTTCGGGCAAATCGAGGTCTGCGAGGGCGACTTCCAAATTGCCGAGCGACATGGGCATGGGGGCGCCACCGCCGGCCGTATTCAACATGACGTTGGGGGCACCATCGATATGGACTTCTTTGCCCGCCACTGCAGCGAGGCCGCCCGAATTGACTTTGATACTGCCGCTCGCATCGAGGAAAATATCGCCATCGGCAATGGTGAGCGAGGCTTTGCCAGTCGACAAAACGACTCGACCATTAGAGAGCGACGCACCTGTTTCGCCGAGCTGAATGTGGCAATCGCCATCGACGACGAGTATGTCATTTCCTTCGACGCGGGTCGTACGCGAACCGGTGACGTGCCAGGATTGATCACCACCGACTTTATGTTTTTCGTTGGCTCCGACTTGCACATCGAGGTTCTTGCCAATTTGAGTCGATTGGTTTTCCCGGACAACCTCATCGCGATCCCTTTGCGCGTGAAGAATGACTTTTTCGCGGCCTTTTGCATCGTCGAAGGTGATTTCGTTAAATCCACCCGAGCCCGGGGACGTATCACTTTTCCATGATGTTTTCGTCTTGTGGTCGGGCAATTTGTAAGGATGCGGGGACGTACCATTAAAGAGACGGCCAACGACGACGGGTTGGTCCGGGTCACCTTCCAAAAAGTCGACGAGGACCTCTTGGCCAATTCGAGGCAAGGACGCCATGCCAAACCCTCGGCCCGCCCAGACTTGGCTGACGCGAATCCAGCATGAACTTTCATCTGTATATTTGCCTTCGCGATCCCAATGAAATTGTACGCGGACTCGGCCATGTTCGTCGACGTGGATTTCTTCTCCAGCCGGACCGACGACCACCGCGCTTTGCAACCCGCCCATTCGCGGTTTTGGGGTAATGAGGGCCGGACGATAGGGATCCTCGGCGAATACGGCCATTCCGGTGCTCACCCATTCGCCTTCGCTGGTTCCTTCCAGGGTTCGTTGGACGGTGAGGAGACGTTTGTCTTGGCCAAGATCGGCGCGAGGATGGGCCTGAATGGTGAAGATGTCACCTGGACCGATGGTGAGTGCCGTGGCTTGAAACAAAACTTTGCGCCGCCCTTGACGAGCGGCATCGAGCCTGCGGTTGGCGAGGGTTTTTCCTTCTCGTTCATCGACGCGTCCGGGATCGACGACGAATGCTCCGGGTGCGTAGTGATAACTTTCGTAGCGATTTTCGCTGTCCAGAGTGCACTTTGCGTCGGCGATGAGTTGAAAGTCGGGGCGACGTCGAAAGTCGTGGTCGCGCAGGGTCATGCGGCCCGGACGAACCTGGTGGGAGACCTTGACATGGGTGATCGCGTCGACACCCTTGGCCTGCTCGAGGTTGTTGATGTAGAGGAGCGAGCCGCGAGAATCGGTTGCGCCAGGATCGGAGATGAGTACGAGCTGGCTCGGCGCTTCGCTGCCAGGTGGAGGCGGGCGAAAGAGATAACTGATGCCCGCTTCTTCGAGCAATCGCGACAAGAAACCGAAGTCGGTTTCACCGTATTGTACACGGTAGTCAAGCTTGGGAAACGCTGCAGAATCGAGCTCGAGGACCGGTTCGATTTCCCAATCAGCGAGGAGCTTTTTGGCAATGTCTGGGATCGAGAGATGCTGAAAGATCCGGTTGTTCCTGCGCAACGAGGTGCGTGACAATGCGGGGACGATGCGCATGAAGTACGTGGACAAACCATCGGGCTCGACGTCGACTTGTTCGGCAAATTGAACGATGCCGCTCCACGCAAGAGAACTGGCGACCTTGAATCCAGCGCCATGACCAACAAGTGCATCGAGGTCGATATCTTCGTCCGTCGAACGAGCGACGATGGAGATGTCGAAAGGGGTCGATAGCTCTTCTGTGACGGAAAAACTTCGGACCGAGAGTTGAATGTCGCGGGCTGCAAAGCGAAGTTCGAGGTTGTCCATGAACGTCCAGCGTGAGGATACGGGAAAGTGCGCGATACGGGAAGGGGAAGGTGGTGGGTGTGGGAGGAGTGAATTGGAGGGAGGTGTGAAAGTGGTTTCACGGGCGGCTCTTGAAACAGGTGCCAACCACTTTGGATGGATGTAAGTAAAATTGCGTCACGTGCGTGGTGGTCAAGGTGCCAACCACTTTGGAACGGTGTGGTGTGGATTTCGTTATCCATCGCATGATCTGAAAGGGCTGCATTTCCCCAGGTGCCAACCACTTTGGTAAAGGGTGTACAAGACTACATCTTCCCCAGGTGCCAACCACTTTGGCAAAGGGTTTGCAAAAATACATCTTCCCCAGGTGCCAACCACTTTGGTAAAGGGTGTACAAGACTACATCTTCCCCAGGTGCCAACCACTTTGGCAAAGGGTTTGCAAAAATACATCTTCCCCAGGTGCCAACCACTTTGGTAAACGGTAGCGCAAGTAACATAATACGCGTGTTTACTTGACCTCCCCACCTGATGGTAGGATGCGCCCTGATGGAGGTTATCTCGCTTGGTCCGCTCTATGCGGCTGGTTTTCCTTGGCAGCGGCAAAACCGTGACTACATGCTCACGGTCGTTTGCAAAGCGACGTTTGACCTCGTCCCTGGTGAACTCCGTCTTTCGGCAGCTCAGGAACCGCTCAACGAAAGCGACAATCATTGGGACGATGATGTCCGGCGTAGTGTGTACGCTCCAAACGATGTTGCACCGTTCAAGAAAGGTGCTGACATCACGCTCGTTGGAAGCGCGTATGCGCCGCATCGCCAGCCTTGTCGGTCTGTCTTGGCACGTTTGACCGTTGGCTCTATGGACAAGGCGGTCGAGGTGCATGCGGATCGTGCTTGGACGGGCGAGGCGCAAATCACGGATGGCCCGCCATTTACCCAGATGCCTCTCCGATATGAGCGGGCCCAGGGGGGACCTGGCACGCACAATCCGGTGGGGCTGATCATTCAACCAGGACCATTGCCTAATTTACATCGCGCGCGGCAAGCAGGCACTTTGCAGGATGATGGATCTCCGGTCGGGTTTGCCCCCATCGCGGCGAGCTGGCCTCAGCGAGAAAGTCGTTTGCGGCGTCATCGTGGCAATTTCCAGCATGCCGAGTGGCATATGCGTCCTTTGCCCGACGATATCGAAGTTGAATATTTCAACCACGCACCCGCCGATCAACGCGTCGTCGAAATTAGCGCCGAACAAGAATTCGTCCTCGAAAATATGCACCCAGAACACGTGCGTTTGTCCGGACGACTTCCAGGAATCAAACCGCAGGCTTTCGTCGAGCGACCGCGGGTGACGCCGCATGAATTGGTGCTCGTGGCAGACGCTTTGTGGTTCGATACCGATCGGGCCATTTGTACCGTCACATGGCGGGGACAATTGCCCATCGTTGCTCGAGACGAACCGGGGCGGGTCTTCATTGTCTTGCCCGCAGCCCGCCAAAAATTGGTTTGGGAAGACGTACAACGATTAGGGCGGGCGTACGCCAATAAAGCTAGCGGCTCGAAAACATCGGCCACTCCTGCGGCTCCACGTCCCGAACGCCCTGCCGCAGCACCTCCTGCTGGGCGGCCTCGAGAACCAAATCCTGCGACTAAATCGCATGTATTCGAGGAAGATTCCGTCGATACCGCCATCTTGTCCTCGGACGAATTGGCTATGCTCGAAAATTCCAACGTTCCGCATTGGCTTGCTGGTCGCGCACCACGTCCGAATTCGCCCGGTGCACCTTCCACGCCCATTGCGCCCATTGCGCCCATTGCGCCCATTGCGCCCACGCCCGCGGTGGCTACTCAAGCTGCACCGACTGCTGCGCCTGCGCCTGCGCCTGCTCCTGCAATCGTCCCGCGTCCTCCGCCAGCCGCTGCAAAACCGCCCGTGGCGCCGGCTTCGGCTCCCAATGATATTTCTCGACAAACCCAAACGATTGCGGACACTCCGGCTCCTACCGTACCGCGCGAAGTAAGCCCTTGGGCTGCTGCTGCTGCCGCCGGACCTATCGTCACTCCGACGCATACCCCGGTCGCGGCGCCATTGGTGTCGTCGAATTCCCCCGCTCCAGCCCCAGAAGAACCTCGCGCGCATGCTCCTGTACGTGTACCGCGTCGCGCGAGCGTGGATGTGGTCGATTTGTTATGGTTTGACGCGGCTGCTGCTCCACGTATTCGTGGCGCATTTCCGGCCATCATCGACGAACTCGAATTCGAGCCCGTCGATCCCAAACACGATTTGCCCATGGATGACCCCAATGCCTCGCGCGATCGGCACGATGTTTTTGGGGTTCTCACGCGGGCGCAATCGACGGATGGTCGAGGTTTGGCGCGGTCGATGCTCGATTGCGTCAGCGAAACGGGACGATTTACGCCGCCGGTGGTCGCAATGGCCGGTGAATTGCGATTTCCGTTTGACGAAGTGGAACTATTGGGCGCAATGATCGCCGCGATTTCGCCGCTCATGACCCCCGAAAACAAAAAACTCGAAGAAGCGCTTTCTGCGGCCAAAGAGGTGCAGAAAACGCCCATGCTGCAATCGCCGTCGAGTATCGAATCGGTCTTGATCGATCTTCGGGATGCTCTTCGCCAAACCAAACGCGCCTCGACAAGCGCGCAGCTCGACACACATATCGAACGAGTTCTTTTGGAACAACGCAAGTATCAAAAACGTTCGGTTTTCGGCGACGACCAAATCCGAGCCACCTTTTCGCCGTCAGGGGAAAGCATGTTGATTCCGACATACTTGCCAGCCACGTTGGCCACGAAATTGCCCCTCGTTTTGCGAATGAAAGTGCGCCTCTTGGCGGAAGCCCACGCGCAGCAGGATCAATACGAATCGCACGCACATGCCTTACGGGTGATTGCCCTTGGGCGCGTTGTGGCCATCGAGGGCTGGAGATAAAGCAATGCGCACCAAAGTCGATTTCCCATTCATCGCGACCATTATGAATTTGGCCTTGGTTACGCTTTGGGGAGGGTGCGGGTCGACCGTGACCGATGGCGGAGGTGGAGGTGGAGGTGGAGGAACAGCTGGAGCGGGCGGCAATTCCTCGATGTTCGTATGTCCTGCGATACTCCCCAACAGCGACGAGGCTTGCGCGGGCGAGGGAGTTTTGTGCACGTACGGCGATTTGGCGCGCACCGAGTGTCGATCCCGTGCTGAATGCATCAATGGAAAATTCCAGATACTTTTGCCCAAATGTGCCGTGCCCGCGGACGGTGTCTGCGCGCCCATGCCGAATCCAGGCGTCGAATGCCCCGTCGATGCCGAAGCAGCTGTCTGCGATTATCCCGACGGAACCATTTGCGTCTGCTCGAGCTGCAGCCTAGGGCCTTGCGGAGCACCTCCTCCCCACTTCTTTTGCGCCACTCCAAGCGCTGATTGCCCTATGATTGCCCCCAATGCCGGGACCCCGTGTTCCAGCGAAGCTCAATCGTGCACCTACGGGTTTCCGTGCGGTCCAAGCGGCGTGCAGGCCGTCTGCAAAAATGGTTTTTGGTTCTGGGACCCAGCTATTATGTGTCCGGGGTGAGCCACCTTCGTCGAACCTCGAAACCGCCGCGAATCATCGATACCGGCGCTCGTTCACGGCTTTGACGAAACGCAAATGCGCTTCGCGAAGAGCCACGACGTCGGTCTCGATGTCTCGCCCATGTGCGCCATTCTTCGCCCGTTGTTCGAGGGCCGCAGCAAGTTGCCGTAATTCGTCGGCCCCAATCGCTCCGCTGCCACCTTTGAGGGAATGGGCGGCTTTACGGACCATCGCCGCGTCCGCAGACACGGATTGCACGACCGCCGCCACCTGGGCGTCTAGATCGGGCAAGCTGCTGTCCAAGAAATCGTCGAATACTGCGGACGAATCACCAAGGGTATCAGCCAATTCTTTGAGCGTAGTCTGGTTGAAAATGACGGATGAATTCATGGGGTCCATTTCGAGTGCCATGGTTGGCGCTATCGAGTTTCGGGATTGAGCAAAATCAAGCAATGCCCGACGTAAATCTCGCAAACGATAAGGTTTGGCCATGTAGGCATCCATGCCTGCATCCAAACACTGCTCGCGATCCTCCACCGTGGCATTCGCCGTCACGGCAATGATATGCGGTTGTTGGCGCAACGATGCTTTTCGAATCTCTCGTGTGGCACCTAGCCCGTCGAGCTCGGGCATTTGCACGTCCATCAAGATGATATCGTAGGTCTTCGATTTCGCGGCAATGACTGCTTCCAAACCATTGGTAACGGCATCCGCTCGAATCCCTAGCCGCGCCAGCGACATGAGCGCGACCTTTTGATTCGTGGCATTGTCGTCAGCGAGCAGCACTCGAAGGTTCGCGGGAAGCTCGTGGAGATGGGCAAGGTGAGCCGCAACGTTTCGACTTTGTTCTTCCGGAGCGAAGAGCGAAAGCAACGTATTGAATAGCCGCGACGGTTTCAGCGGTTTGGTCAAAAATGCCTGCAATAGCTCCATCCCCGGCCCATTTTCGCGTTGTCCGAGCGACGTGAGCATGATGAGCGGCAACGGCCGCAACTTCTCTTCATCGTGAATCGCCCGGGCGAGCATCAAGCCGTCCATTTCCGGCATGTGCATGTCCAAAATGGCGCAATCGAATCGATTCTTCGGATCGCGTAGCGCAACGAGCGCTGCGTCTCCACTGTCGACCGTGACCGATTTCATTCCCCAGGCATCGAGGTAACGGCGAACGATTTCAAGATTTGTGGCATTGTCGTCGACAACGAGCGCCCGCTTGTCTTTTAACGGAACGTGATCGTCCATGTATCGGGGACGCGCATACGGAGCCGGATTCCCGACGACGGTAAATCGCATTACCGTGCCTTTTCCGACGTCACTGTGCACTTCAATCGTGCCCCCCATGGCTTCGACGAGTCGTTTGCAGATCGCCAAACCCAATCCGGTACCGCCGTATTTTCGAGTCGTCGACGCGTCTTCCTGCGTGAATGGATCAAAAAGAGCGGACAAGGCTTCGGCTTTGATGCCCCGCCCCGTGTCACATACTTCGAATATGATCGTAAAAGGTTTGTCGTCGCCTATCCGCTCCGCATGTACGCGGACGACGACTTCGCCTTTGTCCGTGAATTTTACGGCATTGCCGAGCAAATTTACGAGCACTTGCTGAATTCGAGTCGGATCTCCTTCGATGGCCACGGGCACAGCGGGATCGATATGAAATGCAAGCTCGATACGTTTTTCGGCCGCTTTGATCGCCAGAAGCTCGACCGCGTTTTCCACACATTCGCGAATGCTCATGGGCAAACGCTCGATTTGCACCTCTCCCGCTTCGATTTTGGAGAAATCCAAAATGTCGTTGATGACCGCCAGAAGCGTTTCGCTCGAGGTGCGCACGATTTCGGTAAAACTGCGCTGTTCCGGATCGAGCTTGGTTTCGAGGAGCAATCCCGTCATTCCGATGACCGCATTCATCGGGGTGCGAATTTCATGGCTCATGTTGGCCAAAAATTCGGTTTTGGCAGCGCTGGCCATTTCTGCGCGTTCCTTGGCGCTCTCGGCTTCCACCCGCGATTTCTCCAATTCGCGTCGTGCGCCCACGCGCTGGCTCTCGCTGATGATAAAAACGACGGTCATTACGGTGAGAATGACCAAACTGCTGACCAGACTCGATAAACTTCTCGATCTCGTCGTCGACAAATACAAATCGACATAAATCGCGGCCGTAATGATCCCGAAAATCCAGCCGGTTCGAGCTCCTAGAATAAATACGCCAAAAAGCGGAATAATCTGCAATGCTTGAACACTAATCCCATCAAACTCACCACGATGAATTGCAGCTCCGCCAATCGCCAACGTATTGAAGGTACAAAGAATCCATCCAATGGTGCGACTCGATACGCCCCGCCGCAACGCAATCCATTGTGCGAGATTGATGAATACTGCCGTAAGCGGAGCGGGAAGCTGCTCATACTCCCCATGTATCAAGTGATTTAGTACGCTAATCGGGCCGAGGACCGTAAAAATTAGCAAAAGCCACGAGAGGATGCGTGTTCGCCGACGATCCTCCGGATCGGCAACGTTCTCGATCGGCGCGTCGAGACGGGCAAGCAACGATGGACTCGCCG
>DAOMZH010000132.1:0-16614 GCA_035437985.1 Polyangium sp. (in: bacteria) | reverse complement strand
CGGGCGATCTGGCGCGCGTCGATGCAGATGGGTTTTACTTCATTGCCGACCGCAAAAAAGACATGTTCATTTCCGGCGGCGAGAACGTGTATCCTGCCGAAATCGAATCCGTGTTGCACGAGCACCCGGCGGTCGCGTCTGCAGCCGTCATTGGCGTTGCGGACGAAAAGTGGGGCGAAGTCGGTCGCGCCATCGTCGTCAAAAAGGCCGGCGCAGATGTTTCGGAAGACGAACTGTTGGCGTTTTGCCGCGACCGAATGGCCAAATACAAGGCGCCAAAGTCGGTTTTTTTCATCGACAGCATGCCGCTGACTGCTGCTGGAAAAATCTCGAAAGTGGACTTGCGTAAAGAATACGCGGCGCGCTGAAGCAAAGCGGCCCCGGGGAGCAACGCACGTGGGAGATTCCAATACGGGAGCAAAGCCGAAACTCTTGACCCGGGCCGTAAAAAGGGTGGGACATTTGCTCGGCCCTTCAACCGCTTCGGGACGAGCGTTCGGGGTTGTCGAAAAAAACCTCACCAAAGTCATCGATAAGATCGGCCAAAGCGACATGTTCCTCGACATGGTCGGCAGGCGCATGAGCAAGAGCTTTCAATCGCGGGCTCGAACGAATTCGATGCAAGAGAACGTCTTGCGGGCGCTGCGATTGCCTACGTCCACGGAGGTGGCCAATTTGCGGCGTGATGTGCGTAGCTTGCACGATCAAATGGAAGCGCTCACGACGCAGCTCGAAGTGGTGCTCGAAACGCTGGACAAAAAGCAATCATCGCCAACCCCGCCGAGCGGAGAAACACCATGAGTTTTTTTTCCAGGACGCGGGAAGTGGGTTCCTTTTTGAAATCGAATGCGGAAATCGCGGGCGAGATGCTGCGCGCTGCCCGCGGAGGTTCAATCAGCCCCTACAGCTACATGAAACCGCTCATCTTGCGGGCTGCAGAGCTGGGCGAACCCCCGCTGGCCCCCACGCCATACGAGGTGGTGTACACGAAAGGCCCCATGCGCCTTTTGCACTACGTCCCGGAAAAACGCAAATACCAAACGCCCATTCTCTTCATTTACTCGTTGATCAATCGCTGGTACATCCTGGATTTTTTGCCCGGACGAAGCCTCATTGAATTCATGGTCAAACAGGGTTTCGACGTTTATGCCATCGATTGGGGCACACCTGGCCCGGACGAACGAATGGTCGGCTGGGACGATGTCGTCAATGTGCTCATCAAAAATGCCGTCAAATGGACTTTGCGGAAAAGCGGAGCCAAAGACCTGACGATATATGGCTATTGCATGGGCGGAACCATGGCCCTCGCTTATGCCAGCTTGCATTCCGAGGGATTGCGCAATTTCGTGGCCCAAGCGACGCCGGTCGATTTTTCGGAAGGCGGAGTGTTCACGGCGTGGACTGCGCCGAGTCGCTTCGATGTAGATGCCTTGGTGGATGCTTATGGCAATGTGCCCATCCACCTGATGGAAACGGGTTTTTCCTCGATGGCCCCCGTACAACGCATGACGAAATGGCTCGAGGTCTTCCGCAAAATCGAGGACAAAGACTTTGTCACCACGTTTCTCGGGATGGAACATTGGGCTGCCGACAATGTCGAATTTCCGGGTGAAATCTATCGGCAATACATCAAGGATTGCTACCAATCCAATAACTTCTGCAATGCGCGGATGAAAATCGCCGGTCGGACGGTAGACTTAGGAAATATCGTTTGTCCGGTGCTCAGCGTGCTCGCGGAAAACGATCCCATTGCCCCGCCCAAGTCGAGCGAAATCCTGAATAAGCTCGTCAAGTCGGCGGATAACGAAATCATGCATTTCCCCGTCGGACACATTGGTTTGTCCACCTCGAGCAAAGGACCCAAGGTCATTTGGCCCAAAGTAGCAAAGTGGATTGGTCAACGTAGCCAACCCATTTGACGCGACAAACCGACCGTTTTACCAGACAACCCCAACGGGTGCACCGCGATCATCGAGCGTCCCATCGCCAAGCTCGCCCAAATGATTGGTGCCCCAACAACGTACCGCTCCGCTGCCGAGCATCACGCACGTGTGCGCACCGTGCCCCGCTGAAATCGTTTGAGCTCCAGTCAATCCCGCAACATCAACCGGCGTAGGATGCGCAGTCGTGGTGCCATCACCAAGCTGGTTGTGCGCATTGTCCCCCCAACACTTGACGCTGCCTCCTTCGACGAGCGCACAAGAATACTCGGCCCCTAGGGCCAACGCAGTCACATCGGCAAGGTCAGGGACGACCACCGATTCGGTGCGCGCTGTGGTCGTACCATCCCCTAGCTGTCCCTTCGCATTATCGCCCCAGCAACGCACGGCGCCGCCATCGAGCACGGCACAGCCATGCCGCGCGCCAAGCGCGATCGAGACCGCGCCGTCGATGCCTTTGACCGTCACGAGTCGCGATGTAGGCTTCGGTCCGGGCTTGGGTTTTACCACACCTGATGCGACAAACGTCCCGAGTTGATTACGATCATCTTCGCCAAAACAAGCGACGCGCCCACCTCGCCAAATGAGGCATCCGTGGCGCGCGCCAAGCACCACGGACGAAGCTCCATTAACCCCAGGCAGCAATGTAGGTGGGCCTCCTGGTTGGGCGGGTGAAACGCTAGGTTCGTCTGGGCTTTTGGGTTTTACACCCGCCGGCGGACGCGGAGCTGGACCGCCCAGCGCATTCGAATCACCTCTCCCCCAACAAACGACCTTGCCTCCCGCCACGATCGCACACGTGTGATCATCCCCAGCCGCAAGCGCCGTTGCGTTTGTCAATCCAAGCACTTGGGTGGGTGCACGCGGTCCTTCGATTGTCCCGTCGCCGATCTGTCCGAACGTATTCGCCCCCCAACACTGGACTGTTCCATCGTCCAATCGCGCGCACGAATGAGCTGCACCAAGAGCCAACTCGACCGCGCCTGAAATGCCCGGAACGTTGGTCGTTCCTCGAGCTCCACGACGAGATCCTTCGGCTCCGAAACAACGCACGGTGCCATCGGCAAACAAGACGCAAGAGTTTGTCCCGCCCGCTACGGCAGCGCTAATGCCGAGACAGCTAGAGTTTTTGCAGAGGGGTTTTCCGTCAGGACAAACTTGCTTCGTCCACTGACCTTCTTCGCTACAGGTGGCGATCGCCCGCCCATCGCAACGCTTGGCGGACGGAAGACATTCGCCACACGCGCCTTGACCGTTGCATACACCGTCGTCGTCGCAGGTTTGTCCTACTGCAACAGGCAAATGTGCCGCTGCGCCTTCCTTGCACATGGACTTGGTGCACGCGTTGCCATCATCATTCGGCAAATCGAGATCGTCGTTGATCTCGAACGTCTGTCCGTTTCCATCACACACACGCATGCGACAGTCGTGCGCCTGTTGCTGTTCGATGATCGTGTTGAGTGCTGCGTTGACGATCAAACATCGCTGTTCGAAGCACGTCGACACGACACAGGGATCGTTTGTGGTCGGACAATCCATCTCCTGAACGCAAGGGATGTCGGTCGTGTCGCTCGCGGTGCGTGACTGCAATCCGCAGCCAGCAGCATCCATGGCTGCAAACGCGATAAATGTCGCCATTCCCAAGGCGCTTGCATGACGCGCAACATTCGCCCCCTTGCGTCGCCACGCTGATGCTTGCCTTCGAATCCACATTGCAACGGGCGAATCTATCGAAATCCTTCTTTGTTCTGCAACTCGTTCAGTGAACGGATCCCTCGGCGATGCACCGACGAAGCTTGGCACCTGCATGCACCTGCTGTATCGTCCTTCAGCCGTTGCTTTCGCCATTTTTCACCACGCATGAGTACTTCGAGCGATAGCCAAGGCAGCCGCTTCGTACCTCGTGTCGGGGCGGTCGTTGCCGGCAAATACCGCATCGAGCGCAAGCTTGGCGAAGGCGGGATGGGTGTAGTCGTCGCCGCCAGTCACCTCTCGCTCGGTGGTCAAGTTGCGCTGAAGTTTCTTTCGCGTGGCGACGAACTGCAGCAGAGCGCGATCACGCGCCTGAAACGCGAAGCGCAAAGCGTCGCCCGCATCAAGAGCGATCACGTTGCGCGGGTCCTCGATATGGGCACGCTCGAAGCCGGCGAACCGTACATCGTGATGGAGATGCTCGAGGGGATGGACTTGCACAAGTTTGTCCGGCAAAACGGGCCGTTACCCATTGCCGATGCGGCTGAATTCGTGTTGCAGGCTGCCGAAGGAGTGGCCGAGGCCCATGCGATCGGCATCGTGCATCGCGATCTCAAACCGGCAAACTTGTTCCTCACCCGCAAGCCCGACGGCACACCGTTTGTCCGCGTTCTCGACTTCGGAATCGCCAAGAACACCTTCGCTCCCAAAGAAGCTGGCGAAGTGAGTTTGACCGTGGGGGACGACGTTCTGGGCTCGCCCCTTTACATGTCGCCCGAGCAGATTCGAAATCCCAAAGGAGTCGATCCACGCGCGGACATCTGGTCCTTCGGCGCAATTCTGTACAAGTTGCTCACCGGTCGCGCCGCGTTTGACGCGGACAATCCTTCGGCGAGCTTGGCCATGATCGTCATGGAGGATCCCACGCCCATCCGCAGGTTTCGTCCGGACATACCCCCGGAACTCGAAGCGGTGATACACCGTTGTTTGGAGAAAAAACTCGAGCGGCGTTTTCAAACCGTCGACGAATTCGCGTGCGCGCTTTTGCCTTTTGCTCCTCAGCGTCCTCGTGGTCGTCCCTGGATCGCAACGACGATTCCGATTTCGCCCGCGCCGACGATCACGGGCGCTGCATTGCCCGCTGTCGTACCTCCGGATGGGCCCACGACCACGGCGGGCACGACAGTTCCCCGGTCCATTCCGCCAAGCCAAACCCGGAAAATGGCCACCCATACACTGGTGATGGCCACAATCGGGGCGACCATTCTGCTCTTGGGTATTCCGGGGCTCCTTTTCATCTTTGCGACGAAATCACCGGATCAGAAAGAAGTGGCGGCAACGCCATCGCCCCTAGTTTCGACAGGTTCGACAGTTTCGACTCCGCCGGCGATCAATGCGGACCCAGCGAAAAGCGTGAATATCGCGAATACTGCCCCAGCGGCCCCGACAAACGCAACGTCGGCAATAACCCCGGATTCTGCGTCCCCAAGTGCCTCCGTTGCGCCCACGAAAAGCACGAAACGCCCCGCGAGGAACGATGCGCTCGATGACCGCTTGTAAAATCATCGTGCGCGCCGCCCTCGCGAGCTTGCTCATTTGCACGCCCGGACAAACACGCGCGGAAGCCAAAGGTGCAGCGGTGACGGCAATGGCCGAAGCGCTTTTCAAAGAAGGAAAAAAACTGCTCGCGGAGCACCGGGTAGCCGAAGCTTGTCGCAAATTCGAAAGCAGCTATCGCATCGATCCTGCTCCGGGAGCCCTGCTCAATTTGGCCTTGTGTCACGAGCAAGAAGGAAAAATGGCTACGGCGTGGGGCGAATTTAATGAATCGCTCCAGATTGCCAAAAAAACGAATCGGCCGGATCGGGCAAAAATTGCCAAAGAACACATCTCGGCGATTGAACCATTGTTGTCTCGGTTTGTCGTGGTGGTCCCCGAGGATGCCAAAAAAATAGGCATCGTCGTCGAAATGGACGGAGTGCCCCTCGAAGAAGGAGCATGGGGAAGCGCCATTCCCATCGATGCAGGCGAACACAAAGCTATCGTGCGCGCTTCCAAACACAAGACTTGGGAAAAACAAGTCACGGTCGAGCATAGCAAAGTCGCAACTGTCGTCGTCCCAAGACTCGAACGTTTGCCTGATCCAGTGCCTCCAGATCCGGGTGGAAAATGGAAAAAACCCGTGGGTTTTGCCTCGCTTGGCGCGGCGGCGGTCATGTTCGGAGTGGGCGGGTATCTCGGAGCACGAGCGATTTCGCTGGGCGGTGAAGTGAATCAGGAATGCCCGACGCTGGTGTGTACGGCGGCAACGTGGGAGAAAATCGACGAAGGTCGGAATTCGGCATTGGCGTCGAATTTGCTGCTCGGGTTTGGCGTGGCGGCAGCAGCGGCAGGAACGTTTTTCCTCATTACGGCTCCGAAAACCCCAAAAAAGGACCAAACCGTCGCGAATATCGACGTTCGATTCTCGCTCGGTCCTGGCGGGCAATTCATCGGAATTGGGGGCACATGGTGAAGCATTCGTTAATTTCGAGCCCAATGCTTGTTTGGGGCAGCGTGCTCATCGCTATGACGGGTTTTGGATGCGCAACGATTGCCGGCCTCGACGAAGATTTCGCCCACGCCGACACGTGTAATCCAATTGTCCCGCCAAGCGCACCTACCATCAAGAATGCGGGCGATACCATTGAATTCACAGCCGCAGTTCGCACCATCGACCTCGATGAGGAAGACGACGAGCCGCGATTTGGATTCGACCTCGATGGTAAATGTTCGTGCAAGACCGATGGTCAAGGCTGCAAACGCCCAGCGTACATCGATGTCAAAAAAGAAATATGCGACGATGAGCGCGGTCTCGACAATGGTACGGGCATTGCCCTTGCGCGACTCAATGCCTTGGCATCCGGTGCGATATCGAGCATTCTTCTCAACGAAGGCGCGACGCAAGGATATTGGAGTTTGCTCATTCGGGTGCGTGGTTATTCGGGAACGCCGAATGATGATCAGGTGAATGTAGCGGTATATGAAACACCGGGGCTCACTGCGCCGAAATGGAATGGCGAGGATATCTGGCCCGTCGCGAACGACACGGTCGGCTCGACGGGCACGGTCGACGACCCATTAAACGTCGACGATAAGGCGTACGTGCACGACGGCGTGCTCGTGGCTCGTATTCCGAAAACCCGCCTGTTGCTCCGCGCGAGCAAGTTGAATTTGCCCATTGATTTGTTCAATTTGACCATCAGCGCCAAAATTGCCGAAGCGAGTGCCGGCAAATGGCGGCTCACCGAAGGAACGCTAGCGGCAAAATGGTCACACCCCGCGCTTTTCAAAGGGCTGAGCGAATTCCGATACGATACGAATTTAGAAAAAAAGCTCTGCCGTGACGATATCATCTACCTCCAGGTGAAAAATTACTTCTGTTCGTCGACCGACGTTCTCGAAGATCCGGCCGCTGGAGAAAGCGCCGAGTGTAATGCCATTTCATTCGGAATGCGTTTCGATACCGAGAGCGCACAGCTCGGAATGGTCACAGCTCCTTTGCCCCCTCCCGATCCTCTTTGCAATTCGGGATTCGATCCAATCACGGACACCTGCACAAAACCTTGAAGATGGGGCCAAGATTCGGTTCATGAGTTCGCTGGATACATTGCAAGCCTTGACCAATTCGCTCGCCGCGGCCATTGGGAAAGAATTTGGAAGTACCGCGTTTCCCAATCCCGATGGTTATGCATTTCGTGGAGCACGGCTCAGGACATTTCGACAAACTGTTCCCGTCGTCGATTTTACCCGCGGGCAAGAAACGATCTCGTTCATCATAACCCCGACAAACCCAGCGGAACCTGCTTATCGACGCAGCGCTCGGTACGATATCGTCTATTTTTCCGAAGATGTACCCGATGCCGAACAATCGCGCATTTACGCGCGTGATCGCGCGATGATCGATCGTTTTGCCGGGTGGATCATGAAATGGGATCGCGCGAGCGGAGCGCTTTCGTGACGGATTCGTCGCTCGTTCGTCCCATCCAAACCTCGAGCCTGGCGCTCGTACCGCTCCGCCATGGAGGTTTTTCCTGTAAAGCTTTGTTACTCGACGGGGAAAACCGCTTGACCGCGCGTTTCGAGGCGGAAGGAAGCGCGGATTGGGTCGAAGTGACCGTAGTTCCCCAAAACGCCCCGCCTCCGGTGTTTCGGCGCCTCGAACGATGTGCCGTGCGTTATCGCGGGGCCTTGGCCGTACGTACCGACGAACGCAAAGAAGAAGTTTCGCGGCTGGTTTTGGTCGTGGCCATGTCCGTGGATCGTTTGTTGGAAATGCATCCCGGAAAAACCATTGCCGAGGCGCTAGGTCGGCGGCGTGAACAAGGCAAGTGGATTTTTGGACGGGAATCACTGCGCGGACTGCTTTCACCAGAAATCGTGGAGGGAGAAGCGACGGCCGAAGGGTTTGTCCTGCGCGATGTTTATCCTACGTCGTATTTGCAAAAGTCGCATGCCTCGATTTTGGATTTGGTGCTGGACTTTCAGCGCGAAACGGATGGGCGCCGCCTCTTGTTGATCGTCGGGCGCCGCGATGATTCGAAACCTGCGTTTGCGACGACGACGCATTTCTCCATAAAACATTTGTCCCTGGGAACGGTGGATCCACCTGGTGCGGATGCCGTTCGGGCGCTTGTGGGCTTCTTGCTCCAACTCCGCGATCACGATGGTCTCGAAGTGGTTTTTCCGGACGTGCTCGCCGATGTCGCGCCGGTTCTTTTGCCGGAAGCGCGCGTCGAAGATGAGCGGCCGGATGAAGTGTTGAATTTGGCGATCGATGCCGAATGCGAGCAGTCGTGCGCGTTTTGTTCCATCAAGGAAACGACCCCCGCAGAGGACGGCGGGGATCGCACGCTGGCGCGACTCTTGGCCGATTTGGTTTCGAATCGGCAACGCGGCGTCCGCAAAGTACGCATCAATGGCTACGATCCGCTGGGATTTTCTCGTATATTGGAATTGCTGCGTCGAACGAAGGAACTTGGCTACACGGAAGCGCACATTTTTTCGCCGTGTACGAAATTAGCCGACGAAACCTTTTTTCAGGCCATACTCGATTCGTTACCTGCGGACAAACGATTTCATGTGCCGCTTTATTCGGTAAATGCCGAAGTTCACGATCGAATGGTAGGTCGGCCAGGCGCGCACGCGCTCGTCATGCAGGCGCTCGATCATTTGCTGAGTCGTTTGCCCGCGGAAAACATTTGGATATTGCATGTGGTCACGCGCCAAGGACTCGGCGAAATCGGAGCTTTGGCTCGATTTGCGCATTCCAGGGGCCTCGCATTTCATCCGCATATGCCCTACCCGAGCTTCGAGTCCCGCGCCGATCGTTATTTTTCATCGGCTCCACGAATGAGCGACGTCGCCGATGCCCTGGCCCAGGTTTTTGCTGATGGCCAGCATCTCGCAATACAAGGCGTGGTTCCTTGTGTCGTATTTCGCCGCATGGCTCGAGAAAAAATTCCCTTGCGCGTTTGGCTCGACACACCCGACCGAAAGCCACCTCTGCCCGGAACGGAATACCGCGACGAACGATTTCGACATCGCGCCGGAGAAACCGAACATGCCGCATTTCATGCGTCCGCGATTCCCTGCCCACATGAAAACAAATGCGTGCTCGCTTCGGCATGTCCCGGAGAGGTCCTGCGCAGTTATGCCGAATTGTATGGGCTCGACGAACTGAAAGCTGTGACACTAAAAGACCTGGTCGCTGCGTCCTGATTGCAACCTGCTTGGCCTTTTTTGTAACCTATGTTTCCACGCCGGCACCTTCGTGCCAAAATAATTCTCGCACTTGACGCGTCGGAAAAGTGGGAGATATACTCCGCGTCATGTCCTTAGACGATACGTCGCGTCTCCAACAAGCGCTGGACGACTACGCCCAGAACATCGAGCGATTCAAGCGAGGCGAGATCACGGCTGATCAGTTTCGGCCGTTGCGCCTGGGCATGGGCGTGTACGCGCAACTCGCGCACGTGAAGCATATGCAGCGCATCAAGGTGCCGGGCGGACGGATGACGGCCGCGCAGCTGGATGCTGTAGCCGAAGTTACCGAGCGATGGGCATTAGGGTTGGCGCACATCACGACGCGGCAGGACTTTCAGCTGCACCATTTGGAGATTGAGGACACGATTGAATTGCAGCGCGTTTTGGCGAAAGCGGATGTGCTGACGGTGGGGGCGTGTGCGGATACGGTACGCAATGTGACGGCGTCGCATTTGGCGGGTGTGGTGGAGGACGAGGTGTTCGACGTGACGCCTCATGCGCACGCGATCACGCAGTATTTCTTGTATCATCCGCACAATCGCAAGTTGCCTCGAAAATTCAAGATTGGTTTGTCGGGTAGCGTGCGGGATCATGCGCAAATCATGATCAACGATTTGGGTATGTTTGCCCGGGTGACGGATGCGGGACGGGGATTCTCGGTGTACGTGGGCGGAGGTCTCGGATCGACCCCAGAAATTGCTCATTTATGGCGTGAGTTCGTCCCGGAGAAACAAATTCTCGCGGCTTGTGACGCGGTCATTCGAGTCTTCTTCAAGGACGGCGAGCGGAAAAATCGCAAAAAGGCCCGCATCAAGTTTCTGCTGCGAAAACTAGGCGAAAAAGCATTCTTGGAAAGGCTCGACCAAGAATTCGAGAAAGTCCAAGCCGAAGAAGGCGAGAAGATTACAGCGGAGCTCGAGCGACATTTGTCGGAATGGAAAGACGAAGAGGCGCCGGCCTTGCCTGCAGGAGGCGTGTCGCTCGGCGACCAAGCATTTGCGCGGTGGAAAAAGACGAATACGATTGCGCAAAAGCAGCCCGGTTATCGCATTGTGACGGTGAAATTGCCGCTCGGGGATATCACGGCGGAACAAATGCGACGTTTGGCGGATATTTGTCGGCAATACGGCAATGGCGAAGTCCGGACGACGAATACGCAGAATTTTGTCCTGCGCTGGGTTCCCGAAGGAAATCTGGTGGCTTTGCATCGCGCCTTGACGCTCGTGAATTTGGCCGAGCCGGATGCGGATCACATTACGGATATCGTGGCGTGTCCCGGAGCCGACTATTGTTCGCTCGCGATTACGAAGAGCATGGGCGTGGCTGCGCGCGTGCGGGAGCATTTGGCAAAAACCAATGCAGACGCGGACGACTTGATTCATAACATTGGTGAATTCAGCATCAAGATTTCGGGGTGCCCGAATTCATGCGGACAACATCACGTGGCCGACATTGGAATGACGGGGCTGATGGTCAAAGGCAAAGACGGCATTGAAAGGCCCCATTATTCGCTGCGTGTGGGTGGTGGTTGTGGGCCCGATGCGAAAATCGGCGACCGCTTGGATGGCCGCGTTCCCGAAGAAGAAACGCCGAAGGTGATTGCCGCAATTGCTCACTATTATGTCGCGGAACGCGGGCAAGGCGAAAGTTTCCGGGAGTTCGTCGGGCGAAAAGGGGCGACGGAGATTTCGCGGATCGGTTTTGAAGCGGCTGCGGATATCATTTGAAGTCAAACGTTTCGAGGTGGTAAGGTCCCGCGTGGAGGTATGTCCATGCGTCGTGTTTCTTTGACTTTTCCCCTCATTTTGACGTTTTTCGGAGCGGGCTGTGGCTCGGACCCCGTCGTCGAGCAGCCCAACGAAACGCCTGGATACAAGCTGGGCGGCACTGTTTCGGGCCTCGAAGGTTCGGGCCTGGAGCTCGAAGTCGCCCTCGATAACGCCCTCAATAGCAAACTCGATCTTGCGGCAAACGGTGCTTTTACGTTTGCCCCGACCCTGGCCGATGGGGCGACTTATTCGATCTCGGTTGCGAAGCAACCGACGGGTCCCGATCAAAATTGCCAGGTTTCTGGAGGCGCGGGAACCATTGCCGGCGCAGATGTCACAAGTGTGGCGGTTGATTGCAAGACGCTGCCTTTGCCGGGTCGATTGATTGGCGGTAACGTCGCCGGACTCAAAGGCACCGGGCTCGTTTTGCAAAACAATGGCGCCGATGACCTGTCCCTTACCGCGGATGGCCCATTCCAATTCGTCACGAAACAAATCGATGGAGACATGTACAATGTCTCGATATTGACGCAGCCGACGAATCCCGCCCAAACATGTACCGTGGCGAATGGTCAAGGTACCGTCAATGGTGCGGATGTGGAGACGATCGGCGTGAGCTGCGTGGACGATCCATTGCCGCCCATGAAATACGCCATCGGAGGCACGGTGGTGGGCCTAAAAGGTGCGGGGCTCGTTTTGCAAAACAATGGCGCCGATGACTTGACGATTACTCAAGACGGCACGTTTGCATTTGCGATGCAGCTCGACGAAGGCACGAATTACGACGTTACCATTTCGGTTCAACCGACGAACCCGCAGCAGCTCTGCGTCGTGACCAATGGCACGGGAATGGCGTCGAGCATGTCGCCGACAGCGGTAGCTGTGAAATGCGGAGTGGACCCGTCATTGGTGGACGTGACGAACGCGGACCGTTGCGATTTCTTGGATTCCGCGCATTGCTTGTATCCGTTTCCGAACGACCACTTTACGGTTGCTGACCCAATGACGGACACGGGACGGCGCCTGGCCCTCAATGAAATGTCGATGCCGGTCAACCAAACAGTCGATCTTTCCGCGGCTGCAGGCGCGCCCCCGGGTACGCTCGTGAGCCCGGGAGGTATTCCAGTGACCGCGGTCGACATGAATTGGAGTGATGGGTTTTCCCCGGGTCAAATGGTGTTGACGTACGTGCCAAACCTCGACATTGCGATGAGCGGTATCGGGCAAATCAATCACATGGAACGATCCTTGGAGGCCGATTCGCCGCTCGTCGTGATTGATGCGGAAACAGGAGAGCGGCATTTGGTGTGGGGCGAATTGGATTCATTCGCGACGAGCAACGCTACGCGTTCGTTGATCATTCGAGCCGGTACGAATTTCCGCGAGGGTCATCGGTACATCGTGGCTCTGCGGAACCTCAAAAATATGGCTGGGGAAATCATCGAGCCGTCGGTCGCATTTCAGGTGTATCGGGACGGAGTTGCTTCGACCATTCCCGAAATCGAAGCGCGTCGGCAGCACATGGAATCCATTTTCGGCACGTTGGCACAGGCCGGCATCGACCGAAATACGTTATACATTGCCTGGGATTTCACCGTCGCGAGCCAAAGAAAATTGTCCTCGCGTATGCTGCACATTCGAGACGACGCCTTCACGAAAATCGGCAATGCTGCGCCGCAATTTGCGATTACGAGCGTCACGCAAAATCCGGATGCGAATCGGTCGCGACGTATTCAAGGTACGTTTACGGTGCCCAATTACCTGAATCAAGCAGGTGGTGTATCGGGTTCGTCGTTTAATTACAATATGCCCAACGATGGTCTGCCGGATCAGCGTAATGGGACCGATACCTTGCAAGCCAATTTCATTTGCAACATCCCGCGGGCAGCGTTGCCAGACGGAACCATGAATACTTCACCCGTCGTTCCAGGACGCGCGGCGATTTATGGACACGGACAACAAGGTAACGCCGGACAGGTGAACGGCGGAAGCGCAACGGGCGAGTTGTCGAATTTGTACAACTTCGTCTTTTGCGCGACGGATTTCATTGGAATGGCGTCGAGCGACGATTTGAACATCTTGCAGCTCGTAGCGCAGTTTGGCAAGATGAACACGTTAGCGGATCGATTGCAGCAGGGATTGCTGAACAATTTGTTCCTCGTGCGGCTCATGATTCATCCGCAGGGGTTCATTTCGGATGCGAATTTCCGCGGAGGACCGGCGGACCAACCGCTCATCGATACAAGCGCGGCCTATTATTACGGAATCAGCCAAGGGGGAATCCTTGGTGGCGCGGTGGTCGCGTTGTCGCAAGACATTCGGCGTGGGGTGCTCGGCGTGACGGGAATGAATTACAGTTTGCTTTTGGATCGAGCGACGGGATTCGACCAATTGCGACCGTTCATGGATGCAGCATATCCCAACGAATTCGAACGACGTCTCGTTTTCTCGACGGCGCAGATGCTTTGGGATCGCGGCGAATCGAATGGCTATGCATGGCACATGACCACGAATCCATTGCCGAATACACCAACGCACGAGGTGTTGATGCAAGATGCATTTGCGGATCATCAGGTGACGCAATGGTCGGCAGACGTCGAAGCGCGCACGATTGGCGCGAGCATTCACACGCCCACATTGAATGCAGGTCGCTCCATCGACAATTCGCCCTATTTCGCCATACCGGCCATTGCGAGTTATCCGTTTTACGGATCCGCGGCTTTTGTCTGGGATACAGGTCCGTACGACATGGCGACCAACAAAGGCACGCCACCGCCGCCCGTTGAAAATACGGCGCTACGCGCAGGCGTCGATCCGCACGGAATCCCGCGAGTGCAACCTGGCGCGCGTTTGCAGATATCGGAGTTTTTGAAGCCAAACGGACGAATCATCGATCCGTGTAGTGGCATGCCGTGTTTGGTGCCGTGAGGCAAAACCTTTACCGCACGCACAAGAACACTTCGTCGAATTGCCCCTCTTCATCGAGCGGGCGGGACACCAATTCGACCCGATAACCAACCCCCTCGAGCCGTTCGATCCACGTTTTCCTTGAAAACAAGCCTTCGACGTGGCGATCGTGGACCGATTCGACCTCCGTTCCTTCCCGCAAAAGAAACGAATATTCGGCCATGCATTGATCGTCTTGTGGATTGGGATCCCAACTCCATTCCATGCCCCGCATGGAGCGCTTGTCGTCATTGGCCTCGAAAAATTCAGTATGGTCCCGAAAAGTTTCGCGCACGCAATCTGGAGCAAATAACGCCGCTCCGCCCGGACGCGTATGCACGAACGCCGTCTGAATGGCCGCGCGCAAGTCCGCCTCGTTCGTCATGTACATGATGGCGTCATGAACGAGCACCGCATCGAACGTACGGCCCAGACGAACGGCGCGCATGTCGCCAAGCAGATGATCGCACTGCGGAAGCAATTCGCGGCTCAATTGCGACATGTCGGGCGACAAATCGACGAGCGTACAGGTAAAACGATCGACGAGGTGATAGGCGTTGTTTCCGGCGCCCGCACCAAGGTCGAGCAGCGTGGCATTATCGGGTTGGCTCACGCGCAAGAGGTTTGTCTTGTAGGATGTAGCTTCGGCGAGGTGATCTTCGTAGGGATCGAGGAGTCGATACCAGGGGACGAGGTCGCGGTAAAGGAGAGGGAGCATGACCTAGTTGTTGCACGAATTTATTTCTTACGCAATTGGTTTGCCCCGCGCTCGATGGAGGCACCAATGGCCGCACGCGTTTGCGGTTCGTCCTTCAAAAGCTCAGAAACCTCCGGCCACGCGGCAACCACACGTTCGACTAGTTTTTCGACTTCTTCGACGAGCGACACTGTTACGCGAAGTTTTATTTGGAGCCCAACAAAGCATGCGGCGGTAATCCGTTCAAATCGTTTTGTCCCGCAAAACTTGAGGCCAGTGTTTTCGGGTTCACCTCGTGGACGATAGACAGACGTAGCAACGAGATCATACGCGGGTGCAAGTGTTGGAATACGTGGGTCGCGGTAGATGAGCGACCAGTTTTTCAGGTGGGCGTCGCCATTGCAAATCAGAATATTGAATGCGAGCCGCCGAACGAATTCCAAAAGCGAGGCGGTATCGCGGCCGCGATAAACAAGTGCGGCGACCGTTTCGAGCGTCCCGTTGTATTTGTCATCGGGATAAAAATTCCGCACTTGGGCGAGATCTTCGATATGAATCAACGACCTGTCGGGACCACGATCGAATCGGCGGATTGCATACGCGACGCGTTCGTGTCGTGGCCAAACTTCTTCGGGCAATGACCCCAATTGGTCGCGATCGACGAGACGAATCTCGGGGATTTCGATTCCGGCGCCGCGAGCCAAGGTCATCATGGCGAATTCATTGAGCGGGACGGCATTGTATTTGTGATCGGGTAATTTGACAATCCAATCACCTCGTTCGCCAACAGCGGGCGCGGTGAACCGATCATCTTGGGCGAGCATGGAGAACTTCATGCCTACGCCAGCGAGTGAAAAACGCCACCCCGCGTCTTCCAATGGTCGGGGATGATTGGCTACGAGTTCACGACCAGAAGGTGATATGTTTTTCATGACGTCATCCGTTCCGAAGACTTGAACCGCGCCAGGAAGGTCGTGCCCTACGTGGGCAAGGAGTTCCATTTCGCGTGAAATGGGCACATCGCGCTCATCGGCAATCCATTCGCGGAGACGTCCTTCGGGCAATAGATTGGAAAACCAAGGGGGAAGCCGATCGTTTGCGGCGTACTTGGCATGCAAGTCTTCCTCGAAACGTAAACCGAGAACCGCGCGCGACGAGTCATCGATATAGCTTTCGTCAAGTATAAGCCACGTGTAATCGACACGCCTGTGAAGCGCGCCAATGCGCCGTCCGTAGAGACGAACCTCGAAATGGTCTTCCTTAATTGTTGACATCGTCGTCGCGCCCCTCGTCGTCCATGTCGAAGTCATCCAGTGGTGGCGTGTCCTCGAATTGATCTTCGGTCATGGTTTCGAGGAAATTTCGGACAACCTCTTTGAGCTTGGTTTGTCGAGCGGAGAGGAAATCTTCAATCGTCTCCTTTTTAAGTAAATCAATCATACTCTTATCCATGGCGTGAGACTTCAATATCATTGTGCGTTGGCGCGCTGGCAGTTGCGTCATGTACTCGACAAACACCTCCGCGGCGTTGTTTGCGATTTCGTCCACTTCACTGAGAAGAATTGCACGGTTTGCGGCCCACTGGCGCACCCGTTCGGGCGCGTGCGGTGCAAAACTTTTTATCGCATTTGTCGCCATCGTTTCGTTGAAAAGTGCCGTGGCCAGGAGGTCAAGATCATATTCGGTTCCATCTATTGGCGACATGGGACCTAAGGACCATAGCGCACATAACACGACGCGACTCTCTGCTGCACGCGTGTGAAAG
>DAOMZH010000131.1:0-16689 GCA_035437985.1 Polyangium sp. (in: bacteria) | reverse complement strand
AGATCGTCGTGCAGATCTGCCAGGGCCTGCCCCTGGTCGAATTGACCGGGGCGCCCCTGGTCGAATGGAACCGGGGTCGGTGGTTGTGCTCGTGAGGTCGTGGCGCGAGCAAGCCCGGGTCGTGCACCCACCGAATTCGCCTGACCATCGAGCACCACGTACAAGTTCGGCGCTTGACCAACGTCACCTCGACGCGGCACGGGTCGCCCTGCTGCGGCTTGTTCTGCGGTGAGTGTCGCCCACGTTTGCGACGTGCTTTGCAGCCATCCGGTTAGGGCGAGCGCGTCGAGCGCGTTGCGAATCGTGCGCAAGCTGCCGGCCCCTGTTTTGTTCGCGATGGCCTGGATCCCGAGCCACACGCGTCCGTTTGCATCCGCATGCCACAAAAGCAGACTCAGCACGCTTCGCGCTGTGAGTCCTTTGGGGCCATCCGGAGACCAAATTTTTTCTTGCAACGCCCGTTTCCAGGCATGCGGGGAGCCTGTCGAAAAGCCCAAAGGCTCGGTTTTCGTTGTATGGACTACTGGCGGACGCAAAAAAGCATCCCCATCCGCACTGCGGGATCGACCCGCGGCGGTTCGTGATGATACGTTCATTGGCACTCGCCGCGCGCCGTCCGGAATAGCCTGCAAACTTAGGCCGGAAGGCGCGCGTTGGTTTTTTGTGCGCTCCGAAAAACGCACGTGTCAAAGATCACGCGTTCAGTCATGACCTGCACGAACTGAACACACGAACAAGACTGCACGAGATCCAAGGGGTCGATCAAGTGTGTTTTGTTCAGGTTCTCCGCCGACAAACCCATGATCGAACCTTCTTGCGGGTTTTGTGGGCGATCAAAAACGTTCGTCGGGGATCGTCCGAAACGCATGGATCATCGACGATCCAGGTATTTGCATGCATGTCGGCGTACAGTGGCGGCGTGATGGACGTGGGGAAGTCGATGGTTGGAGCGCTGGGCGTGGTGCAGGTTTGTCTTGTGAAAGCGGTGCAAAACGCCGCGGTTTGGCGGGGTATTTGGGTTCGTTCCGAAAGATGAACGAAGTTTGCGCGAGAGTGCGGAGATGCGCAATGCGTGATGTGCTGGCCCAAGTGCTTGGAGGTCAAACGAGTTTGGCATGCAGCGGTTCGTGCGGGAAACATAGGTTTTGCGGGGTGTGATGGGCGAGCCCAAAGATGCGCGTCTCGGCAGCTCGCGCTGCGCGGCACGAGTGTTTGGCGGGTCGTGGTGCGTCTGCATGCAGGACAGGGCGCAGTGGAGAAGTGTCGTTTTTCTGTGGACTATCGAGCGTTTTTCGCGGTACACGAGCCCTGCGCAACGGATCGATCGCGGAGCCAAATCATTTCCTTGGCAACGTTTGGACATCGCGTCGTTGCGCGTGGTTCGTCCACAAAAACTCGGTCGAGGCACGTTGGAAACCAGCAAATTGTCGCTGGCAACGCGATGCACGCGATTGGTGTCTGGGAGCGGTTGTTGCACAGGCTGCTGCGCGTCGCGAATCGTCGGTCGGACTTACTCAGCGTCTAGCTTCGCAACGCTCGCAACGAATGTTCAACACCCACGGAGGACCGTGCTGCCCACGCGTGGTCGGATCACGGGTGCTTTGCGGGGCGTGATCACCGCGCAGTCACAGGCAGGATTGCGGGCGTGTCTTGCTGTGGTGCGCGAAAGGTTTTTCAGGGTGCCTTGGCGATTGTGGTGGTGACGGCGAGGCTCTGCGTGCCGCTTGCTTCGATATTCGCCAATGCGGCCGCCATGGCGGCACCAGCCGGAATCAAGCACGAGACAGCTTTGGTCGAATCGAACGTTGCACTGGCGCTCGCATCGACGATGAGTTGCGCATTGCCGAGCGCCAATTTGACCTTTTCCGTCACCATGAGCAGTTTCGGCAGATTGAGCTTGAGCGTCGACACGACGTCTTCGATGCCCGCGCTCGCAACGACGGTGAGGGACGGTTCGGTGCAATCGACCTTCGCGCTGGCACTCGCCTGGCAGGAAGCATTGCAATCCGCATCGACCTGGCACTCGGCGCTCGGGGGCTTGAGCTCCCCTTTGCACTTCGGCGCTTTGACCTCGACCGAACACCCACCCGTGCAATCGCCCTCGCATTGCACGCCTGCCGAGCCGCTCACGTCACAGGAGCCGCGGCACTTGCCCGTACAGGCGCTGTCGCACCGCCCATTGCATTGATTGCCGAGCATATTGTCACAATTGCCGGCGCACGTTCCTTCGCAAACACCTTGGCAGGTGCCGTCGCAGGTGACTGCGAGCTGCGCGGAACCTTCGCATTTGGCTTGGCATGTGGCTTCGCAGCGGCCCGAGAGTTTTCCCGGTTCGCAGCGCGCAATGACTTGCGCCGGGGTGATTTCACAAGCCACGTTCGCGCTACATCGCGCTTCGCAACTCGCTTGCAAACTCGCATTGACCGAGCACACAGGAGGCTGGAAGGCAATGGTGATGCTGGCTTGGCCTGCGCGTTCCTGGATTTTCGTGACGGCTTTCTGACACCAAGCATTGACCCGCTTGTCAGCTTGCGTTTCGGTTACGCTCTTGGGGTCTTCACCAAGGTCGACCGCAATGGCTTGGCAAGCGTTGGAAACGTCGGTGGCCATGCTGGTAGCCGACGCGGAGAAGTCAGCCATTGCTTGCATGAGCGCCCCGTAATTGATGTTGGCCTGACCAAGCAGGCCCCAGTCGACGGTCGACAAATCATTGCCCGGAACGAATTCGGAGCAGCAGAGCGTCTGTTGAGCATTGACGATCTCGTCACAACCGATCATCGGGACCAATGCCACACCGGCGACAGCAAACGGCAACGCGAGCAAGCGGATTTTCGAGTTCTTTTTCACGATGGTTTCTCCATGCAGTGGTTCAAGGACGTTGCGTCCACGGGTGATGGTATATTTTTGGAGGCCATAACCAAAGAAAATTCGTGAAAACCAGCACTAAGTCGCCGCTTTCGGCCCGCAACGACGAGATGCCGAAGTTGTGGAAGGATACGCCGTGAAGCGTGGCGTGAGGCTACCCCGGCGTGTCCTGCGCCCAAGGGCGCTCGATTCACGAACCCCGGCTTCGATTTTAGGGTGAGCTCTCCCCATCGAACGAGTTCGTCCTGGACAGCGAGTAATGCCATTGACGTATCTCCTGAGTTCTCGATACGCTTGCTCGAGTTGGGGCGCATAAAAAGGAGCACCTGGCGGCGAGGTGGCGGCCGCCAGGTCCCGCCATGGCGGCCGCCAGGGATCGCGACGTAAAACCATTTGGGAAACACGAGGAAAAACGTTTGGCACGGTGCGCGCATAACTCGCGCGCATGCTTGCAGCCGACCGTCATGCAGAGCACGCACAAGAATACCAATACGAGCCGCATCGGCCCGAGGAGACGGTGCTGCATAGGACTGTCTCGACGCACTGGTCCGAGTTTAGCGAACGACTCGAGGGAGTGGGGAGTTTGTCGAAGTGTGTGTTGCGTTATGTGAACAAGTGTTTGCGTTGTGGGATTCTCGAGCATGGGTTTATCCGGGTACTGTGTCCGGATGCGTCCGAGTGCACAATTCCGTAGACGTGACGCGGGACGGCGTAAACGCGTCAGCTGCGAAATTGGCGGGTTATTTAGCCTAGGCACAAGGCAACTGTAGCATTTACCTGCGCGTGGTGACATGGTAGCGTCACTGTTCACAGGATTGCCGGTGAATACTTCAACGCTAACGAATGACGAACTCGACTGGAAGCAGATGTCTTCGGGACACGTCCCGGAGCTGCTTCACTTGGTCATTGCGTGGTCTCGTGAAGAGCCCGATCGAATTGGCGAGTCTGCTCCCATTTCGGGTCGTTGTGTCCTCGGGCGAGGGGGTCCGCTGGCTGATGACCCGTTGCCGCGTGTCGAGTTTTCGCGCCAACGGCCCGACGGCAAGGCACGCAGGCCGCCCTTGTCGGGTCCACGTATCTCGCGCGTGCAACTCGAGATGATGCCCAAAGAGGGCAACAAGCTCGAAGTGCGTTCGGTGGGTCGTTGCCAACTCTTGTTGAATGGCGAGCCAACGATGTCTGGGTTGGTATCCGTGGGCGATGTCATTACTCTGCAAAATGTATTGGTGCTTTTGGTGGTGCGTCGGCTGGTTCATTTGGCACCTCTGCGCTCGTTCGCTCTTGCGCCGACGTTTGCATTTGGCGCGCCGGATCCATATGGAATCGTTGGAGAAAGTCCATCCGTATGGGCCAAGCGTGATTCCTTGGCATTTGCGGCTCAGTCGGGTACACATATCTTGGTCCACGGGGAAAGCGGCGCGGGCAAGGAACTTGCTGCACGCGCAATTCATCAGTTGTCGACGCGGCGCGAGAAAACATTCATTGCACGCAATGCAGCGACGTTCCCCGAAGGGCTGGTGGATGCCGAATTGTTCGGAACGGCCAAGAATTATCCGAATGCGGGCATGCCCGAGCGTCCCGGGCTTGTCGGGGATGCTGATGGCGGAACGCTTTTTCTGGACGAGATTGGCGAATTGCCACCACATCTCCAGGCGCACCTCTTGCGCGTATTGGACCATGGCGGCGAGTACCAACGTCTCGGTGAAACACGGACACGGCGAGCAGATATCCGACTCATTGGTGCGACAAACCGTCCGCTCAAATCACTCAAACACGACGTTGCCGCTCGCTTCCCAATACGCGTCACCTTGACGGGACTCAACGAGCGACGCGAAGACATTCCGCTGCTTTGCGCGTATTTGCTTGCGAAAATTGCCCGTACGGATGAACAGCTCGCGTCCCGCTACTTCGAACGTCGCAATGGCGCATTGGCCGAGCCGCGGATTGATCCTGCGCTCATGGAAGCACTCTTGCGCCATATGTATACGCATCACCTGCGTGAGCTCGAACAATTGCTCTGGATTTCATTGTCGACAAGTCCAGGCAATTTTCTGACCCTCACGCCCGAGCTTGGTGCGGAATTGTGTGTGGGCAAACTCGATGTCGCGCCTGAAGCAATGCCACATGTGCCTGAACGATCGTCGAGCCGGGACGAAGACGGGGATCCAGATCGCGCGGCGGTCGAAGCGGCGTTGACGCAAGCAAAAGGTGGAATTACCGCGGCGGCCCGTTTGCTTGGCTTGAAAAACCGCTTTGCAATGTATCGGCTCATGAAACGTCGCGGGATTGCCACTACCGATGACGAGGAAAATGAACTCTAACGTAGTTCGGTCATGTTATTTCATTTGAATGGAGCCCCTGATATGTCTATCGATATTCGACTCCTCCGTGACAACTTCGAGCTGGTTTTGCACCGGGATCAGACGTTTCCACGGCGGTGTTATGAAATTCTTTTCGAGCGCCATCCGGAAGCAAGAAACCTTTTTGGTCGCAACAGCCCAGGCGTGCAGCACGCTATGCTCGGACAATCGCTGATGATGCTGTTCGATCGTTTCGAAGATGAGCAATGGCTACATCGATATCTTGAAGACCTTGGCGCGAAGCATGTCGGCTATGGGATCATGCCCGAGATGTACGGTTGGGTGTACGATGCGCTCGTCTCCGCCGTGGCCGAAGTGAGTGCAGGTGATTGGACGGATGCGCATTTGCACGCGTGGACCGAAGTGTACGAATTGATTGCTGGATTGATGGTTTCCCCGAATGGGCGGGCGACTCCGCCACCTCACGAGCGATGACGAATCCGACGCCTCGATACGCAGCCGGAGACGAAAGTCAACGCCTGGAGATTCGCCGCGCCATGAAGTTGGCCGTGTGGAGTTGGCCGACGTTCACTCTGCTCGACATCTACATGGTCGGCATTCTTTATCCTGCAACGCCGGTTTGGCATTTCATTTCTCTCAGGCTCGTTGAAGAGGTTTTCCTCGTTATCGTGTATTTTTTTTCCTTTCGGCCGAATGTTCGGTTGTCGTCAATGATTGCGCTCAATAACACCGCGTTCATTACGGCGAGCCTTTTTATTGCGCTGATGGCGTTTGACTTTGGCAGTTTGAACAGCTCTTATATCCATGGCATTTCCCTCGTGGTTTTGGTTCGCTCCGTCACGATCGTGGAATCGTGGCAATTGGTTTTGCGGGCCTTGATTCCGATTGCTCTGAGCTTTCCTTCGGTGATGGCCTTGGCTGGTTTGGTATCGCCGACGGTGCGCGCATCGTGGCTCGATCGACACGTTGTTTTTGTTTTTCTGAGCAATTACGTATTCGTGTTCGCATCGGTCGTCATTGGGGCGATTGCAAGCCATTTGGTATGGGCAGCAAACCGCCAGCTTTATCAGGCCCGCAAACTAGGCCGCTATCGCTTGGAAGCGCCCATTGGCAAGGGTGGAATGGCCGAGGTCTGGTTGGCGCGAGACGAGACGTTACGCCGTAAAGTCGCCCTCAAGCTGATGCGTATGGAAACGCCAGCCCCTGAAGCGATTGCAAGGTTCGAACGAGAAGCACGAACGACGAGCAGACTGAGTGACCCCCATACGATTCGCATCTTCGATTTTGGCGCGAGCAGTGATGGCATCTATTACATCGCCATGGAATACTTGGACGGAACGGACCTGGCAACGCTCGTCCGCAATCATGGCCCATTGCCGGTTGCGCGGGTCGTACAGTTTGCCTGTCAAGCGTGCCAATCATTGATCGAAGCGCATGACGCGGGAATCGTTCATCGCGATATCAAACCGCAAAACATGTTTGTCACGCGCGCCGTCGACGGTCAAGAATTTTTGAAAGTGCTCGATTTCGGAATCGCACGGGTGGTGGACGTCGATCTCGGCGACACCCACATCACTCGCACCGGAGTCATTCGGGGAACACCAGCTTATATGGCGCCTGAGGTTTGTCGAGGTGCACCGGCCGATGTGCGAAGCGATATTTATTCGCTAGGAGCGACGCTCTATTTGCTCCTCACTGGCGTTGCTGCTTTCGATGGCCCCACCCCTGGGGCCATCTTTGCGGCGCAAATCACGGAACCCCCCATACCGCCCTCCGTTCGATGCAACGAGCCCCTTCCAGAGCTGATTGAGCAACTGGTACTTTGTTGTTTGGCGAAAGACCCCCAAGACCGTTTTCAAAATGTTCGGGAGTTGCTGGCTGCGCTGCGCAAACCCCTCGATATCGAGCCATGGAGCAGCACACACGCGCAGCGATTTTGGCAGGTTGATTATCGAGCGAAGCTCGAGCGGTGGGATGCACCGACACAGTAGCTGATTGAGCCCAGCCCCTCTCGTGTCTTGTAAACCGCGAGGTTCATCAAGGTTCCACCACGAAGAACGCACCCGTGCACGCACACCCGTGCACGCACACCCGTGCACGCACACCCGTGCACGCACTTGCCAAGCGCCATTCATGCGTTCATCGAGGCTATTTTCACGGCGAAAAACTTCTTTGCGGATCGACCTCGGAAGCTATGCGAGGTGGCACGCTCCGTGCTCGAGGCCGATTCGTAGGGAGGATTCATCAATATGAGAACGACGAATAACATGATTGGGCTGTCTCTCGGTGCGTGTATTGCCATGCTCTCAGCGTGCGGTGGTCCGGTGGACGAAATCGAAAATGAAGAAGCGTCAGCGCTCGAAGAAGCGTCAGCGTTTAATGAAGTGGCAGCAGTTGGCAAAACGGAAAAATTCTTGCATGTGGCGGAACCAGTCAAAGATCGCTACATCGTGGTCCTCGAGAAAGACCCGCTTTCGCTCGTATCTACTCCGGTGCGCAGCATTGCAACGGAGATGGTGACGGCTCATGGCGGGCGCTTGCATCAGGTGTACGAGCATGCGCTAAAGGGGTTTGCCGTGGAAATGCCCAAGGCGAATGCTGCGGCGCTTTCGCGGGATCCGCGCGTTGCGTATGTGGAAGAGGACGGGGTCATTCGAACGACCGAAATAACGGAATCAAACGCCCCCTGGGGACTCGATCGGATCGACCAGAGCGACTTGCCACTTGATGGCAACTATGTCTACGACTCGGATGGTAGCGGCGTGAACGTCTACGTGATCGACACGGGAATCCGCCAGAGTCACACGGACTTTGAAGGTCGCGCATATGGCGCATATACCGCGATCGATGACGGCAATGGGACCAATGATTGCAACGGGCATGGTACGCACGTGGCGGGCACGATTGGCGGCGCCAAGTACGGCGTGGCCAAAGGTGCAAGGCTCCACGCAGTACGCGTATTTGATTGCACCCGCGAAACCACCGCCTCAAATGTCATTGCTGGCGTCGATTGGGTAACCGCAAATGCGAAACGGCCCGCCGTCGCCAATATGAGCTTGGGAGGCGACTCCTACTTTGCGATCGACAATGCCGTTGAAGACTCGATTGCTGCGGGTATCGTTTATGTCGTCGCGGCCGGTAATGACAACGTCGATGCATGCGATAAGTCGCCAGCTCGGGTCAGCGCTGCGCTGACCGTGGGGGCTGTCAACAACACCGATATGCGATGGATTGGATCGTCGAATGGTTCGAATTATGGATCGTGCCTGGATCTGTTTGCCCCGGGCGTGAGCATCCTTTCCGCGGGAATTGCGAGTGACACGGCTCAGGCAACCAAGACGGGAACATCCATGGCGACTCCTCATGTGGCGGGCGTCGCGGCATTGTATCTTCAACGCAACCCAACAGCCTCCCCGGCGGTCGTGGCTAACTTGATTACTGGATTGTCGGAGTACGATTTGGTGAGCTCCCCCGGGACGGGTTCGCCAAATATTCTGCTCACATCTCGCTTCACCGGCACCAATGGCCGTTTTGATCAAACCGAAACCTGGACAAACGCCTATAACGACGCCTCAGGTTGGAAGACCGATTCGTCCAAATGGCCGACCCTCCAATTTCCGGATCTCAATGGCGACGGGAAATCCGACATATGCAGCCGAGCTGCTGGAGGCATCTACTGCGCGCTATCCGTGGGTAATTCCTTTGGTGCAGCGTCGTTCTGGACCACCACGTACGGCAATAGCGGAAGCTGGAACGAGATGGCCTCATATTACAAGACGATTCAGTTTCCGGACCTCAATGGTGACGGCAAGGCCGACGTTTGCGGACGCACCGCCGGGGGCATCGTTTGCGCGCTGTCGACAGGGAGTTCCTTCGGCCAGGCGTCGTACTGGACCTACAGCTATGCAGACGTAAATGGCTGGACCGAAGACTCCAAATGGCAGACGCTGCAGTTTCCCGATGTCAATGGCGACGGCAAGGCCGACGTGTGCAGTCGTGCGGCAGGAGGGATCTACTGCGGGTTGTCCACCGGAACGTCCTTCGGTGCGACGTCCTTTTGGACCACTGCCTATGGCAATAGCGGCGGATGGAACACGGATCCTGGGTTTTACCAGACGATTCAGTTTCCGGATCTCAATGGTGACGGCAAAGCCGACGTCTGCGGACGCGCGTCAGGTGGACTATACTGCGCGTTATCGACTGGCAACGCATTTGCTGCGGCGTCCTTTTGGACCACGGGGTATAGCAACAGTGGCGGCTGGAACTACCCCTACTACTATCAAACGCTCAAGTTTCCGGACCTCAATGGTGACGGCAAGGCCGACGTCTGCGGACGTGCGGCAGACGGCATCTATTGCGGTGTGTCTTCCGGCACTTCGTTTGTCACGACGAAATTCTGGACGCAATTCTATGACAATGCGGGAGGTTGGACATCCAATCCGGCGTATTGGCACACGATCCAATATGCGGACCTGAACAATGACGGAAGGGCCGATGTGTGTGGGCGGCATTCGAGCGGCATTTTATGTGGACTGTCGTCCGGTGGTGCGTTCTCCTCCCCATATTTCTGGTCTGGTGACTATGGTGATATCGCCGGCTGGCATGGGTCACCGTCCTATTATGACACGATCCGATTTCCGGACGTGAATGGGGACGGAATGGCCGACGTATGTGGACGTGGGGTCGAAGGCGTTCATTGCGCCTTGGCGATTCCCTGACGTGTTGGTTGTCCTGGCCGTTCATTCCGATCGGTTTGGTAGCAGGTTCTTTCGATTGTGGTGACAGACCAGAATCGTCAGGACCTGCCGCCATTCATCGACTCTGGGCCATTGCAATGGGGCCCAAAAGATGGCCAGGCTTCGTGCCGAGGCACCTCGAGGAATCCATTTATGCCTTGCGCGCCGTTTTCTTCATTGGCGCCTTCTTCGTCGCCTTCTTCGTCGCCTTCTTCGTCGCCTTCTTTCATGTATTTGTCGATTTGGGCGTAGGCTTCGTCCACAACTTTTTCGTGCGTATCCGGTTTGGCTTTCACCGCGACTATTTAGCTTTGATGATCCAGGCAAACTTCACGAAGGCGAGAGCAAGCACACTTGAACGCAGGCAACGCCAAATGCCGAGCCTACCGCATTCCGTCCGTTTTCCACGGTGACTTGCCGCCTGGAAATCCGGTCGGCTCTCGTCGAGTCTCGGCGACTTTGTCTACAGACGATGACGATTGCGAAACGAAGAGGTACAGCATTGGTATGTGCGAGGTGGTACAGAAGCCAATGGTTAACGCGCACCAGCGTAAACGCGTCAATTACGAAATGGCTCGGCTAAAGTTCCTGAGCACCGGTGTTTATCAAACATCCGGGGGAAACCTCAAACAGCATTCTCTGGAGAATCCCCAGCAAGGGCGAATTCGTGGCGGCGGGAGATCACTGCGCGGCGAAGTTGAAGAAGCGATTGATGCGGCGCTGATTGTGGGCGGGAAGCGCGTCGGACCAGCCATAGTTCGTCGTGGTCGAACCGCCGCCGCTCTTCAAGATGTACCAGGTTCCCGTGCTCGGGGCATACACGACGATGTCGGTCTTGCCATCGCCATCGTGATCGCCAGGGACGGCTTGGGTCGCGGACCAACCCCATTGTTGCGTGGTGGATCCGCCGCTGCTCTTCAAGATGTACCAGGTGGCTGTGCCGGTGTCGTACACGGCGAGATCGGTTTTGCCATCTCCATCATAATCGCCGGGTACGGGTGCAGCCGTCGCATAACCCCACGAAGTTCGACTTGCACCTCCGCCACTTTTCATGATGTACCACGTACCGGAAGCGGGCAGATAAACGGCGAGATCGGCGCGTTTGTCGTTGTCGTAATCGCCGGGCACAGGGACGGCGGTGGGCACGCCGGGGACATTGGTTGCACTGCCAAACGGTTGCTCGCGTGCTCCCCCGCCGCTGTATGCGATGCGCCACGTTCCTTTTTGCGTATCATAAATGGCTCTGTCGGTTTTACCATCTCCGTCGTAATCTGCGGGTACGGGGACCACGCCGGTCGTGGGCCAGCCGTAGTTTGTTGGGCCAACCTGGCCTCCGCCGCTTTGCGCAACGTACCAATTGCCGGTTCCGGGGTCATAAACGGCTTTATCGGTCTTGCTATCGCCATCGTAATCGCCCGTCACCGTCACCGCCGTGGACCAACCATAATTGACCGGGCCGATCGACCCGGCCGCGCTTTGCGCAATGTACCAGTTTCCTGCGGCCGCGTGATACAGCGCCAAATCGGTCTTGCTGTCGTTGTCGAAGTTGTTTTTGTCTTTGGCAATTGCGATGGGCGTGGTTCGCGTGGGATTGTTGACGGGCAAGGGATGCTCGGCCAAATAAACGAGCATCTCGTTTTCCCAGTCCTGGCTGCTGTTGTCGCCAATCCCGTCGGGCCACATGAGATGGTTGTACGCCGACGAAATGACATCACATTGTCCGAAGCCCGAACCAGCGGTCGTGCACGTGGTCGTTTGCTGGCCAATGGCATTGACGGTACGTTGTACGACGTTGGGGTTGACGAGTTTGACGCCCACGTCATTGATCCACGTTCCGGCATCCGCGCCGGGGAAAAACGTATTCGGACTGATGGACGGCGTGCCGAGCGGCGCGCCATCGCGAAGTCCCTGGAGCTGCGTAGCATTGCACGCGACGATGTCGCAAGCGCGGCCTATGTTGTAAATCGGGACCGAGGACACAGGGACTGGGCTGTCGTACCCGTGGTTGTCATTGATGCTGGGGCTCTGGAAAGGGTCTCCGGCGGAGAACACCGCCGCCGATGCGACGCGATTGCCATTGGGCGTTGCCGTCGTATGGCGCGCAATTGCATAAAGCTCGGCGAAAAATCCACCATTCGACCAACCGGTGACGTGAATCATACGCGGATCCACGTAGCGATAGGTCACGAGCCAATCGATGATACGGTCGGTGTAATCGATGTCGGGGTTCGTCGAAGGCGAGGCCACGTCGCGATAATAGATGTCGTGATGCGACGAATCCTTGTCGTCCTCAGACGGCCAGTGCAAATTGCGTCCCTGAACGGAGACCAGGTAAAACCCACTCGCCGCCGCTTTGGCGCGTAACAAGGTGCCGTCGTAAACGCCTTGAGCCGAACCGTGTGTGCCGTGAAAAAAAATCAGCAATCCCTTGCGGTTCGATGCATTCGCCGTGGATGGCTCATAGATGCATGCCGAGCGTGGCGTTCCGTCAATACCCGTCGTATCGAGAATTGATGCCGTCGCATCATCATTGAAGGACGGACGCCCAACACCACTCGACGTATGGCATACCGCGTGCCGACTCGCGAGCGTAACCGTTCCGTTCGGGTTTTTGTCGAGCGTCAACGATGTCGTGCGCGTACACGGATTGCCAGCCGTACACGCTTGAAGCGGTGCGCTGCACCCCGTTGCATTTCCCATCGCCCCGCAGCCCACCGATCCGAGCGCTTCTTCCGCTTCGGCCGTCCGTTCGTCCATTGAAACGTCGTCGCTCGCGACACAGCCCGCACCCAGGCAGAGTGCAAAGAGTCCAACAAAACCCATCATGCGATTCATCTCGAGCCGTCCTTTCGTAAACAATGGATCATCGCGCGTATCCATGCGGATGTAAATACCTTTCACCCGCCCAAATCCTCCTCCTCCCCGCTTGAAAACCCACCCACCCAGGCCCCGAGGCTCAGCCCGACGAGCTCCCATGAGAACTCCTCAATGGGCCACGTTACACTGCTGCGAAACAACCCCTCTAGTCTTTTCCCGCCAATGCACATTTTCCGCGCGATTGACTGCGTTGGCGTGCGAAAAGGCCACCTTGCGGAGACGCAAGGTCGAGATCGACGTTGCGTCCACGGGTGATGGTATATTTTTGGAGGCCATAACCAAAGAAAATTCGTGAAAACCAGCACCAAATCGCCGCTTTCGGCCCGGGTGCCTGTGTCCCGGACGCAGGGAGATGTTGGTGGGATGGGTCAAATCGAGGCGAACGCGGCGATGTTCATCAACGAGATGCGTGGTGGCCACGCTCTCAGGGGCAAAGATTTTTGGTGCCAATCTCGATATCGTCGATGTACCAACCGTCTCTCGCGGGATAACACCCGTATCCACCATGCGAGGCGTAATGCAGTCGGAACTCGAAACTCGCATTGGCATACGCGGAGATATCGTACTCCGATTGAATCCACGTCTTTTGCGGACCAGCAGCGCCAAATCCAGGTTTGTCATCAAGGGCGCACGAGGAGCATGATGCACCTGATTGCGAACAATTGATCTTCTGCGTGCCGTTGCCGTAACCCGTAGTGGGGGTGAGCGTCGTCCACGTGCCGCCATTCGTTTTGACTTCGAGCACGCCTCCTGAATACGACGTGCTGTCGGTGCAAAGGCAAGTGCATTCGCGGAACTGGTCCCAGTGCCAAAAACGCAAGAAGACCATTTGACCAGCAACCATCGACAAATCAATCGCGGGAGAAGCGAGGGTCGAATCTTGGCACGTATTGGCATTTCCCGAAAGCTTGGTGGCCCAGAGCGATCCGCCACCGGTGTGATCGGCACCTGGTCCTACATTTGTTGGTGGAATTCCGCATTGCCAATCGCTATTGACGCCCCCGGTCGTGAAGTCCGACGGACATGTATCGAATGAATACGCCTTTGCGACGCAGGGCAACGTCGTGCCACCGCTGGAACTGGACGAGGAACTCGATGACGAGGAACTCGATGACGAAGAAGTTGACGAGGTCGAAGTAGAACTCGCAGAGGAAGACGAGGAGCCACCACCACCACCACCACCACCACCGCTACCACCAGACGACGAGGCCATTCCGCTCGATGATTGTCCAGACGAACTAGACGAGGTCGACTCCATGGGGTCTTCTTTTCCGCCACTTCCGCCGTTGCCTTCATCCGAGGGGGGCAGCGTCGTGCTGCCTTCGGCGCAAGCGAAGATCATGATGGGTGCGGTGATGAGAGCGGCAACGAAGAGGCGTTGGTATTGCATGAGCCCATCATACAAAATCTCTATGAAAAATGATCGAGAAAACCATCGCCGAATGCCGCGCGGCGCGTTGCAATGGCCGCGGCGCAAATTGAATCGTCAGCGATTCGTGGTGCGAAAGGTAATCTCGACGTGCTTCGCGCCAAGGGCTTTGGCCAGGGCGGTGAGTTGCCGTTCGGCTTGCAAGCGGGCGCGTTGGGTCACATCGGCCGTGCGCGCAGCTGCCTCGATGGCCCGTTGTGCTTGCCGACGCGCATTGGCCTCGAGTTGCTCATTACGTTTGGCCAGCAAATCGGTGGACCGGGCAAAAACATAGGTCGCATCTTCGTCGAGGCGCGAGGAGAGCACTTCGGGCTCGGGGAGCGTGATTCGGGCCGAGCTGGTTGTCGGGTCAAACGTGACGTCTTCTTCGCGCAGTTTGCCGAGATCGATGCCGACGACCGCGCGACCCACAGCAACGAGCAGCAATGCGTCCTTGCTTTCGACGAGCCCAAAAAAAGAACTTTGACGATCGGTCAAGTCGACGACCTTTTCGACATGCACTTCGGCTGTTTCGAGTTTCGACATCTCGCGGATTGCAATGAGGAGCGAGGGCGTCGGGCGCTCGACGATTACGTGCTCGGGCGGTGATAGGAGTCGCCAAGGTTGGAAAGAGACGAGGGCGCCAATGACCGTGAGGATCACGATAACCCTGAGGATCAGCGAGGGGTTGAGCAGGGGCGCGAGGAGCTGCTTGAAGCGGGAGGAGCGTTCAGGCTGGGAATCGGGCACGGGGTCAGTATAACAACGCGATAAGGAACGTCTCGGATTTGCATGCAAATGATGAAAAAAATTTCGCACCCGGGGAATCTGCCGCATTGGCGGGGCGATGAGGCGGAGGCTCGAAATGGTTTGTCTATATTCTGAATAAAAAGGAAACGTCTGGCGTATGGAGCATCGCCTCGACGAACTGCTACTTTCGCCACCAAGTGCAGCAATCCGAAGGCTTCGTCTGCACTGAGTCGCTTTTGGGGATGTTAGGGGCGATTCTGTTTTCGCCGGCGAGCCAAACGACCTAAGACGAGGCTCGTGGTCACGGCCAAACCCGCCCAAATCGTCATGGGCCGAGTTTCTTCGTCACCCACGCGGCATCCCGCGCATCCGCCGGATCGTGGCGACACGCCAAACCCTGGTGAACCGGGCGCAGCGGCAAACATGGGCGGTGCAGGCACGAGTGGCCCACTATCGATTTTCGTTTCCTCGTCGTCGCGCGCGACCACGGCCGCCAATTGCAATCCGCCGCGCTTCGCAAATGCCAAATCTCGCGCTGCTTCTGCGGTTGGGTTTCCGTGGCTGCCCGGAGGACCCCCCCAAATACCTCGTTGTGGTTTTTCGCAAGCAATGGGCCCGGTCCACGGATGCCGAATGGCATAACGCGCTTGGAAATTGTTGATCTCGCTCTTCACCGCTCCGGTTTCGAGGGCATTGTCATTGTTCAAGAATTCCCGCCCGCCCACGATGGGTGGCGCTGTGCGAAAAATCAAATCCTCCCCCAATCCCTCTTTGCCATAACGCATATGCAGACGCGTGACGACCCAGCTCCCGGAATTGGACCAACCACGCCCCGGACCTCCTGGCATACGGTTTGGCCGTTCGGATTCTTCTTCACTTCCGGCAACTTGCAATGTATCGATGACATCGGCGCCGAGCGTCTGAAAATCGTCGTCGGTGAGTGGCGGACCGGGGCAAGGGTCGCACGTGCTTGCGTCCCAGGAATATTCGGTAATGACGGCGCGAGGATGGCGGGCGACGGTGCGGTCGAAAAGGGCGGCATAAAATTCGCCAAAACGATTGCGGACTTCGTCCTTTACGTCCAAGTTCGTGGGAATCGCGACGTTGGGATAATTCGCGGTTTCATAACGTTGCCCGCGGGCCAGGACATGTACGATGAGGTCTTGGGTTCCCGATGAATTCACGAGGCCCAGACGGACGGGCAAAGCAAAGAGTTCGCTATCGTAATGGAAGCGCAAGGGCGACAATTGGGCCATTCCATTTTGAAAACGGACTTTCTTCGAGTCGACTTTGGCCACGAAAAACTTGCTTCCGCCTTGCACGTAGGGGCGCAAGACCGGCTCCGAGCCATCGGGGATTTTGTATTTTTCTTGGCGGAGCCAGGTATCGAGCCCCGTGGAATCCCGAGCGCTCAAAATAACGATATCGTATTCCTCGACTTTGAATTGCGCTTCGATTTTCACGCCATGCGAAGGTCCCGCCCCCTTTTCCTCCTCGGTATCGGCAACCGAGGCCATACGCACGGCTCCGGGCACGTTGTACATGTCGTTTGGCGCGCAAGGATCTTGTTCCCAATATTCGACGAGGCGTGGGGAAGCGAGTTTGTCGACGGCATCGAAGACTTCTTTGGGTAGCGTTTTGACGTTTTCTTTTTGCAAGACAATGGGTACAGGCACGACCATCGCAAAGTTCTCGGGCGGCCCTTGGTAGTTGTTTTGCATCGACAACACCG
>DAOMZH010000130.1:0-16731 GCA_035437985.1 Polyangium sp. (in: bacteria) | reverse complement strand
CAAGCGCGAATGGCAAAGAAGTTGGTCCTCGAACGAACGTTCGGTGGATCCGTTGCCGATCCGGAACATATCGGCAAAGTCTTCGAAGCCCATAACGAAGCGGTTCTTCGCACCATTCCGGCTGAACGACTTCTCGTTTACGAAGCCCGCGAAGGCTGGGAGCCACTTTGCAAATTCCTTGGCGTTCCCGTGCCCAATGTCGAATACCCCCGCGTCAACACGACCGAGGAATTTCAATCGAATTTCGCCGCGCACTGAGAACGTTTCGTCCAGGCTGCTGCAGGAATCGGTTCGTCGGTCAGCCCCACGCTGCACACGAATATGATTACACAGCAAAGCTCCCGCCGTCAACGAATTTGAGCCATCTCCACCGATGGCAGATAATGCGGCACACGCCGCGCTTTCGTCGCTTGCTCGTACGCGTACGCAATGCGCAAGAGCAGCGGTTCACTCCACGGGCGGCCAATGAACGATATCCCCACCGGAAGTCCGAAGCTATACCCGGCCGGAACCGTGATGTGCGGATATCCCGCAACCGCCGGCGGCCCTGAAATACCAAACGATTCATTGTCTCCATTAATCAAATCAATCGGCCAGGGCAAACACCCCGTGGGCGCCACCAGCGCATCCAGCTTCTGACCTTCCAGCAAAGCATCAAGACCCTTCGTTTTGGCGAGATCCCGACATTGCTCGAGCGCTTGAAGGTATTCCTTGCTGCTCAAATCACCTTTCGCGCGCGATTCGAGCAGCACCTCTTGACCAAAAAATGGCATCGTTTCGTCGCGGTGTTTTTCATTCCAAGCAATGAGATCGTCCAGGCTCTTGATCTGCACGCGTTCGCCCAATGTCGCCAAATACGCATTCAACGTCGCCTTGAATTCGTACAGCAACACTTCGCGCTCGGGCCTCCAAATTTCTTCGAGCGCCGGAATATTGGCCGGATCCACAAGCTCCATGCCAAGAAGCTTCAAGTCTTTCAGCGACGCTTCCATAATCGCATCGACTTTGGCGCTTTGGCCAAACAAACCTTTACGAATCACTCCAATGCGCAAGCCCCGAGTGTTCTGCGGCCCCAGGTATTTCGTATAATCCGTTTGCCCGTTTTTCACGCCCAACGCGCTCGCGGGATCGCGCGCGTCCGAGCCCACAAGCGCGCCCAGTAAAATCGCGGCGTCCGTTACCGTGCGCGTCATTGGACCCGCCGTATCCTGCGTCAACGCAATCGGAATGATTCCTGCGCGGCTAATCAGACCCATCGTCGGTTTGATTCCCACAAGCGAACAAATGGACGAAGGCGAAACAATCGAACCATCGGTTTCCGTTCCAATCGCCGCGGTCGCAAAATTTGCCGCAATCGCCGCTCCTGAGCCTGAACTAGAACCGCTCGGAGTTCGATCCAGCACATAAGGATTACGACATTGTCCGCCGCGGCTGCTCCACCCACTGCTCGAATGCGTGGACCTGAAATTGGCCCATTCCGACATATTCGTTTTTCCGAGCAGAATAGCTCCAGCGTCCCGCAATCGCGCCGCAACCGTCGAATCTCGCGCCGGTATCGAACCCGCCAAGGCCAGCGACCCAGCCGTCGTCGTCATTTTATCCGCGGTATCGATGTTGTCCTTCACCAAAATCGGAATGCCATGCAACGCCCCACGCGAACCTTTGCGCTCTCGCTCTTGGTCGAGTTTGTCCGCAATCTCGAGCGCCTCCGGATTCACCTCCAACACCGCACGCAATTCAGGACCGCGCAGATTCATTGCCTCGATACGCGCCAGATACTTCTCGACCACAGAACGCGAGGTCTCTTGGCCTTTGGTCAATCGATTTTGCAGCTCGGAAATCGTCAATTCCTCGAGATCCGCGCCAGGATACGTCTCTGGAGTTGCTCCCGGACATGACGTATTGGGCGTGACCGCCGGTGGAGGCGTGCTCCCCGAACAACCACTCAGCAATGATGTGCCAACTGCAGCGGTTGCAGCGAGGAATCGGCGGCGCTCGAGGGGATAAAAGGGATCTTTCAAAGCCATTGTCGTCGAATATTGACGACATTAGCGACAACTCGTCGGCCAGGCAAGGGCGAAACGCGGCGCAAGTCGTGTCCGCTTGCTCGCCCTACAATCCCTTCAAATACTCGAGCAAATCCAAGCGTTGGTCTTCGGTAAGTTCGGTTCCGTACGTATGCCCCGTGTTGTGATTGCCATCTTTCGTCGTGTCCAATTGGAACGAGCCGCCAAGCGTCCCATCGGAGACATAACCGACTTTTTTCGGGTCGAATTCGCGACTACCCGTTTGAAATGACTTGGGCCGTTTGTCCGGGGGTAAGAGCAAATCGTACAAAGTTGGCACCGAACCATTGTGGAGATAGGGGGAGCTCGCCCAAATTCCCGCCAATGGTCGCGATGCATATTTCTTCGTCGAGCGCCATTGGACGGGCCCTTTTTCGGCGTTGGCAATGTCGGCTGCAGAAATCCCCTCGTGCTCCATCGCCTTCTTCTGCACCAAATCCAGCACACCGTGCAGCGACTCGGCAAACGTCTTGTCGCCAATTTGTTCGGCAAAGCTGCTTGCGCGATTTGGATCCGTACCGATCTTGTCGAGATCGAAAAGTCGATCCGGGAAAACCCCATCTTCTCCATAATCGTGGCAACCCGCGCATTGTTTCTTGTAAATCGTCTCGCCCCGTGTCGCTTGTTCTCCGTTGATTGCTCCGAAGAGCTCGCCGGGCCATTTCGGAATTGGAATCTTGGACGCCAACGCTTCGAGGCGCAGCAAATGGCGCAACTCTGCGGTCGAGTCACCCGTCGCCAGATCGGCAACGGCTCCAACCCCCAGAGCTTCTCCAAGATTTCGCTGGACAATCGACGTCGTGTTATTGTCGTAATGATACCAGCTTAGCTTAGACAAACCATAAATGGGCGGCAAACTCACTGGCGAATTCAGATCATGGGCGTATTTTTCGCCAAACATCAGATTTCGCGCACCCATGAACGCGTCAAGTCGACCAAATCCCGGTATGACCGTGGGACGAAGTCCCCGCAAAGTTTCGAGGTACTTTATCTTGCCTTGCAAAAGCTCGACGGCTTCGGCCGCCGACTTCACTCGAAAATTGAGTTTGTCAACCTGCTTGAGCACGTTGGGTTTCGGGAAGCGAACCTGTTTGAGATGCTCTGCAAGACTCTTCTTCTTGTCGTACTTCAAATCTGGGTACGCTTTTTCCACTTCCTGGGCATTACGCTGGGCCAAACGCTCCAGAAATCCAGCAAGTTTTCGCGGATCCACAAGTGTGGCGTTAAACGACTCCAGGAGCTCCGCGACGAACCCCGCCATGTTGAAATGCGCCGCAGCTCCTTCGACACGTAGCGTCTTACCCGCATATGTGATTTCTGCCGTATGGCATGCCGCGCAATTGAAAAAAACCATTCGAGGCTCCGCGCGTTGGCCATTCACCAACGTTGCCGACATGCCTATCGGCAATCGGTCAGGATCACGCGGGTCCGGAATCAGCCCAAATCGTTCGAGATTCTCGATGAACGGTTTGAACGTCTGCGCGCTCTCGACCGCATAGAGCATGTCGAGCGGCAGTAACTCACCGCCTTCGGGCAAATGATGATATTCGTCCAGTTCAGTCTCGGACAAACCATTTGGTGCCAACGGTTGATATTTTGCACCAGTTGCCGAAGCCGAAGGCGGAGGAGGAACCACAGTCGTCGATTCCGTCGTCGAATGTTTCTCCGAACAACCCACGACGGCTGCAATTCCCATAGCCGCCACGATGCTCCAACGATTCATCTGTCTCGACACTCCTCACCTTGCGGTTTTTCTCTTTGTACCCAGCGTTCGGGTTTGTGACCCGAAACCGACAAAGCAAATCTTATTGGCCACGACGAACCTGCCTTCAGGCGCCCGATCATCCTTCGTTCAATTCCCAGATATTGCCCTCCGCGTCCCCGACGAATAATTTGCCCGGTGCAGACACCATGGCCGTCGCGGGTTTGTCCCATCGTCCGAGGTGGAGGTTGGCCTCGAGATCCCAAATATCAACACTTTGACCTCCAATGGCGACCACATTCGGCCGCACGAAGACCCCCGTTCCCGCCTCTTCAGCCAATTGACCACGACGAACTGCAGTCGGCCCCGAACTTTCGAGCGCCCGCGCCTGCTGCCCATTTTTCCATGTAATCACTGACATCGCTCCGGGCGTCACCACCCACGACGAACTCGGATCGACAACCAATGCCCGTGGAGCCACCCGATGATGCCGCCCCAGCGCCTTCACCCTCGGACCCGAAATATCCCAAATCATCAACGAACCATCGACGAAAAGGCTCACCACGTGTTTGCCTTCATTGCCCCCCGCTACCTGGTACACGCCGCCGCAATCTTGGTCCGCCCAACTAAGCAGTTTATGCAATATCTTGCCGTTCGCAAATTCGCGCACCAACGTCTTGTCTTCCGTCGTGCCCACAAGATATCGATTATCGTCAAGCCAATTAACACATGCCGGTAGTTCATTGAGTCCGTGCAACTTGTGCTCGCTGCTCTCGCCTGTATCGAGGTTCCACAGGACAACCGATCCGTGCTCCGCATTGCACATGGTCATTGCCCGATTTCCCGGCATGGGGACCACACCGTCGAAGTCATCTCCCGACAACAACGTCGTGTGTGTTTTTCCTGCCCCGTCCCAAGGAGCAAAAACTTGGATCGTATTCGCCTCCAAAATCAGGACGAACTTTCCTTCGTCCGACAATTCGGCGTTCGCGGGCTCCGAGCCCGTCAACGTGGCCACACGTTCGCCACGCCAAACCATTACGTTCCCGCCGCTCTGGGCCAGCAGCGTTTGTCCGTCACGACTCATCCGCAATGCGTCGATCGGCCCGGCCATCTTCTGCACATGCCGGACCGTGAGAGACTTATTTCCACGCCGTACCATCGAACCAAGCGTCTTTTGCGCCTCGAGCGCTGTTTGCAAAAGCTTTTTGAGCTTAGCCGCGAGTTTTTCTTTTTCGAGCGCCTGCAAGGAAGGAACAACTTCCGGAACGGCATGTTTGCCCAAGAAAAACAGCGCGAATTCGCGTTCTTTACCGCTGAGCGCGCGACGTAGCCATTCCTGCACCAGCATGCTGTCGCGTTCGAGGGCCGCCGCCACTCCCTCTTCCACGTACAAGCGATATTGCAGATTATCGGCAACGCGCGCAAAATGATCGAGGCCCCCGACGGGATCGTGTTTCGTGAATATGCGCAGGACCTCGTGCCAAGACTCTTCGCGCAACGTGCCGGAATCGACGCTCGCATGTAGCGCCGGGACGAACGCAGGTCCTAGAACATCTGCGGCGATGGTGAGCAGCTCGGTCCGGTCATGTGCCCACCAAAACGCTGCAATCCACGGGACTTCTGGACAAAGCGGGCCAAAATGCTTGCACAACCAAGACATCGTTTCGCGCCGCAATGAACGAGACGCCGTAACATGCACGATGGCGAGAAGATCCTCGGCGCCGAATGGAGCAAGCGCTTTCTGCTCTTGAAATCCGAGTCGTCGTTCTTTCGCAAATGCCGGCGCCAAGGCATTGGCCACACGGACGATTTGATCCTCGGGCGTATTGGCCAACGATGCGCGCAACTTCTCCAAAATAGCTGGCGGATGCAAACAAAGATTTCGCCAATGGTGCGTCTCGGTCGTCTCGGGCAAACGCGTTGCCAAATCGACCACCCGCAGATCATGCTGCGCCAGCCCCAAAAGCTGTGCCGCAAACTTCAAGGGTAGGTCGCCAAGATGCCGATTCAAGAGCTCCATCCGTTCCTCGTGCGGCAGATCGAGCCATATTTTTTCGGCCCACCGACGAACGGATTCGTCGGACGAACCCAGATGCCTCACGACTCGGGTCGCATTTTCCGGCGTGACCGCGAGATGTTCGAGCGCAATCGCCACGAACATGGGTTCGTCCAGGAACTTCACGAGCAAGTTCTGCCCCACGGTACCCATGTTTCCCAAGACTTTGACATATTCCCGGCGCGGGTCGTACCAACCAGGGTCGTCCTTCCGACGTTGCCGAATACGAGTAACGAGCGCCTCGATCAATCGTGGTGTTGGGAAAAACGACAATGGCAAAAGCGTCTTCGACGTTGCGTCGCTGTTCAGATAATCGACAAGTAGCCTCTCGCGAACATCCGGAGCGACGATTGCCAGAACATCATCGACACCCGTCGTCCCGGATTCCAACATTCGTTTTGCGAGAGGCACCCAAGCGGCAGGCCATTGTTCCTTATTTTTCGCCCGAATTCGGGCCAAAGCGACGACGAGGCGACCCTCGTCCGATTCAACCGCAAACCCAGCTTTGACGTTTTTCAGCAATTCTTCGACATGATGCTGCAAATGAGGAACGATGGCCTTTCCATGCGCCGTCAACCAATCGAGCGCTTGGCCATCCGACCATACGAGTTTTTCGACGACGCACGCCAATTGCACGGGATTCGCATACGGGACGAATGGCGCGAGTGTGTCCGGATAAACACCGACCTCCATGGCGTTGTTGGCACAAGCAAACAACGCACGTCCAAATGCCGCGACCGGCCACAATCGCTCCCACCCAGCAAATTGCTCAGGACAACGCGACCCGTGCTCGAGAAACGCCGCGGCAAAACGCGGCAACGCATCGGGGGGCAACGTCTGAGCCTCGACAAACCCACGTCGCCCCAGCGCCAATAACAGCGCTGAACCTGCAGGCTCGGAAACATCCGCCCATTCGAGCGTCGTGCGATCCTCCGTCGTCGTCAATAGTTTGTCAAGAAGCACCTCGAGCTCCTGGCTCCAACCATGGTATGCCAAACCGTCGGTGCGCTTGGCCCACCCCTCGAACCATTCCAGATTGGCACTCTTGAGTTGTCGCAAAAGTGTCAGGAAATCATGAGCATCGAACGTGCCGGCAACGAGCATGCCGACGACCGCGCGATCGTACCCCACGAGTCCGCCATGCCCCGCACGGACGAACGCCCAAAGCGTGTTGGCAAGATGAACAGCGTCACCCGACGCTGTGGCGAGCAGCATGTCCGATCGCGTTCCGGCGTGACCTTGGGCCAAACGCCGCAGAAGTTTTTCAATTGTGGAGGCAAAGTCGCTGGAGTGCACGGCGCGCAATGTATGCCACGGCCGTTCGTCCGCGCAACCATTCTTCGACAAACGCGCGATTTTTCTCGACACACGCACGTTTGCCCTCAGAAAAGCAGAAAAACGACCGCACCTAACGTTTCACGATCCGCATTCGGGCACGAGGTCAACACCGCCAAAAAACGTATCCACCAAAAGCGCCATGGCTTCCGCGTTTTCCGGTGCTCCACATTTGAACGCCGGAACAGGCAATGGTTTTCCGTCCATCATCAACCTTTGCTCCCGAAAATAACGTAAAGCCAGTTCAGCAGCATATTCTTTGCCATTACCGCCGTCGGTAAATGCGTAAGGCTTCCCGTTCATCGTCGTGTCCGTAGGTGCGTACCTCGACAAACACTTCAGATCACTCTTGCAATTGGCCAAGATCCGCGCTTCGATCGGCGCCAACATCCGCGCCGAAAAGTTGTCCTGCCAAACATCATTCAAATGAAAAATTTCGTGAAATAAAGTATCCCGTACCGCTTCTTCGTGCACGTTCAGCGTTCCGTTCAAATTGTACCCAATGTTGCGACCAACCGCGAATGCACTAGGTGTTCCTCCTTCTTCCGTGTAAAAAAATCGAAAATCGAGCGGACGGTCCGTCATGACGATCGGTTTTTTCTGAACCTTCGACAACTCATAGAAAAATCCCGCGTACGCCCGCATCGCCTCCACGATCCATTCGAGGTGCTGCATATTTTTCCCAATGGGACGCGCCGGCTTCAGGCGGATTTTTTTGCCTTTGTTGTCTTCGTTCGTTTCTTCGGGCAAAAGCCCCGCGAGCGAGCCGGTTTCTGCGTACAACGTCAAAGCGAGGGCTTTCGAATCGACTTCGTCCGCATACCGGAGCGAAATCAAACAACGAATTCGAGCGACTTCGGCGAGCGTCACCGGACACGCATCACGCAGGTCCGTCGTGCGCAGGTGCGTCGCGAGAAACAAGACGCGCTCGGCAGCTTCCGGGCGACCGGGATGCGTCGGCGGAGGCGGATCCTCGGGAGGCGGCGGAGGCGCATTGAGCGCTGCTTCGTGGCGAAGCGCTGCCCGGTCCATCGTGGGTGCCGTCCAGACCATTGGAGCGGCGGTAGGCTTGTTTTTGGCCGATTGAGGGGGCGCACCGCTACACGCGGCGATGTTTGCAAAGACAAACATCAAGGCGCAGGTCAATCGAGCCATGCGTTTATTGTCGCCGGTTTTGCGCAGGATGAAAAGGGGGGCTCAGGGCAAGTTCAGATGAAAATGTGGCTCGGCGCCGTCACGTTCATCCATCATCGTCACGCCTGCTTCTGCTTTGACTGCTTCTTTCAGCGCGTCTTCGAGGCGCCCTTTCATGTTCCACGAACGCACGTCCACGGCATTGGCCTTGAGGTGCTTCGACACATGAACGCCGCGACTCATCTGGGCTTCGATGACTTCGCGGATCGCCCGAATGGTTGCTTTGCGCTTCGCCCGCTTCGCGACGGCATCTCGATACGCATTACGCACTTCGGTGGCTGCCGCTTTGTTCTCGTAGAGCGCCACGATGTCGTCACCGTGCACGAGTTTGTCGTACATGAGTTGGGCTTGACGAATGGGTGTGCGCGAGCCGCCCGTGATGACCAGGCGTTTGCGCGTGGCTTTGTAATAACGCGACGCAATGCGCTCGAGACGTTTGGCATTGGCGTCCGTAAGGCGCAAATCCCGGGCTTTGATCTCCATGTGCATGGTGCCCTTGACTTTGCGTAATGGTTCGTCTTTGTCGCTCTGGGTTTTTCCCACCCGGATCGACTTCACGTCCTTGTGGTCCCGACAAACCGTACATTCCCCAGCGACTTGCGACCCTGGTTTGACGTCCGCTTCGACAGTCTCGCTCTTGCCATCCGTCGTGGCAATGTCGAAGCGGACTTCGAGCGGTTTGTCATAGCCGCTTTTTACTTCGAGCTCGTACGTATCGTCCGAATCTTCGCTTTTGCCTTCGGCGCTCGCTTCCGGCTCGGCGCGGGCACATGTCCGCAGCTCGAGCTTTTCGTAACCTTTACCTCCGGAGCGCCAGCTCGTACACTGCTTCGCGTCGTCCGCGTATACGTTGCTCGCGCCGAACGTCACGCTTGCCAGGGATGCGGCAACGGACAGCGCGACGATGAAATCCTTCAACGTCGAACGTTTTGACCTTCGAGCAACCCCACGAACCAGCACGATCGACCTTCTTCCCGGCTCCGGATATCCGGAACGAATGTTCCGGGGCCCAGTGCCACAGCACAGACGTATCGTCAAGCAGAACGTTCCAATCGTTTTCGAGGGCTTTTCGATTTCGGCGATAATGCGTCGAGATGCATCATCGGCGCGGCGCCCTCAGAAGCAAAGCTCCACATGGTGGACGTTGCCGCGAAGCTCCGTGTGGACCTTCTCGCCGCTCTTCTGGATGATCGCCATCATGGGTTTGTTATGAACCGCCACATCCGATGAGAACCCTGCAAGTCCTCGGGCCTTTCCGATTTCGACCATGCGCCGCATCAGCAACGTTCCGATTCCATGGTTCTGCTGTGAATCCAGGACGACAAACGCCACATCGGCCAAACGCGTGGCCGGATCGACGTCGTAACGAGCCATCGCGACGATTTGCTCGCAGTCGTTTTCCATCCGCGTCACGAGCAGCGCCATGTTGTTTTCGTAGTCCAAGTTTGCGAGTTCCACCATTTCGTCATGGGCCTCGTCGCGATGATGCTGCATGAAACGTCGGTACGTGTTCTCGTCCGACAAACGGTAAAACAGGTCGCGTAATGCTTCTTCGTCGGAAATTCGTGCCGGTCGTACACGCACTGTTGCTCCGTTCGGAAGTTTTTCCTCGCGCGACTCGCCCCACGGATACGCCGCTTGCACCACGACTTGATCCGGAAAAACGTATTTGCGTTGCTTTGCCGCGGCGAGAAGGTCAGCGCGATGATCCGGATGCGCAATTTCGATCAGCGCCAGCGCTCGTTGGCGAATGTTTTTCCCCCACAGATCCACGATGCCGTATTCCGTCGCGATATAGTGCACATCCCCGCGGCTCGTCACCACGCCCGCCCCTGCTTCCAAGACGGGTACGATCCGACTCACGGCCCCATTTTTGGCCGTGGAACGCAGGGCGATGATGGGTTTGCCCCCGCGACTTCGCGCGGCACCACGAATGAAATCCACTTGCCCGCCGATCCCCGAGAAGAAACGACCCATGAGCGTGTCCGCCGCCACCTGACCGGTTAGATCCACGGCCAACGCCGCGTTGATCGCGATCATTTTTTCGTGTTGCGCAATGACAAACGGGTCGTTCGTGAAGCTCGATGGTTTCATTTCGAGAAACGGATTGTCATCGGTCCAGCGGTACAGATCCCGAGATCCAATGATGAACGACGTCACGATTTTGCCCGGCAACACCGTCTTCTTGCGACATGTGATCACGCCTTTTTCCACCAGACCTTTTACGCCGTCGGAGAACATCTCCGTGTGAATCCCGAGGTCCTGATGTTTGTCGAGGGCAGCGAGCGTCGCATCCGGAATCTTGCCGATTCCCATTTGCAATGTGGCACCGTTCGGCACGACGCTCGCAATGTGTCGACCAATCGCCATGTCGATCTCGTCCAGAGGTTCCGGCCGATGCTCATGCAGTGGCGAATCGACCGGAATGAGTTTGTGGAGACGATCGACGTGGACAAACGAATCACCATGCGTTCGCGGCATCTGCGGATTCACTTCGGCAAGTACGAGATCCGCTGTGTCGACCGCGGTACGCGTGATGTCGACCGAAACACCGAGGCTGCAATACCCGTGAACATCGGGCGGGGAAACTTGCACGAGCAGGACGTCGATGCGCACGCGACGAGAAGAAATCAACGCGGGGATTTCCGATAAAAACACGGGCATGAAGTCCGCGCGACCTTCGTGAACGGCATCGCGCGTATTGGCTCCAATAAAAAATGCCGTGTGCCGAAATCGTTTTTCCAGGCCGGGTTTGACGTAGGGAGCCGACCCGAGCGTCATCAGGTGCACGATCTCGTTGTCCGCCAGATGATCTCCGTGGGTGACGAGCGCATTGACGAGCTGGTTGGGCTCACACGCATGCGAACCGACCATGATGCGGCGACCTGGGGAAATGAGGCGAATGGCTTCTTCCGCCGTGCAGATCTTGTGCCCGTACCGCTCTTGCCAATTGCTCGAAATCACGTAAAGCCTCCTGTTCACGCTCGCGTCGTGGGCGCGAGTTGTGTCGCGGCGCCCGTTGATTCGCAAGTCATTCGCGCACGGTATCGACGCGGAGGCTGAGCAAGGTAGCAAGCAAGTGTGCTACGGTCGTCGTTCGTGACGACGCAATTGCCTGGGGCTGGCGCAATTTTGGGGGGCGATTTTCGGATCGAGCGACAACTCGGCGCCGGAGGCATGGGCGCTGTTTATGTGGCCGAGCAAATCAGCACGGGAAGACGTCGCGCGCTGAAGTTGATGCATCCGTCGCTCGTGAGCGACGTGAAACTTCGCGAAAGGTTCGAACAAGAAGCTCGCGTTGGAGCACGAATTCCAAGCGATCACGTCGTGCAAGTGATTGCTGCGGGCGTCGATGAAGCGACAGGTTCGCCGTTTATCGCCATGGAACTTCTCGATGGAGAAGACCTCGCCGCGGCGCTGTCCAAACGAGGCGCATTTTCACCAAGCGACGTGCAAGCGATTCTGCAACCTGTGTGTCATGCGCTCGGCGCTGCTCATGCTGCAGGCATCGTGCATCGCGATCTCAAGCCCGAAAATATTTTCTTGCTGCACACGCGTGATGTTCAACGATCGTTTGACGTCAAACTTCTCGATTTTGGGATTGCCAAACTCACAGCCGACGCGCGCACGATGGCGACGAGTGCCATGGGCACGCCGTTGTGGATGGCTCCGGAGCAGACGGATCCGCGCGCGAAAATCGCTCCAACGGCGGATGTTTGGCCGCTCGGATTACTCGTGTTCACCATGTTGACGGGACGACCTTTCTGGCGTGTGGCGAGTGATGGTTCGGCGAGCATGCAGGCGTTGATGCGCGAGATCTTGTTCGAATCGGTCGATGCGCCTTCGGTCCGTGCGGTCGAGTTACAGATTGACGTACCCTTGCCGGTTGGATTCGATGCGTGGTTTCTGAAATGTCTCGACCGTGATCCGGCGCGGCGTTTTCCGACAGCAAATGAAGCGTGGGAAGCCCTTGTTCCAGTGCTCGGGGCCGAGCTTCGAGCGCCGGCACAGTTGGCCGTATTGGCGACACCAGCAGGAGGTGCGGCGGAGCGGTCGCAGCTCGAAATGGCGGCGACGGCACCCGTGGGCAAGACCCAGCTCGAGATGGCGGCGACGGCGGCAGGGACGGGTTTGTCCGGTATAGAAGCGACGGTGGACGCATCGACACTCGCCTCTTTGGGCGGACATTCGACGGGTTTGTCCGTTGGACAAACCGTGTCCACGGCCGTGCCTGCACCTCGTTCCAATCTCCGCATGGTTGGCGCACTTGCGGCTGCGGCACTCGTTGCTGCGGTGTCGTGGCAAGTCGCGACTTCGCGTGCGGAACGCCAGAATGCGCAAGCGAAACAAGAGCATCTCGAAAACGAATCGTCAGGCTTGCCGCCCAAACCGCCGAACCTTCCAGGGGTAGACCTTTCGCCGCCTCCACCGTTGCCTCCGACGCCTCAGGTTATTCCGAACGAACCATTGCCGAGTTCTTCTGGGCAAACCCCGCCGAAAACTCCAGAAACTCCCAAACCCGCGCCTCCGAGCAAACCGAAATTGCCGCCATTCGATTCGGAAGCGGCGCAACGTTCCGTGGAAAACCTTTCGCGCAATGCGAAGTTCATTTGTGGTCGTCTCCCTGGGCCACGATCCTTTGGCGTGACCGTGACGTTTGCGCCGAGCGGAAAAGCGATTAGCGCGAAAGCGAATGTGTTCGTCGTGCAACCGACCACGAGCTGTGTGCAAGGGATGGTCGCGGGAGCGAGTGTGTCGCCCTATGATCCTGCAATGGGCAACGTGTCAACATCGGTAGCGATTAATTTGGATTGAGCCTTGAAAACATTGTTGTTCAAACGATTGTGGATGGTGCTCATCCTCGTGGTTCTTGCTCCTCGGTTTGCCGAAGCCGAAGAATCGCCAATGCATGGGAGAATCATTCCGGTGCCCGTCGTGGTGAAATCACCGGATCGATTACGTATCCAAGCCCGTGACGCGCATCTTGCGTATGAATGGCAGGCGATGTCGACGCTGACGAGCTGGGCGGTGGCGAGTATCGCGACGGGGACGATGTTATGGGCGACAGGCGGGGATCGTTATACGCAGGCTGTCGGGATTCAAAACGTGGCGTGGGGAGCCATTGATGGAGTCATTGCGGGATTTGGATACCGAGGTATTCGCAAACAAAGCGTTCTCGACAAACCTGTTTCCTATTGGACAGCAAGAGACCGCAAGACCCGAAAGATTTTTTTGATCAATGCGGGGCTCGACGTTTTGTACATCGCGGGCGGGGCTGCGCTCATGGGTTTGGGAAAAAGTGATTTTGTCAAGGGCTCAGGCGCGGGCGTGATCCTGCAGGGGAGTTTTCTTTTGTTATTCGATGGAGCGATGGGGGTGGCGATTCGCTGAGCGTTTTTTGGGTGCTCAATCGTTCATCAAGGCGCGATAGGCTATTTGATCGTCGTACATGCGCATGAAGACGCGGTGTTTGCGATCATGAAAAGATTTCACGTCGCCGCCTTGGGGATCGACGGTTTTTAACACGAGGCAACATCAAGACAATTCCACTTTGCGATGTCTTATGGCAAGAACCACTGGACTCGTTGCAGGTCAGTGCAACATCGTGGGCCTGCAAGACACGATTCTTGCAATGAAGTCGTTCATTGGCTCAGATACATCGTCTGCCATACCGGTAAAAACTGGTAGGCCCCGTTTGTGTCCTTGGGCGATACACCGCCCGCCTGTGTCGACCCGTGACCGTCCGTCGTCGCAGCCGACGTGATCAACCGGTGACTCTGCTCGTACGGCACCGCCGTGGAATCAACGGATACAGGCATTCCCATCAGACCCATATCTTCGAATGATTGCAGGTGACCCACATGGTTTTCATCGAGCGCAGTTCGTTCGTTCGCTCTTTCGCTCGGCATATGCCCTTACCATCACCCATCACGGGCACTAGGTACCCTTCGAGACCATGCTCGGCGAACAAGCACTCCATGCGCATCAACAGTACCTCGCCTCGGGCAAACTTTCGCCAGCTCTTCTGCGCGATCCAATATTCCGCGCATGGGAGCGGTCCCATTTGCAAGGCGCCAGCGCCAGACGCGCAAAAGCCATCGAGCTCGACCCATTGGCAACCGAGCGACTGCTCGACAAAGAGCAAGAAGTCATTTTGGCGGCCAAACCCTACTTGCGCGCGCTTTCCAAAGCCGCCGGCAATGACCAACACGCAGCCATGCTTGGCAATGCGAAAGCCATCGTGCTCGACGTTCTTGGCGACGACCAATCCGTACATGGTCCGCTCAGTGTTCCAGGACCAGGCTCGTTGCTTGATGAGAGTGCCTGTGGGGCCAATGGCATCGGCACGCCGCTGGCCGAAGGTGGTTATGCCGAACTCGTGGGGCCGGAGCATTTCATTGAAGGGTTTCACCCCTTTAGTTGTCAAGGAATTCCCATCCGCGCCACTGACGGCGAAATTATCGGTGCCTTGAGCGTTTCGGTCAAACGTCCCGAAGCAGGCCGCCGTTTGCAAGAAATTCTGATTTGTGCCGCCCACGGCATTGAAATGGAACTCGCCAGACGTCGCTTGGAAGCTGATCTGCATCGAATGGCAACCTCACCGATCATCAGCGACGCATTCGTGGAACACCTGCGCCAAGACGTCGTGCAAGCTCTCACCGCCGCTCGCCTGAACGTGGAACTCGCCGCACGAGATCTCGGACGACAACGAATGCAATACGTATCCTACTTGCTCGGGCTCGCCAACCGTTCGATGGATGTATTCCGGCGGCAAGGCGCTCTCTGGAGTAGCCTCATTACAACACAAATGGCTGCCGAGCAAAACGTCGACTTGGGCGTTCTGGTTCGCGATCTGACCCAACTGCTCGAAACGGAGCAACGTACCCGGAGGGTCACGGTTTACATGACTGGAGGCTTTGAGCCGACGACGCTCTGGGCCGATCCGCACGAAGCGGCTCGTGCTGTATTTCGCGCCTTTTTGCGTGCGCTCGATATCGCCCGATCTGGTGGATCGGTCCGTATCTCCGTACGCACTACCTTGGATGCCCAAGGCGAAGTGTGTTTCGAGGCCATTCCAGGAACCGACACACATGAAGAAATGACGATATTCTCCGTGAAACGTCCCCTTGCCAACGCCCTTCAGACTTCACGTGCGGAAGGCCCCATGCATTTATGACCACCCATGACGCTACGAATTTCCCCCCGAGTGCCCAAGCGCCAGAACCGTGCATTCGGAACAAACCTCCGTGTCGATTGCTCGTCGCCGAAGATGAAGCCGAGTTGCGCATGCTCCTCGGCGTTCTCTTTCATGATATGGGTTGGCAGGTCGACGAAGCAGCCGACGGACTCGAGGCTTTGGCCAAGATGCAAACGCAATTCTATGATCTCGTGCTGCTCGACTATCGCATGCCGGGATTGAATGGTGCAGAAGTGTACGACCACCTTCGTAAGGAAGGAAAGGAGCCGCCCGTCGTTCTCGTCACGGCCGCCAAGCAAGTCGCCGAAATTGCCTCGACGCACGGCATTCCAAGATTCTTGGGCAAACCTTTCGGAATTGATGATTTGCTTCGGGTCGTCGACGACATCGCGCCACATTGCTGAGATCATGGGTTTGGGAAAGAGTGATTTTGTCAAGGGATCAGGCGCGGGCGTGATCCTGCAGGGGAGTTTTCTTTTGTTATTCGATGGAGCGATGGGGGTGGCGATTCGCTGAGCGTTTTTTGGGTGCTCAATCGTTCATCAAGGCGCGATAGGCTATTTGATCGTCGTACATGCGCATGAAGACGCGGTGTTTGCGATCATGAAAAGATTTCACGTCACCGCCTTGGGGATCGACGGTTTTTCCGCTGGAGGTCATGGCGGCCATTGCGGCGAGCACGCTGGGTTGATCGCCGGCAGCAACGGCCCCGAGAATCGCCGATCCGAGAAGAACTGCTTCGGGTTCTTGGGGCAAAACCACGCGACACCCAGTGGCGTCGGCATGTTCGCGAAGAAAAACCGGATTTTTAGTGTCGCCGCCGGTCGCAAACAAAGTTTGGATGCGATAACCAGCTTTGTTCATTTCCGTGAGAATGTGCCGAGTTCCATGGGCCAAACTCTGAATCGTGGCCAAGTATTCGACGGCCAGCGCATCGACGTCGTTTTCGAGGGACAAACCGCTGATCATGCCGCGTAGAGTGGGATCGGCGCGGGGGGAACGATTGCCGTGAAAATCCGGAAATACGTGCAATTCCCGGGTGAGCGCGGCCGGAAAGTTCGTGCGTGTCGACAATGCGTCGAGACGTTCATTGAGCAGCGTGTACACGTTCGTCCCGCGTTTGCGGGCTTCTTCCGTCAATTCGGGACCACGGGCATGGGTTTGAATCACATGGTCG
>DAOMZH010000129.1:0-16798 GCA_035437985.1 Polyangium sp. (in: bacteria) | reverse complement strand
CGTAAGCGGGTCGAGTTGCGGCAGGACGACTTCCTCGACACCCGTTTCGTAACCCCCACATGCGACTACGACCGTCGCAAGCGCGAGGACAAACCCCTGGGCGACCTTCATTGTTTCGCTCCTGGACAGCTGGACTCTTGTGGTGGAAACGGTGGAGTCAGATCCGCCTCAGCGCAAGTGACCCAGCCCGGTGAACCTTGGTTTGGCGCGCCAATATGACAGCCCGCGCATGAACCATCGCGACTGATCCGCGTCGACATGACGACGCGTTTGGTGCTGCCTAGAGATTCGGGAACGGGATATTCGAGCTCGGCGCGCAAAGGAAACGCCGGCTTCCACTCTTCTTCGGTGACGTGAAAATTGCCTGCACAGTTGGTGCCTTTTTCGAACTGCTCACCAAATGCATCCGTGAGGCGCACCGTGACACCTTTGACCGGCAACGGATTGTCCCCCGCCGGAAAAGCATAAATCGTCCCCGCAACCGTCATGATCGGACCTTCGCGCAGATACTCGCCATGACAAAGAACACACGGCTGTCCCGGACGATGAAACTCGCTCGGCTTGACGTTCGGAAGTTCGTCTCCAAGTGCGGCGATGCGTTCGTCCACGGCGCGATTGCCACATGCCGGGACAAACACGAGCAGCGAAGCAAGTACGTAACGACCAAGGTTCATTCGACGTCCACCTCCAACAAGAGCGAGCCGAAGTAACCGAAGCGTTGCAGGATGTAGAGCGTCTGTGTGAACTGCGTGTAGACAAAGTCTCCGTTCAAAGACAAACCCCAGTTCTTCGATTCACCAAACGCAAAACGCACACCAGCTCCACCCGTGACGGCAAACAAAGGTCCGAGTTCGCGATCGCCCGTGCGGTACTTCGGAACTTGCAAACCCGTCGCGGTACGTTCGGCGACGTACGCGAGTTGCCAAAAATCAGCCCCCGTTTGCGCATGAAAACGAGCATGCGGCCAAAGACGAACCGAGTTGTTCACATCGAACAAAATTCGCATGTCCGTCGTCGTGGCTTTGAGGCCCCAGCTGTCCGTATAGAGACGTTCTTCCGCACGCAAGGTGGTCGTGGAAAAACGTCGCGCATATCGCGCCGCGAGCGCAAAACGCTGCCGACTGAGCGGGAGCTGCTCGAGAATTCTTTCAGGATTGCGGACAGCATCGACGGTTGGGAGAGCCAAACCCGGAAGAACACGCGGAGCGATGTCCCGAGAGAACGTCGGAATGTATCGGTACGGTTTCGAAACATTTCCGATCTCGGCGACGATCGACATGTTGGTCGTCAGGATCGAGTGTTTGTCGAGAACGAACGACGACGCGAGGTCCACGGCATGCCGCGTGATGCGACGCGAGAAGACGCTGTACGACGTGCCAGATCGACCCGCGATGTCGTACGAGAAGTCGTAACTGATGCTCGGGGTGATCGTCTTCTGGCGCAAATCGAGAGACACGAACGTGCCAATGGACGAAGCAAAGTAGTCCGGCTCGATCGAAAACGCCGTGTGCAAGTTGACGTCGACGTCACCGAATTTCTTATGACCTCCAAGGGCTGGAACGTAACGCTGCTCCGTCCAGCGAGGTGATGCCGTCGCGACGATGTCGGTCGAGGCAGTCGTCACGACGTCAGCAAGGAACGAACCACCAAAGCCCCATCCATTCGTGGGGTGCTCGAAGTTGAAAAGGAGCGCGGGGGACAAGACGTCGGTCTTGTCGGAATCGTGATAGCCCGAGAACTCGAACGCGAACTTTCCGTTGAGTCCAAGCTTGCGGTTTTTCGAGACGCACTCGTCGAAGTCGTCCTGGGTTTGTGCATCTTGCATGCACTTGACGAGAGCCTTGTCGATCGCTTTGCCCTTGGGCTTGAGCTTGAGTTCGACGGTGACGGCTTCGTTCTCTTCGAGACTGAGTTTCTGTTCGAAGGCTACGTCGTCACCTTTGATCTTGCCGGTGGCGAAGACGGTGCGCTCGCCCGGGTTGACCTGCAATTCGGAACCGAGTTTGTCCAGCGGAACATCGACGCCGCCGAGGCGGACCTTGAGGTCTTGAACGCCATCGGGTTTTTGGATCGTGACTTTCGGAAGCTTGGCGCGCAGTTCATCCGCGCGACTTCGGGCTAAAGCGACAGTGCGGCGAATGTTTGATTTTTCGGCAGCTTCGGCAGTTGCTTCGTAATCGGAGATCGCTTCGAGCCATTTGCCGCCGCGCGCTTCACAAGACGCGACGAGAAACTGTGTCGACGTGCGGTACTCAGCCTCGTAGGACAAACGTCCGTAGGTGACGCAATCATCCCACTCGCGTTCCTTTTCGGCCTTGTACGCCTCGTTGTAATAGAAGGAGCCTTCACCGGTGCGCCATCCACGTGCGGGTCTTCGTCCGTCGTATTCGCGTTTGGGTTTCTTGCCCGATGACGATGAGGAAGGCGGAGTAGACGGCGTTGATGACGATGTGTCCGATGACGATGTGCCCGACGAAGTTGACCCGGACGAACCTCCTGATTTGACCTCGGCAAAAGTCTTGTCGACGTTGGCGTTGGTGAGGTTTGCGGGAGGGGTGATGGAGCTGTCGTCTTTGAGTGCAGAAGCGAAGGCGGTCTTGGCGTCTTTGGTACGTCCGAGACCGACGAGGGTCATGCCGATGGCGACGTAGAGTTTGGCTCGAACCTTTGGGCTGCAAGCATTTTTTTGCGCGCAGACGGGCTTGGTGACTTCGAGGGTTTCGAGGGCTTGTTTGTAGTTGCCGTCTTTGTAGTCCGTGTCGAGGACGGTTTGGACGAGGGTATCGACTTCTTCATCGTTCGTCCCGGCAAACGCATTCGGGGCGCGGACGGCAAAAAGCGTCACGAAGACGAAGAGAAAGAACCAAAACTTTGAGATGCAACGGATCACGCGGCGGCCACCATATCCCAGCCGCTCGTCGGTCGAGGACAAGTCGGCAAAGTGAAGGTTGGGGTTTGGAGAGAACGGCGCCGAAGGCGACCCGAAGCTCCAAATGTTCAACCTGGAGGTCGAGGTCAGTTACAACCGCAACCGCTACCGGTACCGCCGCTGCCCCCGATGGCGCCTTCGGTGATGGCGCGCAGGTGCGACTCGCCAAACCCGGCAAGGTCACCGGCGGTCATCGTCGGATGGGCGAGTTTTCCGCGTTCGTACGGAGCGACAGGGGCGCATCCGGCGCCGCCGAAAAGCCCCGTGGCGAGCACGAAGATCGTCACGTAGGTGGCGCGTTTTTCGGGTTTGGGGAGAAGGGCGCAGAAAGCGTCCCGCAGACCCAAATGCTCAAACTGAGAGACGTGCTCCACGACGAGAGACTTGATCGAAGCGAGACGAGAGGAGAGATGGGACGACATCGCTCTGGACTCCAAAAAGGTGCCGAGTTGTTCATCCTATATCGCGGTTTTTCAGGGCCTGGTTCAACATTTACGCGCAACGATCACGGAGTTACCGGGTCGCGCTTGAGGCCACACATTGCCCAGTTCGAGATGAGCGCAAGATCAGCTTCACCAAAGCCGCTTGGGGGAGGCATGGGAGCTCCGCCTCCGGGCGTTCCAGCGAGGTTGCACAGAATCCACGAGTGGGCGGGATCTTCCTCGTTCAAGTAGGGATAACCCTGCGAGCCTTTGTAGCCCTTGAGTTCCTCGTAAAACGCGTTGGCATCGGTGGATGAAAGAAAAATGCCGCGTGCACCGGGCTCCGAGCCATGACAGCCGCTGTTGGTGCAGTTTCCCGCGGGCCCGCTGAGGAGGTCGTAGACCTGGGTCCATGTGGCGGTGCAGTTCGTAGGATCAGCTTCTTGAGGAATGTCGGGACAAGGACTCTCCTGAACTTTTGGCCCCCCTGGAGGTCCGTAAGGACAAGCGTCTTCCTTGTCGTAGAAGTTGGCTCCTTCCGCACACGACTGGTCGCCGACGCTGATTTGACAGCCGGGGGCGATGACGAACGTGAGCGCGGACAAGAGGAAAAGGCCGGCTAGCCAGTCGTGGTGGGACCGACCCCGGAACGAGCGCGCCGCGAACATGAACGACATCGTGCATCCGGTCTGCCACAAAGTCGACAGGCTGAGGTAAGCTGCCGCGGGCGTAGCGCGGTGGGCGCATGATCCCGAGTGTCGTGGTCGTTCAACTGATGCTGCGAGATCAACGCGACAACCACTGCTTTAGAAGACAACCACAGGAGTGTTGAATGAGCTCGAGATCGTCGTTTGTCCGCACCTTCGGCGCACTGTTTTTGGGCGCAACCCTGGCGTCGGCCCTCGTCGCGTGTGGCGGCGGATCGGGCGGCGGGGCCGCGTCCGGCAACGCCGATGGATCCCTCGTCGGCAAGGCGGCTCCTGACTTCAAGGCTGAAACGGTCAGTGGCACTGGCCCGATGACTGTCAAAGAAGCCAACGGCAAAGTCACCATCGTCGACTTCTGGGCGACGTACTGCGGACCCTGCAAGAAGTCGTTCCCCAAGTACCAAGAACTGGTCGATCAATTCGGTGGAGACCTCGCCGTTCTCGCCGTCAGCGTCGACGAAAAGGACACGGAAAAGGCCAAGCTCGAAGAGTTTGTCAAGGCCGCAGACGTGAAGTTTGCCGTCGTTTGGGACAAAGAACACAGCGCCGCGGATGCCTACAAGCCGCCGAAGATGCCGACCGCGTTCATCATCGACAAGGGCGGCGTCGTTCGGCACATCCATGCCGGCTACGGCGAAGGCGAAGAAGAAAAGATCGCCGACGAAATCAAAGCCCTGATCGAAAAGTGATCCCGGGTTGAACATTTGGGGCTTCGAGTCGCCCTTGACGCTCTTTGCCCCAAACCCCGCCTCGCTCACCTGTCCCTGAATCTACAGGACAAACGTTTCTCCTGACCAACTCACTCACCCGCGTCGCAGCAGCGCGATGTTCCGACATGCTTTGTGGTCAAAGCTTGCGGTGCACGTCGGATCCGTGAACGAGCATGGGAGCACTCGCGACACACGGACGCGCGCGTGATGGGTTCGTCGCGGGAGGTTGGGCGGCGACGTGGAGGCTCATCGCCGTTGTCGGCTTGAATCGATCATGTTCTGAGAGGGTAGTTCCAGGACAAACGAGAATTGCTTAATCCGCCTGGGCGTTTTTTTCGATGCGGCAGTCAGTGGGCGCCGCCCATGACCCGACCATAAGCCGGGCGCGAGCTACAGCGCTGTCCCCAAGCTGTGAGTCGCGGGTACGCCGAAAGATCGACCTTCATGAAGCGCAGCCAATCGATGAGCGAATTCAAATGCGTATCGGCGAGGCTGTATTCGCCGCAAAGGTAGTCTTTACCTTCGAGCGCCGCATCGACGATACCCAAGCATTTGTGCATTTGCGCCTTGCCAGCTTCGCCGGCCTGCGCATTGCGTTGCTCGGCTGGCACCCAATCCATCGTGTTGTGCGTCCAGGTCGTGACTGCGTGGCCCAACGCCACGTTTGTCCAAGCAATCCATTTCATCGCTTCGCCACGTTTTGGCCCAGCAGCGGGATAAAGACCCTTCTGCACCCCGAACATCTCGCCCAAATACATCGTGATGGCGGCTGATTCCCAAATGGCCACGCCATCGTGAACGATCGTGGGAACCTTGCCATTCGGATTGAGCTTCAAGAACTCGGGCTTCTGGGTCTCGCCCGCTCGAATGTCGAGCGTGACCACTTCATGGGGCACGTCGAGTTCAGCCAGGACCAACTCGGTCAGGGTGGCGGTCGACATGGGTGAACGATAAAATACGAGGCTCATGGGAGTTTTTCCTTTCGTTCCACGAAAAACGGACGGCATCATGCCCGGACGAACTACCCAAAGCAAGTGAATGTTTGTGAGGAGCAGGATTTCTCCGAGGATCGCCGATTCAGTAGGGATGCTTGCCTCGACGAACCCTATGAGGAGCCTGCGGACAGGAAAAACCTCGGAACGCGATTGACGTGGACGTACCGAGAGAGCGGGAACGAGGCTGGGTGGTGTATCTGCGCCTAGCTTTACGGCGCAACAGGTACCAACTTCGCGTCGACGTCGATCTCGAGGCACGAACCGAGATGCCGCCTACGACAAACCGCAGCTACCGTGAATGTCTGGGTGACGTAATCCTTCGCTCTCACTTCGATGCGGCAATCGTCGGCAAAAAAGCCAAGGTCCCGGCTATTGACCTTGCCTGCGGCGTCGCTCGTTGCGCTTGGTGTAGGGGGATTGGGACAAACCGCTTTTACCGTTGCTCCGGCGATCGGCGCGCCGGTTGTCGACGAGGTGACTTGTCCCGTAAGCTTGTACGCAGGGTCGCAGCCCACACAGACAAACACAGCACCGAGCAGAAACATGCGTAAAGCGGCTGGTAGGATCTCCATGGGAGGAGAAATTAACGCACGTCCCTGGTCAATCGCAAATTTGCTTTTCGCCTGCATCTGCCTCACCAGTTGCGGTCAGGACAAACCTGCGCCCGATGGAGGAATGGGCAGGGCAAAAGTATTGTAGTGTCCCGTCGCTTCGCCATTGCTGCCATAAATCGGTTCGAGCGTGCGACATGACTCATCCTCTTTCAGTCCGCGCTTGACGGATTCGACATTATGGATGTCGTTGATGGGCGTAAATGTTTATGCGTTCACACCCAAGGCCGCACGACCACAACAATGAGGACGAGGGGTCACGAACGTCCTCTAGATACTATTCTCAAACATGAGGTGTGGAATGAAAAAGAAGGTACAACCTATGGTTTCTCAACGCATCTCGGCCGTTGCGATGTTGTTCTTGACGAGCCGCGCGGCTCGAAAGCTGGTCGTACTCTTCAACAATGGGCAGGGCGTTTTCTCGAACCGCTTCGAGCATATTTTGAACCGCAGCCCCGCAGCGTTCGCGATTGCCGACTTCAATGGTGATGGTTCGTGAGATATCGCTATTGCTGGCGACCGCCTTGAAATATTGCTCAATGACGGGATGGGTGCATTCATATCCGCGACCGAAATGTCGTGGAGCAAGGGGCCCTTGACCTCATTGCGGCCGATCTCAACGGAGACGGGATTATGGACCTGGCCACGACGAACTCGTCACCACCGAGCGTGACGACGTGGCTCAATCAGGGAAATGGGGCATTTGGCGACCCCACATGGTATGTCGCGGGAATGCAACCTGGCGACTTGGTTGCTACCGACGTCGATGGAGACGCAATGCTCGACCTTGCTGTAGCAAATGGTAGCTATGCGACGGTGAACATCATTCAAAACACGTGCATGCCGTAATGCTTCATCACGCAAGCTTGTGACCGTCGGGACCCGCCAAACCTGTCGGTGCGTCGGAGAGTGTGTCGCTAACCGCTCGAGAAGCAAGGTCTTTTGTCTCGGATTTCCTCCAGCAAATATTTGGTGCACAAATCATTTGCCCCTAGGCGTATGTCGAATACACTCCGGTCCTGATGGAACAGATCCCGTTGCTCGACGAAATCGCGGTCATTGCTGCGCTGGGTGTTGTCGTAACTATCGTCTTGTGGCGCTTGCGGCTGCCAACGGTCGCGGGTCTCTTGCTTTCTGGCGCATTGGTCGGTCCGTTTGGATTGCAGTTCGTCCGGTCGATTCACGCGATTGAAATGCTGGCGGAAATCGGGGTGGTGCTCCTGCTTTTCACGATTGGCCTCGAATTTTCATTCACCCGGTTGCGGAGTATTTTCCGGCAAGTGGCCATGGGTGGATTGGTGCAGGTGGGTTTGACCATTGCCGTCATTGCGTCGATTGCCCATGCGTTTGGGGAACCGACGGGACGAAGTATTTTTTATGGTTTTGTTTTTGCACTTTCGAGTACGGCGATTGTGCTGCGCGCGCTTGTGGAGCGGCACGAGCTCGATGCGCCCCACGGGCGATTCATTGTTGGAACGCTGATTTTTCAGGACATTTGCGTCGTTCCAATGGTGCTTGTGGTTCCGCTTCTCGGGGCGGAATCGAAGGGTGCGAGTGCCGCGCTCGACATTGGATTTGCTCTCGGAAAAGCAACGTTTGTCGTTTTGACGACGATTCTCGTGGCTCGGGTGGTCGTTCCGCGAGCATTACGGGTGGTTGCAGCGAGCCGTAGTCGAGAAGTGTTTTTGCTGGCGGTATTGGGGCTCTGTATTGGTACGGCATGGCTTACGGCGCGCGCGGGTTTGTCTCTTGCATTGGGGGCTTTCTTGGGGGGCCTCATCGTCGCGGACACGGAGTTTGGCCATCGGGCCATGGGCGATATTTTGCCTTTGCGCGATGCCTTCGTGAGTTTGTTTTTCGTGTCGCTCGGCATGCTTTTCGATATTCGCATTCTGCTCGAACGTCCGCTGCTCGTGCTGGGAATCTTGGCTGGGTTTGTCCTGATTAAAGGAATACTGGCGACTGTTTCAGCCTTGGCGATGCGTTTTCCAGCGCGCGCAGCATGGCTTGCCGGGGTGGGACTAGCGCAGTTCGGGGAATTCGGATTTGTTTTGTCGCGCCTTGGTCAATCTGTGGGCGTGATTGATGCAGAAGCGACACGGCCTTTGCTTGCTGCGGGTATTTTGAGCATGTTTTTCACGCCGGTCTTGGTCCGGGCAGCTCCGCATTTGACCGCGGGCGAGAGGCTCTTGGCGCCACTCGAGCGCTTGATTGGGGTACGCAGCATCGACGAAGCTGATGCGACGTCTCACGATGGTTTGTCAGGGCATGTCGTCATTGTTGGTTATGGTGTGGCGGGAAAACTGGTGGCGCGAGCGCTCGAGGCCTGCAATGTCCCGTATGTCGCCTTGGAACTCAATGCGGAAACGGTGCTCGAAGCACGAAAAGCCAACGCTCTGGTGTATTATGGCGACGCGACGAGCGAAGAGGCGCTCGGGCACGCGCGCCTCGCAAAAGCCAGAGCGCTGCTATTGTTGATGAATGATCCATTTGGCGCGGAACGAGTGGTTCATACGGCCAAACGCATTGCGCCAGAAATTCCGATTCTGATGCGCGCTCGATATTTGGGCGAAAAAGAGCAATTGCTTGATATGGGCGCGACGGATGTCGTTGCCGAAGAGGTCGAAGGGGGCCTCGAGATTTTGGCGCGGCTGTTGCGATGGTGCGAGGTGCCCCGAAACATGATTGATCAGCGAATCGACGACGCGCGTGCGTCAACGCAAACGACGGAACGAAAACGAGTCGTGCCGCGGCGAGTATTGCCCGAACACGAGGCGCTGGCGGACTTGAAAATCGAGAGCGTGCTCGTGACGGAGACGAGTGCGGCGAGAAATCAATCGGTCGCGGAAATCGAATTGCGGCAGCGTACAGGAGCGCTCATCATTGCCATTCGGCGCGACGGGGTGCTGGTGAATTCCATGGATCCGAATTCTCCTCTGATCGTGGGCGATATCGTCTACCTTGCAGGGCCCATTGACGCAGTTGGTCGAGCGATGCAGGTATTGGCGAAAGCCGTCGAGGCATGAGTACAATCGCGATTCTCTGGCGTGATGCGAATTATGTGGCCGTGGACAAACCGTCTGGGTTGGCGGTGCATCGGGGCATGTGTGTCGAGCCCATTACGGCGCTCGAATTGACGCGGGACTTGGTCGGGCAATGGGTGTATCCGGTCCATCGATTGGATCGGGCTACCAGCGGCGTATTGTTGTTTGCTCTTTCTTCAGCAGCGGCAGCAGCCTTGCATTCTCAATTCGAGAATGGAGGCGTGGAAAAGCGCTATTGGGCGCTCGTGCGTGGGGTTGCTCCGGATGAGGGAAAAATCGATTATGCTATACCGCGAAGTGAAGGAGGGCCGCGTGTGGCGGCATTGACGACATTTCGACGCGTATGGTCGGGGGCGCATGTGTCGCTGGTGGAGGCGTATCCGCGCACGGGGCGATTTCATCAGGTGCGGAGGCACATGAAGCACATTCACCATCCATTGATTGGGGATGCCAATTATGGCAAAGGGGCACTGAATCGGACGTATCGAGAAGAATTTGGTTTGGCGCGGCTCGCGCTGCATGCAGCAAGCTTGACATTCGAACATCCGGAAACGGGCGTTCGAATAACGATCGATTCGGTTTTACCTGATGACTTGCGCGGACCCTTCGAGCGTATTGGCGTGGTTATTTGAGCACCGTTTCGCAGCCGAAGAGCACTTCGATTTTTCCGGTCATTCCTGGACCAACCATGGCCTGCGCTTCGTCGCACGAGGTCGGACAAAGAATGACTTTTTGCGGCGCGGTGGGATTATCGTAATACCAGCCGCCATCCGTGCCACAAGCAGCCGCATTGGCTACGCCTGGAACGTATGTGGAAACGCCATTGCTGACGAGGGCGACGTTGACCCGAGTCGGATCGATGGAGGAGCCGTCGGGTGGGGTGGGAATGGCCAACTCGCAGCTGAGTTTGGCGTTCGTATACACCGCTTGCGCCACGGCATCGAAGAAAGGAGCCCACGCGGGAGCTCCATCGCAGATTTTGGCGCGTACGCCATTGGTTCGTTTGACGAGGTCCGTGTAGGTAATGCCGGAGGCCGGGGGCATTGTACCATCGGCATATTTGCATATCGTATTCACATTGGTAGCACTACCCCAACCATAAATGCCACTGAAGATGTAACCTTTGAAAAGGTCATTCCAGGTGGGGTCGAGAATCCCTGGAGGCAACTGCGTCGTATTGAACGGATCTTTTCCGCCGGCAAACGTTTCAAATTGGTTGGCAGAAAGTCTCGAATTGTCGTCGGTCACGATGACGATTGTTTTCGTAGCATTCGGACGAAGCTCTTGCTTCCATGGCTCGCAGCCTTTGGAATCACCGGGCAAATACCCGGTTGTTTGTCCCAGCGTACCGAGGAATTGTTCGAGCGGCTGGGTGCTGTAGATATCGAGGCTGGCGTGGAAAAACCTTGGGCTATTTCCGCAATTGTCGTCCCCGGCAAGCGGCGTGGGAATGCAGACGGGATAACGCGTGCTACCACCGGTCATGATTGATTTCGCTTTGTTGCGAATGCTGAGCATGATGACTTTGTAATCGAGATTTTTGGCGGCAATGAGATTGGCAAATGCATTGAGGCCACTGCGAACCTGGGTCACGGCAGGCTCCATGCTGCTCGAATTGTCGACCATCCAAATAATATCGACGGGCTGTTTTTCGACTGTGGCTTCCGAGGCTGTGGCTGCACAGGCAGCATCTGCGGAAATCGGGGGTTCTTCGGAAGACGCATCCGTGATAAAACCGCCGTCGGTATCGAACAACGAGCCGCCCGAACCACCTGGGCCGGCGGAATTGCCCCCCGAACCGCCGGAGGATGACGTATCGCCCATCGTCGCCGACGACTCGGACGAACCCTGGTTCGATGCGGAGCAAGCCCACGGAAGAGCGAATGCGGGAAGAGCCAAGAGGGAAATAATTGAACGTAGTCTCATAGGCCTACGATACCATCATTCGGGACGATTTTCAGCCACGATCCGACGAAATGATCTTTCGTGACGAACGTGTGTCGTTTGGTGGTTTTGCGCGATTGCGTCAAACTGCGTCAAGAAGAGGAGCTTCGGGGACAATCAGCGTCGGGAATACCAGTGCGCAGTTCACGGCCGTGGGGTGTGGCTTCGAGAATGGCGCGCAGGCGCAAACGGGCCCGATGCAATCGCGAACGTACGGCACTTTCACTCACGAGGAATTTTTCCGCAATCTCGTGGAGACCGAGGTCGTCGTGGTAATGGGCAACGACGACGTCACGATAGTTGGTCGGAAGTTCGCCCAAGGCGTGTTGGACAAACCTTTCTCGTTCGGCACGACTAGCGGGATCCTCGTCATGGGTCGTGACGGGTATGGTGGTAAGGACTCCGAGGTCTTCCAGGTCCAGACCGGCGACGAACCTGGCACGTTGGCGTCTTTGCGTGCGCATGAGCATGAGTGCTTCATTGGCGGTCACGCGAAAAAGCCAGGTGGTGAAGCTGGAATCGCCGCGAAATGAACGAATGCGGCGAATGACTTGCAGCAGAGTCGATTGCACGAGATCGAGCCGATCTTCATCGGAGACTGGATAACGAGCGAGTTGCCGTTCGACATGGGGCCGAATGGCGCGGGTGAGGGCGTCGAGCGCCCCTGGGTCGTCACGTTTTACTCGGTCGATGAGGTCCGTCATTCGCGTTTCTGGGGCGTCGTGCGGACGGTTTGTCTTTATGGAACGTGCAGACATAACGGCCGTAGCGGCCATGACAACCTCCATGCCAGCCCAGGCCCGTCATGGGAGGGCAGATCCGGCGAACGAAGGTTGGGAGCAAGGTATCTGCCAAGGCTGGCAGGCGCGAAACTGCGCGAATGGCTGGCTCGGCTGGTGCGTCGGAAAGCAAGCAAATGGGTAGGCCGGACCCGCAGAAGGCGTGGAAGCACGCCTGGCACGCAATTGCCTGCGCAGGGATTGCCCAGGCGCGTTATATACGGCACGTGAACGACGAACAGTATCCGCCCGAGGCGCTTTCTCATCCGCTACCCGCCGGACTGCGTGACTTGCTGGCCGACGAAACATTTTACCGACGAACGCTGGCGCGGAAGATCCTCGAACATTTCGCGCTCTACACCTACGATCTGGTCACCCCGCCAGCATTCGAGCTGGCCGAGGTGCTAGAAAAGGGCCTCGGGACCCTGGACCCAGGGGACGTGCTCAGGTTTGTCGAACCTGAATCCGGCGAAATTTGCGCGCTCCGTCCGGACATGACGCCGCAAATTGCCCGTATGGTGGCAACGCGTTTGTCGAGCCAACCAGTTCCGATTCGCTTGTGTTATGAAGGGACAATCTTGCGGCGAAAACAAGGGCGCGCGCGGAAGCATCGTCAAGTGCCACAAGCAGGGGTCGAGTTATATGGAGCGCCGGCGCCCTGGGGCGACGAGGAAGCATTGCGGCTCCTGGCGTCGGTTTCACGAAGCATGGGACTCGAATCATTCGTGATCGATTTGGGACATTCGGGAGTTTCGCGTTCCTTGGTGGACGTATTGCCGACGATGTTGGTCGACGACGTAACGCAAGCATTGGTGCACAAAGATCAATCGCGACTGAGGTCATTGCTGGCACGCGTGGATTCTACATTGATCCGGCAATCAACCCTGCGCGCAATCGAAGCCCTTCCAAATCTGTCCGGCGGTTTTACTGGACGAACCGCAAGGGACGTCTTTGACGAAGCAAAAGAGCTTTTTCGGGACACTCCAGCAGAATCACCTTTGGCCGAATTGGCGAGCCTTTGGGAAAACTTATGCCAAGTAAAACCCGAAGATGTCGGGGCCATGCAAGATGATTTACGCCCGGTCTTGCGCGTCGACCTCGGTGAAGTACGACATTTTGCATACTATACAGGAATCATTTTTCATGCCGTCGCTCCCGGTCCCGGAGAGCCCTACGCCTCTGGAGGACGCTATGACGATTTATTGAGAAGATTCGGCCACCCCATGCCCGCCATCGGATTCGCCCTACACCTCGACGAAGTTGCCCACGCCCGCAATGCCACAGGCGTCGTCGACAAGCGACCTCCACGCGTATTGGTCGCAATGCATTCAGGCGGAGAATCCGCCGTGCGACGCCTACGAGCAGACGGTGTCGCCGCAACCGAACTGCACAACGGAGATAACGCGATGCGTTATGCGAAGGCGCACGGATTTACGCATGTGCTGCAAGATGCGGAAGGGGACCACGTACGAGTGGAGAGTACACTCAGCCCTGGGGTGGGCGTGATTGTGAATTGGAACAGTGTATTGAACCATGTTTTTGGATGAGTGGCTGTTGGGGTGGTTTACGTAACTCAAAGCACCCTCATTCGCCCCTGGGTCATGAATTTGGTTAAGTAGTACACGCCCAGTTCGCCCCTGGGATACAAAATAAGCGAATTGGCTCACTGAATTTCGCCCCTGGGACACATATAACGCATGTCCTCTTACATCAATTCGTTCCGTCCTCAATAGATTCCAACCCGCTTTCATGCGTCCGTTCCATCGTCACCCCAAGCGCATCCGCCTTCCGTGACTCGGCACGTCGCTTCGCTTCAAACTTCCTCACGCCCTGTTCCGTGATCAAACCAACCGTCGGCGCGTCATGATCCCGCATCACTTCTACCGTGTTCTCGGACACGTCACGAACCTTGGGTGGATTCCCTTTGGCTTCTTGCAAACGAATGTCAAAATTGCGTTTCCAGTCCGAAAGGCGGCGCAGGGGATAACTCGGGTCTGACGGATCCGTAATGATTTTTTCGACAATCGCTTCCATCGATACGAATACGGGATAAAGCTCATTGGGATCGTAGGCATTTCCGCGATCGAATAGACCTCCGCAGATCGGTCGGAGCGAGCAATGATCGCACGCCTCGGAATAGATATGTTCCCAATCCGTTTGGCGCACGGTTTGCTTTTTATCCAAAAAGTGCACGATACGCTCTTCGCCTTTGACGATTTTTCGAGTCTCCGTACTCGCCCAAGCAAATTCCGTCATATAACAAAGCGGCACTTTTTCGACGCGAAAGGTCCGGCCAGTCGAATAGAGGCGACGTAATGCTTTCTGCAAGGATACCTCGAAATCAGCCAATCTCGGCGTAAACCGCGCTTGATTCACCTCGGCGCGGCCCATGGATGGATCGAGGTTGTTCCAAACGAAATGTCGAATGTAGGGATGATGCTCGATCCAATAATCGATATTTTCATGCAAATGATCGGCATTCAATTTGTTGATGACGCAATTGATATTGACTTCGATTCCGTGGTCGTGCGCATTGCGAACCGCGGCAAATGCCTTTTCCAGGGTATTCGGTGTTCCACGTAAAACCTCCTCGACGTCCGGTCGCACCGAATACACCGACACATGTACGATCTTGACCCCCGCGTCCCCCATTTCTCGCGCAAATTCACGATCCGCCAAACGCGACCCATTCGTAATCATTCGAACGTGAAGCCCTTGCGCCGATGCGTATTCCGCAATTTTGGGCAATTCGGGGTGGAGCGTCGGTTCACCCCCCGTCAAAATGACTCCAAAATATTCGCGACGCACGAAATCATCAACGAGCACCTTCATCGTCTCGAACGTGTGCACGTACGGCGTCGTGGGATTCGAACAAAAACCGCAAAAATGATTGCAATGCCGAACGACCTGAATGTAGCCGATGTTTGCCACGTATCGCCGCCGTCCTCGAAAAATGACCGCGCTTGAAATGAATCGTCGCCGTCAATCGTAAGAGACTCATCCCCTCCCGGCAATGAAACACGCACCGGACCTCCACGCTTCGTCTGCTACGCTCCAGCCCGTGGAGCCTGCCACCGTTGCTCTGATCGCCCAGCTTCGATCTGCTCGGCGCTCCCAAATTCGCCCCGCCGCACAGCGCACGCTGATTGCCCTGACGATTGCCGCCGTTTTGGGCCTTGCGCACGTCGCTCGCATCGGCACGCCCGTTGCCCGAGCCATCGCGATCGCGCTGCTCGTTGCGCTACCCGTCGGCCTCCTCGTCCGCGCACTCGTCCTGCGCCAACGCGATCGCAACGTCGAACGTACGCTCCTCGAAACGATTGGACCGACAAACCCCGAGCTGGCAAGTGCTTCCGTACGCGCCCTGGGCCTCATTCGCCGCACGGAAAAAGACCCTTCGGCAGGCTCGTACACGCTCGCGAAACTGCATCTCACTCGTCTGCTCGGACGCGTGTCTCTCGACGACATCACCGCGCACGCAATGCTCTCCGCCCATCGCTGGGCCGTGGCCGGTGTTTGTCTCTCCATACTCGCTCTTGGCGCCGTGGCCATCGAACCCATGCGCGTCGTCGAAGGGTTGGATGTACTTGGTGCTCAAAACAATCGCGCACCCGTCGCCATCGAGTACCTCCAAGTCGCCGACATCACGGCCAAACCTCCCGCGTACCTGCATCAGCACTCGCGATTCGTCGACCCGTTCGAATCGACATCTTTGCCTCGCGGCACGACCCTCACCGTGCGTGGTCGACCGACGCTCTCCAATCGCTCGTTGTTCTTGACCGACGGGGTCAACGAAGTGCCGTTTGCCTTCGATGGTGTTGGCGGGGTCGTTGCTCGATGGGATCTTGGCGACTCCGTCGACCTGCGGATCGCGGCGCGATTTGGCAACGTGCGCATCTTTCAAGATGACGTCCAACATGTCACATCCATCCCCGACCTCGCTCCCAAGGTCATCGTCGAAGGCGCGCCCAAGACCATTCACATGCTCGAGGAACCAGAAATTTTGGTTTCGTACGAAGCATCCGACGACCACGGCTTGCGCGAAGTCGATCTCGTCTATCGCTCGGGAACACGCGAAGTCCGCAAAGTGCTCTCGCGCCCGCAAGGCGATCCGCTGACGGATCGCGGCTCGCACCGCATCGTCTTCACGACCGAAACCTTTTGGCAGCGTAATTTCGTGCCCGTCGAAGTTACCGTCGAAGCCAAAGACAACGATCCGATCGCGGGACCAAACTGGGGCAAGAGTGCCGCGATTCTCGTCATGCCGCCCGAAGTCGGCGAAGCAGAAGCTCTCCGCTACGAAGCCCTTGTTCGCGTTCGCGACGCGCTCACCGACCTCTTGGCCGATCGTCTCGTCGAACCAAGTCCTTCGGGAAAAGAATCCGCGGAGCACCTGCGCAAGGAACGCGAGTGGCAAGAAAAAGCGGCGAATGCAATCGAAGTAGCCCTCGGGGGCTCCTACGGAGGTTTGCGATTTCCTCGTCGCGCCGTGAGTTTGACGCGAGGGCAATTGCGCAGACTGGCGAAAGCCGTTGCGGCTGAGAAAGACAAACCTTCGGCAACAACCCACGATGCTCTGGTCGAAACGACCGAGTCCGTCCTGCTCGCCGTCGATGCAGCGGTACTTGCTTTGGGCTCAAAAGATGCCTCCAAGGTG
>DAOMZH010000128.1:0-16810 GCA_035437985.1 Polyangium sp. (in: bacteria) | reverse complement strand
GACAACGGGTCATCGAAGCGCGACTCGATGGTCACGACGATGTGCTTCGAACGATTGATGTGGCCAAAGGTTCGTCTCAGGACGTTGATCTCCGCGTCGTGCCGAAGATGAGCGTTGCGCCATCGAGCGGCAACGGAAAGCGGATTGCGATCATTGCCGTTGGCGCAGGTTTGGCGGCGGCGGGGATTGGCACAGGCATCGGGTTTTATGTGGCCTCGTCAGGAAAAACCTCGGATGCGGACGGGATTCGCGCGAAGTTGACTCCGGGTGTTTGCCCGGGAACAGCTGCGGAGGACATCGCGAATTGCACGGCGTTGAAATCGACGTTGAAAGATCACGATACGTATTTCAACGTCGGCACCGGAATGCTCGTCACGGGGCTCGTGTTCGGGGCGGGGACGATTGGTTATGTCGTCATGACCAAAAAACGCTCGAGCACGGTGGGGCTGCAAGCAATTCCGATCGTGACACCAACGCTCGCTGGTGTATCCCTATCGGGTCGATTCTGATCGGCTTTCTCAGGACCCTTCGACCACTTCGCAGGGTCTGTCCAAACCACTTGAAAAAACAGCTTTTGGTGCTTGCCAACCAGGAGGTTTTCCCATGCGCAATTTGCAAAAAACGTTGGCGCTCTTCGGAATTCTGGCGACGTCGACCATTGGACAACTCGCGGGTTGTTCGAGTGACGCCGAAAATTGCGAATTGAATTATGAGGTATGTACGAATGGGACTGGGAGCAGCAGTAGCAGTGGCGTGATGCCGCCGCCTCCAGGCTGCACGGCATCACCGAGTGCGGATCCGGAAGTAATTCGGAGCGAGTGTGCCTATTTCGTTTCGACCTCGAATGGCAATGACACGAATATGGGAGGCGAAGCGGATCCGTTCAAGACCCTGACCGCGGCGCTCGATGCGGCGAAAAAGCAAAAAGCCCGGGTGTACTTATGTGGTACCGCGGCTGAACGTGTCGAAATTCCGGCGGGAGTTTCGGTATTCGGGGGATTCGACTGTTCGGCCGCAGAATGGGCGTACGATGCCACGAAACATGGAAAGATCGAGCCTGATGCTCCGGACGCGAACGCGCCATTTCAAGGGTCCGTGCGCATTATGGGAGTTGGCACGACGAACATTGAAGATGTCGACGTAACGGCCGCAAATGCGACCATCGATGGCGGTTCGTCGATTGCGGTGATCGTGGACAAGGCGACGGTGAATTTCGTTCGGGCCATTTTGACAGCGGGAGATGGGAAAGCTGGAGCCGTTGGGGATACGCCTGCTGACGATGTTGGACCGAGTGATCCAAATGATGCAGCGGTACGCGGCAATGATGGAATCGTTGCTTGCAGTGGTGGACCAGGTGGTAATCCAGGCGGGGATGCAATCACCAATGCACTTTGCTCCGAATCTGTTGGCGGCAAAGGCGGTAATGGCCAAGCAGACAAGGGGGATCCGGGTGAAGCTGGATTACCCATGGATGCCACAGCAGGACAAGGCGGAGCTGGAGAGGGGAGCCAGGTATGCCGGTCCGGTGGAGCTGGTTTGAGTGGCACAACTGGCAATTCGGGAGAAGGAGCCGCAGAGATTGGCGTGATTGATGCGTCTGGATATGTAGGCTCGGAGGGCGGAAGTGGCGCCAAAGGCACCCCCGGACAAGGCGGAGGTGGTGGCGGCGGGGCGCAGGGAAAGCCGAATTTTTATGGGGCAAGTGGAGGCAGCGGCGGGGCCGGCGGATGCGGAGGCAATGGTGGTCGCGGCGGAAAACCCGGCGGAGCGAGCATGGGTGTCGTCCAGGTTTCCGGAACAATCAAATACAGCTCGACCACGATCCGAACGGGTCTCGGAGGCGCTGGGGGCGCTGGGGGTGACGGTCAAGCCGGCGGCGCTGGTGGGAATGGTGGCAATAAGGGCAATGGAGCCAAATGCGGCGGCACAGGTACATTCACCAGTGATGCATGCGCAGGCGGCGCCGGTGGCAGCGGCGGTCGCGGAGGACAAGGCGGAGGAGGATATGGCGGCCATTCGATTGGTATTGCCTACAAACAAGGCGTTTCCGCACCTGATACCACTGGCGCGACCATTCAACTCGGTGACGCGGGAATGGGCGGAGGAGGCGCGGACACAGCCGGAAATGGTGGCAATGGTATCAAGGCCAACACGAATCAATTGAACTGATTCGTGCTATGCCCATTTTGACGTAGACGCTCGGAGGCAATCATGGAATAACGGCTTCGTGTCGTCGTTCCGCCAACCCCCAATACCGAAGTCGTCCTCGGACGCCGAACCGTCGGTTACGGCGGAATCCCAGCGTACGAGCGGATATCGGCAAGCAACGAACGAAATGGACGATGCTCCGCCCCTGTCATCGCGTTTCGACAAACTCCCAGCAGGCCCCGTAAGCCAACGACCATCCACACCAGCTCCCGCACAAATTGCAGGTTTGCGTGGTCCCACCCCTTCCTCCACGAATGCGCCTATTCCGTCAGGATCTCGCGCATCCAAAGGCGGTATCTATCAAGCCACGAAAATTCTCGAAAAGAAACATGGGGCATTTTTCATTTCTCGGCTCATTCTCGCATCGGGAATCAGCTTGCGTGGTTACGATTCCAATTCGCTCGACGATCCGGTCACCTTGACGAAATTCATCAAGACATTGCGCAATATGCTCTCACCCACCGATATGGCAGATATTCTTTCGCAAGCTCCATCACTCAGCAACGTGAAATGAATTCCAGAAGCAAAAGGGAGGAACTGTGGGCTTTTTCATGACGAGTGCCGGCTACAGCGCGGCCGAAGATACGGTCCAAGGCGTACGTGAAGCGGTTGAGATAGCAAAAAAGGGATTGGCAGAAAAAACTCCGACATTGTGCATTCTTGCGTCGACGATGGACCATGACGCAGCGCGAGTGTTCGAGGCCGTTCGTGCGGAATTGCCCGGCGTTCCTGTGCATGGGGCTACGACGTCGCTCGGTGTGCTGGGGCGCGACGGCGTGGTCATGGGCTCGAATGGGAGCATTGGTGTATTGCTATTTGCGGCGAGCGACGACGCGGCATTTTCCACAGGTAGTTCGGATTTTGCGCAGGGAGCCAAGGCGGCAGGGCAAAAGGCCGCATCGGAAATCGTAGCGAATGGTCCCAAAGGAAAAACCCCTCGCCTTCTTTTCATTGCGGCAACTCCGGGCAATGAAGAAAACGTTCTCGAAGGCATTCACGACGTTTTGCCGGGTGTACCCATTTTTGGCGGCAGCGCTGCCGATCATGCCATTCAAGGTGGTTGGAGCATTTTCACGAACCATGGCCCACAACGCGAAGGCGTGACGTTGGCAGCGATTTTCGGGGACGAGGTACGCGTTGGCGCAGCCATTGAAGGGCCATATCAGCCGACGAATCATCAGGCCCAGGTCACCTCGGCCGAGGGGCGTTCCGTCAAATCACTGAATAACAAGCCGGCGACCGAAGTTTTGCATTCTTGGATTGGTGATGCCATTGCCGATCAAGTTCGCGAAGGCGGCAATATGCTCATGCAAACCGCGCTCAATCCGATTGGCATCGCGCGAAGCGGGAGCAACGGCAAACCATTTCATGTTTTGCTGCACCCGGCGCACGCGCATCCGGAAGGCAAGATCGACTTGTTCGCCGAAGCGCCGGAAGGTTCGACCGTTTGTTTGATGTCCGGTACGGGTGACAGTCTCGTCGGAATCGTCGACGACCTCGTCGATCGCTGCCTCGATTCTTCCAAACTGAGTGCGCAAGAGGCTCGCGGCGCATTCTTGATTTATTGTGCCGGCTGCGCAGGCGCCCTTGGAAATCGCATCGATGAAGTCCTTTCGCGTCTCTCGGGGCGGTTGCCCGACGTCCCGTTGCTCGGTTTCTGTACATTCGGCGAACAAGGTCACGTGCCCGAAATCGGTAACGTTCACACGAATCTATCGGTAGCCCTCGTCGTCGTGGGTTGAAAACAGGTGCATCATGTACGTCGTCTGCGTCCGCATCCAGGTCCATCCCCAGTACTTCGATGAATTCATCGAAGCTACGCGAGAGAATTGCGAGCATACTCGTAAAGAACCAGGTAATGTTCGTTTTGACGTCTTGCGCGGTGCAGACGACCCCGGTCGGTTTTTCTTGTACGAAGTCTACGAGAAAGAAGACGATTTCCGGCAGCACCAACAAACCAGCCATTACCTCGCGTGGCGCGAAAAAGTCGCTCCGATGATGGCCACTCCGCGAATTGGCGAAAAATACGCCAATCTTTTCCCCGACCCTTGGACCTGAAATCATCGTGAATTTTGCGTTCCGCACGGCGCCAGAAATTCTGTTTGGCGCAGGTACCCTCGCCCAAGCGCCCATTCATGCCGCTCGGTACGGAAAACGATGCTTGCTCGTGACGGGAAAACATTCCCTGAGCCGCACGGGACAGCTTTCCCGTCTCGAAGAATCCCTTGGAAATAATGGCGCAGTCGCTCTTCATTGCGTCGTCGATGGCGAACCGGACCTCGCCATCGTGGATGCATGCGCGCGCGTAGCGCGGGAAAACCATTGCGACGTCGTTCTCGCCGTCGGTGGCGGCAGTGTGCTCGATGCGGCCAAAGCAGCTGCCGCATTGGCGACGAACGAGGGCGCGGCCATTGATTACGTCGAGGCCGTCGGCAAAGGCCGGAACATTGAAAAACAACCTTTGCCCTTCATTGCCGTTCCCACGACGGCGGGGAGCGGGTCGGAAGTCACCAAAAACGCGGTAGTACGGGTGCCCGAACTCCGGGTAAAACGCAGCATTCGTAGCGACTCGATGATTCCGCGTCTGGCGATCATCGATCCTGCGCTCATTGCCTCGGCACCTCGCTCCGTTGCCGCATCATCGGGCCTCGATGCCCTTACTCATCTCATTGAAGCGTATTTGTCCAAAGGTGCGTTACCGATGACTGATGCGCTCGTTGTCCCGGGCATTTCCATGGCCTATCGAGCGTTGTGGGCCTTGGCCGAAAACCGCACGAATTCCGAAACCCATGATTCAATGGCTTTGGCTGCACTTTGGGGAGGCATTGCATTGGCCAATGCTGGGCTCGGTGCAGTGCATGGTCTCGTCGCCCCGCTCGGCGGATTTTGCCTCGTGCCGCATGGAGCTGGTTGTGGATGTTTGCTCCCCGCAACGTTTGCCCTCAATGTGCACGCATTACGTACGCGCGCTCCGAGCAGCCCCGCGCTCGCTCGCGCCGATCACGTCGCGCGCCTTCTCCTAGGCGATGATGCGCCTGAACAAACGCCCGAGCATGCAGCACGGGAGCTCGAACGATTACGACGCAGCCTCGATGTGCCACCTTTGAGCATTTATGGAGTTTCGGAAGCGGATTTCGCCAGCATCATTGCGGGCTCGCGGGCGGGCAGCATGCGCAACAATCCGATCGAATTGAGCGACGCGGAGCTGGAAACCATTTTGCGGCAATCGACCGCACCAATGTCAACGTAGTTTGGCGCGACCTTGGCTGGCGAGGGTCAGTCCGATGAGTTTATAAAGCAATCGGGCGCCGACGTTTCCATCCCATTCTTCGCCGTCGGGCCCAGGGGCGACTTCGTTGAGGTCGAACCCGACGATGGTTTTTCCGGAGCGAACGACTTCGTTAATCACGAACACGGCTTCCGCAAAATCGATTCCGCCTGGTACAGGTGTCCCCGTGTGCGGACAAAAGCGTGGATCCAGGCCGTCGATATCGAATGAAACCCACACTTCCTGCGGCAAAACACCAACGATATCGCGGGTAATTGCGGCAAAGGACTCGCCCATCATTTTACGGCGCGAAATAGTTCGGTCCAGAAAAACGCTCACTCGCTCGCCTTGTTTCGCGACGTACTCCATTTCTTCTTCACATACGTCGCGAATGCCAACTTGGACGATTTTCTTCACGCCCGGCAATCGTTCCAGCACGTTGTGCATGATCGAAGCGTGAGAGAAGGTGAATCCTTCGTAGGCATTTCGAGTATCCGAATGGGCATCGAAATGCAAAATGCCGATACCTGCGGGATGATGTTGCGCCAATGCTTCAATCGCTCCAAAGGGAACGGAATGGTCGCCCCCGACGACACCGACGATTTTGCCAGCTTGCAACAATCGTTGCGTTTCGGCAAACACCCACGCATTGAGTTTGGCGCTCAACTCATTGACTCGAGCCAGATTTCGTTCTCCATCCGGAGAATCCACGATGCCTCCTGCATCGATGATGGTGTGGGCCAAGCGCCGCCCTTCATCGTTCCACCCTTGGACTCGTTCATCTTCAGGAAGCATGAAAATGCCCGCCTGATAGGGTTTTTCCACGTCGAGGTCATAAAGATCCACTTGCCGACTGGCTTCGAGAATCGCCCCTGGACCTCGAGCCGTGCCGCCGCCATACGAGGTCGTTACTTCCCAGGGCACGGGCACGAGAACCACGAGCGCCTCGGATTCGGAGAAGGGCAAACCATAGATACCAGAATCGAGGGCAGCAGGGGCGTTGGGATCGAATGACAAATTCATGGTTGGGCGCGTATAGCACACCCTCCGCACGATGTCTCGCCGGTGTTTGCCCCACGGCTGCTGATTCGACAAACTGAAGTACCTTCGACGTCTCTGATGCAGTAAGATAGGACCATGAGCACACGACGTCTTTTGCCTAAATGCCTCGCTTTCCTCGTCCTCGGTCCTCTTTTCCTGGCGCCGGCATGCACGCCAGAGGTCCGTGAATACGGCAGCGGAAGCTCGTCCTCGTCGTCCAGTTCCGGAGGCACGCAATGTGTCATGAATGCGGACTGTGGAGCCGACAGCGAATGCCAAGCTTTCACGTGCGCCGACGGTACATGTATGGTTGTTTTTGCACCGGAGGGAATGGCGTTGTCCGTCCAAGGAATGGGCGATTGCTTGACCAATACTTGTGACGGCAAGGGATACGTCGTCCGTATTGCCGAACCGAACGATCCTACGGACGATGGCAATCCGTGCACGAAGGATATTTGCACGGGAGACACGACGACGCACGAATTCGAGCCTTCCGGAACGGCTTGCAACGGAGCTCAGTATTGTGACGGAATGGGCGCTTGTGTCGAATGCGTGGATAGCGCGCAATGCCCGAGCAACATTTGCAAGCTGAACGCGTGCACGACCGCGGAATGCTCGGATGGCGTGATGAATGGGCTCGAAACGGACATCGATTGTGGCGGGATGCAATGCAGCCAATGTCCGGACGGGCTTGGATGTGTAGGCGATCCCGATTGCAAGAGTAATGTTTGCATGGGCGGAAAATGCGCCGCTCCGACATGCACGGACAACGCGCTGAACGGCGCTGAAACCTACGTCGATTGCGGCGGCGCCGATTGTCCTCCTTGTGCAACCGGCAAACCCTGCAAAATCGGCACGGATTGTGAAGGTCGAGTATGCCTTGCTGGAGTTTGTCAGGACCCCGCATGCGACGATCAAGTGCTCAATGGCACGGAATCGGATGTCGATTGCGGTGGTACATGCGCCAAGTGCATCAATGGTCGATACTGCAACGACTTCAAAGATTGCCTCAGCGGCCATTGTTGCCCCGGCGATGGGGTCACCCCCGGCTATTGCGAAGCAATGAACCAAATGTGCCTCGCCATCCTCCGCAGCGAAATGCCACAATGACCATTCTCATTCTCAACGTCGTTTGGGTTTGGCTTTCTGCAACCTCGGCACCAAGTCCCTGATCCGCGTTCCCAGAGCCACCGCCTCGGGATCTCGAAATCGCACATGAAAATGCGTGATGTGCCCCCACGCATGGCGAATGGCCGTATCCTTCTTTAATGGACTTTGAAACCATTGCTCGGGCGGCTGTTCGTCCTTCGGTAACTTTCCCACATACTCCTGGAGAATACGCTGAATCGTCAAATCGATGAAAATCGTATCGACGTTTCCCCCTTCGATGAACGCGCGCACGAGGGCCCAAGTACGCGGTAAGTCCAAATTGCCCGCCGTCGCTTTCTCGTACCATCCTGCGGGAACTCGATAAAAGTATCCAATGTCCGCATCGATTCCGGATTGGTGACTTCGATGGGGTTTCAGCCATCCACCTTTGTTACGAGATATGTCGCCAACGCGCAATATTGGGGTATTCGCAAAACACCGCCGGACTTCACGTACGGCCCTTTCGATCGAACGCACGACGAGCTCGGTTCCCCATGCGTATCCTCCTTCGTGTTTGATTGCTTCGGATTCCGGGAGTTCCACTCCGCCAAACAAGGAACCTCGCGTGGGCGCCCCAATCGAAGCCGATCCCAATGCTCGTGGATTTTCTTGCAGAACTTGAAATAATTCTTTGTCGTTAGCCGGAATTTCGCGATGCGGTATTTCCACAAGCGGCTCGCGGGGACAACGAACGACGGGTTTTTCTGGTACGGGTTCGACATTGGCCGCAACGCTCGCCGAAGCGACCGGTACGACTTGCACGACCGAATCCACAGGCGCAGCAGCGGTCGTGGACATCGCGACCGAGACGTGCGGTTGCGGCGTGCTCGGGTTTGGCGTGGATAACCTTGACCATCCCATGAGCCCGCCGATGAAAACGACGCTGGCGCTAAATAAACCAACGGCCCATGGTTTGACGCGGGTCACGGGACTATACTGCGCCGTCGACGAGAATCGTCGCTCCGTTCACGTACGAGCTACGATCTGACACGAGAAAAGCAGCAACTTCCGCGGCTTCTTGGAATGTGCCCAATCGACCAAGTGCGGTGTGGCGAATGTATTCGTCGAGGCGCCCTTTGGGCAAATTCACACTCACGCCACCATCGAGCACGCCGGGAGCCAGGTTATTCACGGTAATCCCATAACGTCCTATTTCTTTCGCTAGGGATTCGGTAAAACCTTTGATGGCCGCTTTGGCTGTCGAATAATGCACGGGGGCTTGCATCATTTTGACTCCCGCAAGCGAGCCAATGTTCAGAATTCGCCCGCGTTTTAGGCGTACCATGCCTCGAAGCACAGCCCGCGTCGCCAAAAACGTGCCCTTCACGTTCGTGTCGAGAACGCGGTCCCAATCTTCTTCCTCCATCAGCGCGAGCGGCACGACATCACTCACGCCTGCATTGTTCACCAAAATGTCGATCGTTCCGATTTCCTGCTCCATCGTCCGAACGACCTCTTCGAGCCCCTGTTTGTCGAGGACACTGGTCCGAAATGACAAACCCTGCACACCATGAGCTCGGATTTCGGCCAGGGTCTCCTCGGCCTCTTTTTCCGATCGGGTCCAATTGAACCCCACGTGTGCCCCCTCGCGCGCGAGCGTGACCGCAATCGCGCGCCCGAGCCCTTTCGAGCCCCCCGTGACGAAAGCAATGTGTCCGGCGCAAAGTTTCATGAATTCACGATCGACAAACGCGTCGTGCCATTGTCTTTGGTCCAGGGTTTCTTACCCCAGGACGGCGTCGTCGTATTGGTGCCTTTGGCAGCACCCCGGTGAAACATATTGAATCCGCAAGCGGGCATGATGCGCCCGTCCGTTTGCGGATAATGATGGCAACACTTGCGCAAGCGCTCCAAATCGAAATCGTGTCGATCCATGTAATGGTGCAAGAAAATCGATTTCGCTTGTTGCTCGCCAATGAGCAAGCTTTCTTTTTGCGTGAGCGCACGGTCGGGAAACATCGTGCGAATCGTTCGCTTCAAGGCCAACAGGATTTCCGGCCCGCGCTCGATTTCATCCTGATGCGCGTATACTTCGTACATCACATCCTGCAACGTCTTCTCCATTTCAGGCGTCGCCGGAAGCGTCGCACTGGACCGCAACAACGTCCCGTGCTTCGTGAAATCGACAAAACGCGAGAAGGGCAGGAAAGTCCCGTCTTCCAGACGCAACAGGTACGTCAGGGATACACATTGCGGATGCGAACACGGCAGAGGAAAGAAATCGCTCGTCTTCAATCTGCCTGCAGTTTGCTCTTCCACGCGGCGCACGACGCCAGGAATCGTCAAACGGTCCATTGGATCATGTCCGAAGATACCCCCACCCTGCCCCGTATATGCCGCAGGCTGGAAATTCAACGACAAGAAGTGATCCTCCGACAAGAACAACTCGACGACTTGGCCAATCTGTTCGTCGTTCACGCCTCGCGTGGCAACGAAAATGATTTGGGTCGGAATCTGTAATTCCTTGAGGGCTCGAAGCGCCGCTTCTTTTTCCTTCACCAAGTCTTTGCCGCGAATCTTTTCGTGCGTATCCGCGGTAAAACCATCGAGTTGCAGACCGACATACGCGCCGCTTTCCTTCAGCGCCTTCGCGAATTCGCGATCCTTGCCGAGTCGAATCCCGTTCGTAATGACGACGACGCGACCAATTTCAGGGCGAGTCGCAATACGTACCAAATCCAAAATCTTCGGATGACTCGTTGGCTCACCCCCCGAAAGCGCCACCGATTCACATTGCCCCTCGTTACGTACGAGCGTGTCGATCATTTTTGAGAAAACGTCGAGCTCGATATGATTGGAGTATTGGTTGTCGACGATGCAGATTGGACACTCCAAATTGCAATGGTCGGTCACTTCGATAATGGGCAAACACGTATGCTGCTCGTGATCGTTGCACGTACCGCAATCGGTCGGACAACCGTGTTCGACCTTCGTTGCAAATACCAGCGGCTCGGTTCCTGCGCGGGCGAACGCGTATGCGCGAACGTAGTATTTGGCGTCTTCCGAAACGAGCGCTTCTGACGGTCCGCATTCAGCGCAGTTTTTCTTGAAATAGACCCGTCCCCCACGAATGACGACTTTCGCGGGCAACAACTTCAAACACGTCGGACACGTGGACGTCGTTTCTTTGAATTCGATTTCGCCGTCGAAACCTTCAGGATATTCCCCGCGAGCCAGAAACGCGCGGGTGTAGCTTTCTGCCGTTCCTTCGAGGATCTGTTCCGACGAACCACACGCCGGGCAAAGCATAAGCCGCACGGGTTTGTCATCGCGTAACACTACGCGCCCCTCATGCTGCTCGCCACAAGACGGACATGCCGCACGCTCGTGGTGGAAAAACGTGTGCGGTCGGTCTTGGCGTATCGGCGTAGTACAGCTCACGCAATCCATGAACACTCTCCTCGGGCAAGGGGGCATCTTCCACCGAATGGACACCGGTCGTCAATTCGGGTGCGAAGCAATCTGTTATCCTCGTGTTCACGCGTGCGTTACGTCCTTCTCGATCGAATCACTCGTCTCGAACCGCCGAATTTTGCGTCCGGTATCAAGTGCGTTTCGTTGTCGGATGATATTTTCAGTGATCACTTCCCGGGTCATCCCATCATGCCTGGTGCACTCGTGATCGAATCATTGGCGCAGCTTTGTGGAGTGTTGCTCGAATCGGCGCGTCGTCTGGAAGGACAAACAGACATGCACGCACTCCTCACGATGGTCGATCGCGCGCGGTTTCGACGCGTCATTCGTCCCGGAGACAAACTCGATTTACGGGCCGAGATGATCGTCGCCCGAGAAGACGGCGGGCAGGTCAAAGGCACCGCACGCGTCGATGATGTCGTCGTAGCGACGGCTGAGCTTGGGTTTGCCCTGGCGAAAGTCACGCATCCCGTACTCATTGCCCGACGCAAAGAATTCCTGGATATTTGGCTCTCAGGATCAATGGCGGAATCTTGATGCGGCGAGTTTTCGTGCGAGGTGTGGGCGTCATCAGTCCGCTGGGACGAACGTGGCCCGAGACGCGTGAAGCGCTCGAAACTGGGGCGACGGCAGTTGCGCCCATCACTTCGTTTGACGTCGAAGGATATCCATCACGCGTTGCGGCCCGCGTATCGTGGCCGGTCGATGATGCGCAAGATCGCCGCTTGGCACTTGCCCGCCACGCGGCAGAAGAAGCTTGGACAAACGCCAAGATTCAAGCTGCGGCGCCGCGGATCGGCGTGTTCGTTGGGGCAGAAAGTGGACGTGCGACATACGAGACCGTCCTGGCTCTCTCGCGAGCAGCCGGGGGAGGTTCTTCGTTCAATCACGAACTGTTTGGCCGTGATGCACGGCAATTCGCAGCGCAGGTTCATAGCGCCACCGTGTCTCCAGCAGCTGTTGCGTCGAACTTGGCGGCCATGATCGGCGCACTTGGTCCCGTCGAGACGATCTCGCTCGCATGTGCCTCTGGCGCAGCGGCAATCGTGGAAGCAACGCGGGCGATTCGTTTGGGTCAGTGCGACATCGCGCTCACGGGCGGCGTGGGAGCCGATGTCGATCCGTTCATGCTCGTAGGATTTGGGATTCTCGGAGCGCTGAGCTCTCGTGGTGTTTCGTGTCCGTTCGACGTTCGTCGCGATGGGTTTGTCGTGGGCGAAGGCGCGGCGATGATTGTTTTGAGTGCGGAACAAGGTGACGCCACGGTAGAAGTCACCGGTGTCGCTCGCTCTCTCGATGCTCACCACCTCACTGCCCCCGATCCCGCAGGAGATGGGGCATTTCGGGCGATGCGGGGAGCGCTCGACGATGCGCAACGTGCTCGTGTCGACTACGTGCAAGCCCATGGAACGAGCACACCTTTGAATGATGCGGTCGAAGCCCACGCGATCAAACGCGCGCTCGGTTCATCCCTCGACCAAGCGCACATTGGAGCGGTGAAAGGAGCTCTCGGACACTGGATCGCAGGTGCTGGAGCTCTGGGTTTCGTCTGCGGGTACGAAGCGACCACGTCGGGGATTTGCCTCCCGACAGCAGGACTCGTAGAACCGGATCATGCCTTTTCACTGCCCCACATCATGGGTCGGGCGATTCGTAAAAACGTGAGTGCGGCGCTGGTCAACGCCTTCGCATTTGGTGGAGCGAATGCGAGCATTGTGGTGACTCGGTGCAGCTAGCCTCCGATGTGTTTGTCGTGGCCGTGTCATCGCTGACGCACGTCGGCATGCTGGGCATCGAGCTTGGCCGGCGCGTGGTACGTGGCGAGATCCCGGCGATCGGCCCAGTGCACGTTCCCCAAGCCTCGCGCCCCGAAGACGTTCGTCAACGCAAACTCATGTCTCGAGCTGCGTGGATGGCGGCGCTCGTGATGCGCGATGCGCTCTCGGTGTCCCGCTGGCCAGCGCAACATGATGAAATCGGAGCATATTTCGGCGTTGGTGCATCTGGTGCCGAGATGGACGAATTGGCTCGACTCATCGGCGCAAGCCTCGACGAACAGAAGAAGTTTTCCCTCGCCCACTGCGGCAAGGAAGGACTCGACGCTTCCAATCCGCTCTTTGCATTTCAAATCATGAACAACTTCACGTTGTGTCATGGGGCGATCCTCGAAGGTTTGGCGGGGCCTAACGCAGCCTATTTTTCTCGGGGTTTGGGCACTGTCACCGCCCTCGAAGAAGCGTGCCTCGGATTGCTCGATGGGACCTACGAACGCGCCATTGTTGGAGCAGCAGACACCGCAACGCATCCGGTGACTCTCGCCGAACTGGAACGCGAAGGTCTCCTGCGTGATGGACTCGTGCCCACCGATGGCGCCGGAGCGTTGGCACTAGCGCGCGAAGCGGAACTGCCCCTCGGGAGGATCGAATCGATCTGGGTTTGGCCAGTCGAACGACCGCGCGACATGTCGATTCCTCGTGCTGGCGTGTTGCGAGACGCGGCCATCTTGGCGTCCGCCGATGCTCTCGCCGATCAACCGTGCGACTTGCTCGTGCTCGCTCCCTGGGGCGGATCCGCGCGCGAGGTCCTGCGCGAGCTTCCTGAAGCTTTGGCTGTAAAACAATCGGTTGACTTGACAAACCTCTTGGGCGAATCCCTCGCGGCGACGCCAGCACTCGCGTGGATCACGGCGCTCGGGATGCTCGTCGAATCCGGAGGCCGGCGCGCGTTGGTGTTGTCAGCTGGTCCTGACGGGGATCTAGGTGCGGTCGTACTCACGCGCGGAGGGAAGCGATGAGCGAACGCCAAGCCGTCATCACGGGCGTCGGAACCGTCTCCGCGTTCGGAATCGGATACCAAGCACTCGAAAAGGGATTGCTCGCTGGACGCAGCGCGATCGGTCCCATCCGCAATTTCGACGCCCGAACTTTCCCCACGCGCGTCGCGGGTGAAGTACCGGTCGTCGAGACAAACGCAGCGTTCATCACGGACCACCTCGATGTTTTTCTTCGTTCGGGTGAAGCCGAGCGCTGGGAGCGCACAGGACTCTTACGAGATCGAAAGGTTTGTTTTGGCCTCATCGCCGCGACGGAAGCTTTTCAAAATGGCAGCTGTACGGCTGAAGAACGTCGTGCGTCACTGTCGATCGGTTTAGGGCTCGAACAAGCATTTCTCGACGACCTCGCGACGAAGTACGTGGACGGTCGGATGGAGATCGGCCCTGGCGAAGGTGCAGGTGGCGATGGTGTGCGCTTCCGGTCTCGCGTGGATTTGTGTGCCCAGAAAATTCGCAGCGTGTTGCGTTTGTCAGGACGAGTGGTCGTCCACGTTTCGGCTTGTGCTGCAGGCGGAATGGCCGTGGCGCACGCAGCCGCAATGATCGAACGCGGACAAGCCGATGTCGTCTTGTGCGGAGCGGCGGACTCCATGGTCAATCCGCTCGGCGTTGGCGGCATGTCGCGTCTTTCGGCGCCATCGCCACGCGCCGAAGCATCAGCGTGTCGTCCGTTTGATCGACGTCGCGATGGTCTGGTGATCGGCGAGGGAGCGGCGATGTTCGTCATCGAGGAAGAGTCGCGGGCTCGAGCTCGCGGAGCTTCGCCGTTGGCGCGAATCTTGGGCTGGTCGACGACGCAGGATGCCTATCGCGCCACAGCTCCACGGCCGGATGGTTCACGTGCACGTGCGGCGATGGAGCGTGCTGTTCGTCACGCCAAACTTCAGCCGTCGGACATCGGGTACATCAATGCTCATGGCACGGGAACTCCGCTGAACGATGTTGCTGAAGCGCAAGCGATACGGAGTTTGTTCGGGGACGTTCCGGTCAGTTCCATCAAAGGGGCCGTGGGGCATCTCATGGCTGCTGCAGGCGCCATCGAGCTTGCTGCGTGCTTGTTGCCGCTGACGCACGACGTTCTTCCGGGCACGGCACACTTCGAAGAACCCGATCCAGAATGTCCCATCGAGATCATTGGACGAACGCCGCGAATCGCGCGGGTCGATTACGTACTTTCGAACTCATTTGGGTTTGGCGGACAGAACGTGAGTGTGGTTTTGGGGAGGGTGGAATGAACTCACGGCCAACCCCTATGGCCGTAACGGGTTTTTCGCTCCGTACACCTCTCGGCGATGACGTCGAGACCATCACGCGGCGCATGCTCGCTGGTGAGCGGGCAATTGCTCCCAATTCTCGTTTTTCCGCCCAAACTTATTCTTGCCAACTTGCGGCGAGCATTACTGCCGAGCCCAAGGCCACGAAATATCGTAAGTTCGTGAAGCGAATGGGGCTTTTCGGGATGGAGGTCGGGGCCGAGGCATTTGCAAAATCGGGCTCCCCAGCTCGCGGACCACGTCTCGGTCTTTTTTGTGGTTATGGCGGTCTCCGAGCCCATTGGGACGACCTCATGCCCGTGCTCGAAAATCAAGATGGTTCGTTGACGGCTGATGGTTCGTGGACCAATGGTTTTTCTTTATTGCATCCATTTTGGATGCTTTTTCATCTCTCGAACAATGCGCACGCGTTGCTATCGATTCAATTAGGTTGCACGGGCGATGGAACGACGACCGCGGGCTCGAATGCTGGTGCTCAAGCGCTGCGTGCCGCCATTGCCGCGCTGGAAGTGGGCAGCATTGATACCGCAATCGTTTTTGCTTATGATTCGCTGGTCGAGCCAGAAACCATTCTGTCATTGGGCACGTCCGGCGCAGCCACACAAGCGTCGGAAGCGACCGCCGTCGGTGCGCCTTACGGGGAAACTGCTGCTGGCTTCGTCCCGAGCGAAGCAGCCGCGGCGCTTGTCCTCGAAAAACCAGAACATGCAACAGGACGAACCCTGGCTCTCTTGTCGGCATCGACGACCGCGGACGGAAACGCGGGATTTGCCGCGCCAAGCACAATGGCCCAAGCCCTTGCCGTCGTGGCGCGCAACGATAAGCTCGTCGATGGGGCTGGTGTCGGGCAACGCGATCGGGACGCCGCCGAACGCCTACTCGTGGCCAATATTCTCGGCTCGGGCGTGCCGCTCATGTCGACGACTGCGAATCTCGGACAGATGGGAGCGGCAACGCCACTCGTACAAACGCTATTGCTCATGCACTTTTTATCGCAAAAAACCGTGCCTGCTATTGCTGGTTTGTCTAGCCCAACACCTGGACCATTGCGTCCGTTGGTGAAGTCCGAAGCGACCGATGCGCGTTCGGCGGTCGCACTTTCGTGTGGTATGCCCGGGCTCGTGGGCGCTGTGCGGGTGGAATTGCCATGAATACACCGGAAAAACCTGCCCGAATTGCGATGGTCACGGGAGCATCCCGCGGCATTGGTCGAGCCGTCGCGGAGAACCTGGCGCGCAAAGGTTATACCATTGCCGTCGTATACCGTCGGGACGAAGATGCGGCGCGCCAAACCATTTCCAGCATTGAATCTTTGGGGCAAAGGGCAGCACTTTTCCAGGCCGATGTTGCCGATGAGAAGGATGTTGCGCGTCTTTTCGAGCGTGTGGATCAAGAACTCGGTCCGCTCGACGCACTCGTCTGCAATGCCGGCGTGACGCGGGACAGTTTATTCGCCACGGCCACCGTCGAGGATTACGAGCATTTGTTCGGGACAAACGTTCAAGGCGCCTTATTTTGCTGTCGAGAAGCCTCGCGACGGTTCATTTCTCGGCGCAAAGGGGTCATCATCAACATATCGAGTGTTGCGGCCACGCGCCCTGGGCGTGGACAAGCCCTTTATGC